>JAPSLU010000135.1 GCA_031180405.1 Bacillus sp. (in: firmicutes) | reverse complement strand
ATGAAGAACAAAACGCTTCAAATGAAAAGCTGAAAAGTCCTTCATCAGGTGGATGAAGAACAAAACGCTTCAAATGAGCGGCTGAAAAGTCCTTCACCAGGTCGATGAAGGACAAAACACCTCAAATGAACAGCTGAAAAGTCCTTCATCAGGTGGATGAAGGACAAAACGCCTCAAATGAACAGCCGAAGAGTCCTTCATCAGGTCGATGAAGGACAAAACGCCTCAAATGAACAGCCGAAGAGTTCTTCATAAGGTGGATGAAGGACAAAATACCCCAAATAAACAGCTGAAAAGTTCTTCATAAGGTGGATGAAGGACAAAACGCCTCAATTAAACGGATGAAAAGTCTTTCATACATTTTGGAAATCCCTTTATAAGTTTAACTTAAAGTAAAGGGCAGTCCTAATTTGGTTTTAATTCAAGTCAAAATCTAGAGCTATTCCAATGCTACTCCTTCTTGGTAGTCATGCATGAAACTTGATAGTATTTCTTCGAGACTGTCATTTGCTTCAGGTATTTGAACAATTACTTCATTGCGATTTTTAATACTTGTTATAGAAACATCGCCTTGTCTATTTACTTCTAATTGGACTTTTAAATCCTCAGCTATCTTATCTGCTTGAAAATCATCTTTAATTATATATCTAACATTTTTCATTGAAATCCCCCAGTTTATACAGAATAAATACTTGCAATAGTATTAGAAAAAACAACTTCTTTTAAACATGAAAATGTAGGCAATTTGGTATTAAATCATTACACTGGGATCATGTCCACAACAATGGACATTCCATGCATACTATGAAACAAGGTCTTAACCAAAGGAGTTAACATGTATGCCATGTTTCATTAAAAATGTAACAATTGAGAGTGTAAGTGGTGGTGTTGTGAATTTTGGTGATTCTTATTCCATTTCTCCAAGTAGTGTTGAAAAATCAACATCTGGTTCTGGAGGCGGAGGAGTAGGAGATTTTCAACTAGTTATCAATGGGAAAAGTATAACAAGTGCTACTGATTCAGATGCTTTGGACCAAAGTAAGCTCGGAAATAGTTAAAAAGAAGAAGAAGGCATTTACCAATTTAGAGGTGCCTTCTTCTTTTTAATTATTGCTTAGGTGTAGCGCGCGAGTCTTAATTTTTGCAAATCGAGTTCATAAGCTAATTAAGGTGCTTGTCTTTTGTTCTTAATCTTCTTTTATCTTCTTGCGGTCTGGTGTTAGTTCTTCTGAAACTTCAGCGTTGTATCGTAAATTTCCAAGCCTTCCAAAGTCCTCTTTCTCGTGAAGGACTTGTTTTCTCATATATCTATGGAAGAATATTTCAAATAGAGTAACACCAATAGCGGTTAGTAGTGATGCTAAAAACACATTTGTCGCTGAAATGGTATTGTTAGCTAAGTAAAACCATGTAATTAGCAGGGCAATGGCGAAATCTGATACGGTTGCAGTTAGGTTTGAAGTTCTGGGCAACAACATAAGATCTCCAAGAAGATAGGACACAACGCCTAAAATCAGCGTTAAGATAAAGATGTCACCAATTGAGTAATTAAACAACAACCCTAAAATGACAAAAAGTAAGATGAATGTAGAAACAGCTTTAATCATAAACGCTTTAATATGTTTCACTTGCTATTCCTCCTATCTTATTTCATTTTTACTATTTACGTTTTGACTTTACCTTATGTAAGAAATAGTATCCATTTGGATAAAAGCATTTACAGTAATCAATACTAGTTTAGAAAAGGACATTATCCTTGGAGGTGACTGAAATGAAACAACTAACTATGAAGGAACTATCACTAATAGAAGATGAAATTAGAGCGGAAGAAATATTAGGAAAAACACTTAATTGGTGTGCCTCACTTTGTGATGATCAAGCTCTTAGAGGAACGCTTGAGCAAATCGCTGAACAACATCAGCTAAAAGTTGCTGATCTTTCGCAGTATTTTAACCAATCAAAAATGATTCAATAATGTAAAAAGGAGACAAGAATATGCCAAACAATATGGAAGGACGCGGGTTAACAGACCGAGAAATGGTGCAACTTTGTTTGGAACTTGAAAAAGGAAGATGTCGGAGTATAAGTAGTACAATGCTGGAAACCTCACATAAAGAACTTCGTGATATATATAATAATTGTCTTGAAAATGCAACCGACAATCATTATAAGCTTTATGAAGTAATGGAACAAAAGGGATGGTATAAAACAGAGCTTGCAACACCGGAACAAGTAATTAAGGTTCAAGAGTATATGCAAAATAATTTACATCCGGATGATCAATTTTAAAGAAAACGAAAAAAGAGTAGAAAATCCTACTCTTTTTTCGTTTTTCCATATTAGAAATCGTTTAAGTTAGTTGAAGCTTGTTCTTGAAATGAACGGTAATCATAAATTGATGTTGGATTATATCCGTTGTAATAGATTTCATCATAGTTGTTAGCATCATATGGCGTATAGCCGGTAAAATGACAACAGCCTGAAAACAGTCGGGAAAAATGAAATGGATAATAAATCATGAAGACACTCCTCTTTTTAACAATAATATATGGATTAAACAAGAGATGGGTGCTGTTATGTACATGTATTTATCTTGTTTGGACATAATGAAAATGTATTTTTAAATGGAAAAGGGGATTAAGAATGAAAGATAATAACAAACAGTTTCAACAAGATTTAGATCAATACAAAATGCCTGACGCATTACAGCAACAACAAAATGTTACATACAATGTTGGGTATGAGGCATCTACTGGTAACAATACCTCACCTAATCATGATGTAGCCAAAAAACAACAACGCGATTCTTAATTAATAACTGATATAAGGATGTGAAAAATATGCCAAAAAACAGTAATAACAACGAAACATCGAAAATTGCTGGAAAAACATATGAAGTGGAAGATTATCAATCAAAAGATACATTGTCATCAGGATTAGCAACAACCCATGAGCAAGTATCAGATGCATATATGGAAGGTGAGGTAAATCCTGTCATTGAAGATGTAGCTGGAGAAGATGTGCAAGTTAAAAGGGAAGGCTACAAAGAATAAAAAAATGAATTTGTTAGTAAAAAGGTTCAGAACTGTAAATCAGTTCGGGATCTTTTTATTTTTTTCTATTAGAAAAAATGAGTAAAATTAAGTGGATAAAAAAGAGGAACCGGCTTTCGATTATTCAATCGTTCTATCACTTATGCCCATTGTTTCCTTTTTCCTTTTGAATCGCCAGATATATACAGGTTTACTTTGAATAGTTTTCAGTACGAGTGTTCTATTTACTTATTACATTATATTTCAATAAAGATACTCTGGTTCTTGTCACTTTGAAGGAAAAGGCCTGTACTGCTTCTTTTTATATGGTAACAATTAGTCACCATAACTTTGATGCGCTTACCTATACTAAAGGAGAAAGTGTTTTATTAATAAAATTGGAAAAGGGTGAGGATAGTAAAAAGGTAGCTGGGGCTAATGGGCCAAACTTTAGATGGTCAAGCAAATTTCCAATATGTTCAACACCCAGAACCAATGGGTGAGAAACCGTGCCTAAAACCAGGTCCAGCTTCATTACACGGCACAAATCCTGGATTCAAGAAGGAATGGGGAAAATGGAACCTGACACAGCAAAAAAATATTAGTCAACAACGAAGCTACTCTGTGTAAACAAGGGGCAACCCCTAGGCTGTCCACTTTCGTAAGGGGGGGTATTATGCAAAAAGATCATTTAGGAGAACACTTTAGTCTCAATGTAAAAAGGAAAGAAGAACATTTAGAGATAAGTTCCACCGGTTATGGTCTGGAATCTGTATCATCAACAGACGTGGATGATACCCAAAATAAAGATCATCAAACTGATTTTTATGAAGGGTAATTAGGACGAAGAAACATTCGGAATTTACTTGTATTAAAATGTGATTGCTCCACCATGGCATGTGCATTGTCATCCGGGGAGCAAATTTTTATGTTTTTTCTTCTATTATATTATAAGCCTATGTATATTATCGAAATGCCTTCATATCTTCAAGTAAATCTTTAGACGCGACACCATCTTCTACTACCAACTGTAATTCTCTTTTAAAGGGTAGAGTATATAGAGATAGCATTGAGTTTGCATCATACCTTCGATCTTCGCTTTGAATCCAAATTTCAAAGGGGTATTTGGATGCGATGCTGTTTAACGTTGGTACTTGATCTTTGTTTGTTAATTTAAAATGAATAACCATGTCATCAACCTCCTCTTTTAGAATTATAATTTAAAAATTGCAAATTGCAAGATAAATAAAACCTGCAAATTACTACAATAAATTTTACAATTTTCATCTATTAAAATTTAATTCACTATTTTTATAAAAATTCAAGTTTTGATATTTTATTGAAATTATAGGGAATTTTTACTATAATTTACAGTGAGAAACATATATCTCTACCGGATTATCTAAAAATGCAACACAAAGCTGTGAACGCATTTTTAAAGTCACTTATTAGGTGAATACACAAAAGACAGGGGAAAGAAAATGCGTTTAGTAAGATTAGATCGATGTCAATCCGGAATCAAATTGGGTAGAGCCATTTACAGTGAAAAGGGAAAGATTCTATTAAGTAAGGGAACAAAGCTCACTGATAGTTTTATTAACAGATTAAAAAATTTAAACATTTATAGTGTTTACATAGAAGATGAATCATCAGAAGGAATCGATATCGTGGAATCGATTCCTGATGAATTATTAAACGAAGCATCGAGCGTTATAACGGAAGGTTTAGATAAGATTGCTGAGATGAATGGAACAAGACCAACTGTCCAGTCAATGATTGAAACGGAAAAAGCAATTCGAACTTTCCAAAAAATATTTAAAGATATTATGTCATGCCTAACAGAAAATTCTAAAATACTTAATTTAATAGCGACAACGAAAATTCACGACAGCCATGTTTACACTCATAGCTTAAATGTAACAATATATTCATGTCAGCTTGCGATCAAAAATGGCTTGCCAGCAAAGAAGATTGAAGAAATCGGATTAGGTGCATTATTACACGATCTTGGTAAGATTTTTGTTTCACCAGAAATATTAAATAAACCCGGTCGACTAACTATGGAAGAATTCCAAGAAATGAAATCTCATTCAGAACTTGGTTTTAATATACTTCGAAAGGTTCATGAGTTGCCATTAGTTGTCGCACACTGCGCCCTACAGCATCACGAAAGAAATGACGGGGCGGGATATCCCAGAGGAATCAAAGGAGAGGAAATCCATCCGTATGCTAAAATCATAAGTGTCGCTGATGTGTTTGATGCTGTAACAAGTCATCGAGTATATAGACCTGCAATGTTGCCACATCAAGGAATGGAGCTCTTATACTCAGGTAGTGGTACACAATTTGACGTAAATCAGCTTAAGCTATTTAAAAATTGTATTGCTATTTATCCCCAAGGTTTAACAGTAAGATTAAACGATCGAAGATTAGGGATTGTTACGAAATACAATTTTCATTCTGTTGGACGTCCTAATATCCGTATTATTCGTGATGAGGACAATCAAGAAGTCACACCTTATGAAATTGATTTGTCAGAAAAAGAGAATTTAACATTGGAAATTGTTGAAGCAGATGCGTTGTTATAGAAAAATGACTTATTAAACCAAAAAGTTGGGTATATAGGTTTTTTTTTTTGTAGTAGTGATAAATGATCGATATCGTGTTCCTTTACCGGTTTCCTTTTACAGCTTATTTTAAAAAATATGTTACATTTCTTTGGGATTTTTATTATTTTATGAATGGTTAGTTAATTTTCTATTATCATGAGAGTATGTTGGTTGGTGGAATCCCGGAATTCTGCTAGGGTGAAAGGAATTCTATTACTTATTATAGTAGGGTAGTATAAATGGATTATTAACATAGAAAAAGAATGACCTATTCATCGAGTGTAAGTCATTCTTAGGTGAGGATTATGGATATTTCTCTTAATTTTTAGGTGGAATAATGCATTCTTCATCCTTACAAACATCATTTGAAGTAGAGAGATCTTCGAATTTAGGCTTTTGATTATCTTCTTCCCAAACCTTTTGAAGTGCTCCAGCAAATGTTTCTGGTGATTGTGCACCTGAAATAGCATATTTTTGATTGATAAGGAAGAATGGAACACCTTGAATTCCATATTGCTGTGCTAATCTTTGATCGTCTCGAACCTCTTCGGCATAAGCGGTTTTATTCTCTAACAATTCCAGTGCTTTATTTCGATCCATTCCTGATTCTGTGGCAATATCAACTAAAGTATCAATATCTCCTACATTTCTTGATTCAGTAAAATAAGCAGACAGTAGTTTTTCTGTTAATTCTTTATCTATTCCTATTGATTTAGCATATTTTGCTAAACGGTGAGCCTGAAAAGTGTTTGTAGGTTTTATATGTTCGTAATCAAAAGCTAATCCGATCTCAGCAGCTTGTTGGATGAGACCTTCATTCATTTGCTTCATTTGATCTTCACTTGTACCATATTTTTGAGCCAGTGCCTCATAGATACCTTGTGTGGAGTGCGCATCAGCGTTTGGATCTAACTCAAAACTCTTATACTCAATTTCTACTTGATCTTTAAATGGAAATTGTTCCAGTGCCATTTCTAATCTGCGTTTCCCGATATAGCAAAATGGACATACAAAATCCGACCATATTTCTATTTTCATCTAGTTCACCTCTACTGATTTTATATGCTATTGTAGCATAAATGGAAGGTAATGAATAAAAAGATGCTTATGACGTTTTCTTAAATATTAATAAAAATAGAATAGCATTTTTGCAAAAAAAGTCAGTTTATGCGCTTACCCAGGAAATATTGAATCTTCTTTTGTTTCCCTCATCAATTTCCACTGTGTTAATTTTTTGAAGCTCTTCTGATATCACCCTTTAATTTAAACTATTGAATGATTTAGTATAGTTATCAGACAAGATGAATACTTAAGTAAATGTACATTAGGATTTTTTAAAATATGAAGATTCATCAAATTAGGGTTGAAGTTAAGTAGAAATATGGTATGATATAGGTAATTAAAAAGACTATGTGTAACTGGCGAAACACGGATTACCGTGAGGGAGCACATAGTGTCGAAGCCGTTCGCCTGGGCAAAGGTAAGGGAATTAATCCCTTGCCTTTTTCTGTTTAATAGGTGGGATGTTTATGTCGCACTATGGTATAATACCATTATCCTATTAAAATGAAAATATTCATAAAATTTTAAAAACACCCGAAAAGAGGAGAATTCAATGAGTACAACAACATTAGAAAAAGTAAAGACAATTAAAACATTAAACAATATTGCGGAAGTTGGTTTAAATGTTTTTAGCAAAGGCAACTATGCAATCGACAATGATAGTGAAAATCCTGATGCAATTGTTTTACGTAGCTTTAACATGCACTCAATGGAATTTGCGAACAACTTAAAAGCAATCGCACGTGCTGGTGCAGGCGTAAATAATATTCCGGTTGAAAAATGCACAGAGCAAGGAATTGTTGTTTTCAATACACCAGGTGCAAACGCAAATGCGGTTAAAGAAATGGTTCTAACGACACTTATGGCTTCTTCTCGTAACCTTTTTGCTGGTGTTGCCTGGACGAAATCATTAGCTGGTGAAGGCGATCAAATTCCTAAGCTTGTAGAAGCAGGTAAAAAACAATTCGTCGGAAAAGAAATTAAAGGAAAAACTCTAGGGGTTATCGGATTAGGAGCGATCGGTGCGCTTGTTGCAAACGATGCACTTGGTCTAGATATGGACGTAATTGGATTTGATCCATTTATTTCTGTTGATACTGCTTGGAATTTATCTCGTAAAGTACAACGTGCTATGAGCCTAGAGCAATTATTTGCAAACTCTGATTATATTACAGTACACGTTCCATTAACTCCGGATACAAAAGGCATGTTTAACGAAGAAACATTTGCGATTATGAAAACCGGTGTTCATATCTTAAACTTTTCTCGTGGTGAATTAGTAAATGAAGAGAACATGAAGATAGCTCTTGAGAGTGGAAAAGTTGGAAAGTATGTAACAGATTTTCCAAATGAAAATGTGTTATCAATGAAAAATGTTGTACCTATCCCACACTTAGGAGCTTCAACGAAAGAATCAGAAGAAAACTGTGCAATTATGGCAGCTCGACAAGTAAAGGAATTTTTAGAGACTGGAAATATTAAAAACTCTGTAAACTTCCCGAATGCGTCACTTCCATTCACAGGTAAGCGCCGTGTTGCGACATTCCATAAAAATGTTCCAAACATGGTTGGTCAAATCACTCAAGCGATTTCAAGCTATAATTTAAACATCGCTGACATGGTGAATAGAAGCCGTGGAGAATATGCATACACAATGATTGACATCGATAATGAAGTAAACGGTGATATCATTCCTCAACTAGAAGCTCAAATTACAAAAATTGACGGAATTGTCACAACTCGTTTGATCTAATAAATAATTGATAAAAGGCTGCTGTTATTAGTGAACAGCAGCCTTTTCGTATTCCCAAAAAAGAATTGAATTCGAGTAGCGGAGAATGCTAAGCATAAAAGTTTGTTTCTGTTGTTTAAATTGTTACTATAGAATCGTAACTTAATGAAGAAAGGAAAGTAGAAATGTCTAATATACAAATTCCTGTTTCAGTCTTAAACTTAGTCCCAATTCGAGAAGGTCAGGATGGCAAAGCTGCGATCGAGTCAATGGTTGATTTAGCTCAAGCTACTGAAAAAATGGGTTATTCTCGCTACTGGATTGCCGAACATCACAATACATCAACATTGGTAAGCTCAGCTACTTCCATTTTAATTAAACATACGTTAGAGCATACAGAAAAAATCCGCGTTGGATCTGGTGGAATCATGTTGCCGAATCATTCACCATTAGTAGTGGCTGAACAATTCGGAACAATGGCAACTATTTATCCAAACAGATTGGACCTGGGACTTGGCCGCGCACCAGGTACGGATATGATGACGGCAAGTGCATTAAGACGATCACAAAATGATTCTGTGTACACATTTCCTGATGATGTGAACGCATTGTTAACTTATTTCGGTCCTATTGAGAAGCAAGATTATGTGAAGGCATATCCTGGAGTAGAAACTAATATACCGATTTATATTCTTGGTTCTTCAACAGATTCAGCTTATCTTGCAGCAAAATTGGGCTTACCATATGTGTTTGCTTCACACTTTGCTCCTCGTTATATGGAAGAAGCCATCTCAATTTACCGCAGTCGCTTCCAACCATCTGAATACTTAGACAAACCATATATGATGGTGTGCTTAAATGTTATCGCTGCTGATAGTGATAAAGAAGCAAGAAGAGAACAAACGACGATGCAGCAATTTTTCTTAAATGTTGTTAGAGGTACGCAAAATCCTTTACGTCCGCCAGTAGAAAGTATGGAAAATATTTGGCAGCCTCATGAAAAAGAAATGGCGCTGTCGATGTCAAGTGTTACACTTTTAGGTTCAAAGGAATCTATTAGAGAACAATTAACAGGCTTCCAAGAAAAATACAACGTGGATGAAATAATGGCAGTGTCATATATATTCGATCCAGAAAAACAAAAGCGATCCTATGAAATTTTAAAAGAAGTTGTTGATGAGAAATAATGTAAAAAAGCAAACCGGACGGTTTGCTTTTTTATTTTCGATAATAATAAACATGATGAATCCCATGTTGACCAGGTGTCATATATGGTACTTGCCATATGTTTGGGTACATTTCTGGCTGTGTCTGGGGAGGGAAAATGTAATGTGCAAAGCCATAGCCATAGCCATAGTAACTTGGATGAAGCCCTGTAACAATCGTATATCGCATTGTTAAACCCCTTATTTTCATGATAGTTCATAGTATGAAATGATTAACCTTAATTGCCCCCATTTAATTTTTCATAAATAGGCCATCTTTCATTAGACTTGAAGAAATATACTACTTGTTATTTAACAGCATAGCGGAGAAAACACTGGGGAAAATAGTAGAAAATATATATGAGGTGAGCTTAATGGAATTGCTCCTCAAGATTTTTGTTATCTATCTTTTGACAATCATCATCATGAGGTTAATGGGGAAATCGACAATTATTCAGATGACACCTTATGATTTAGTAGCAATCATTATTATAGGTACTGTCGCATCTGAGCCACTTATTAGCACTGAGTTTCTTCCTACAATTTATGCTTTAGCGTTTCTTGTTTTTATCCATATCTGTTTCTCTAAGCTTACCTTATGGCAATGGGGAAACAGATTTTTTTTAGGGGAGCCAACGATTTTAATAAAACACGGTGAGTTTGTAGAAGACAATATCGAAAAGTCAAGACTATCGATTGTGCAAATCTTATCGATCTTAAGAAGTCAAGGCTTTCCGAAGGTATCTGATATTGATTATGCAATTTTAGAGCCAATTGGAGAAATAAGTGTTATTGCTAAACCAGAGAACACTCCGGTAACTGTAAAGCATTTACAAATTCCAATCGAAGATGAAGGTTTACCGATTTCTGTTATTATCGATCGAAAAATACAAGTGCGGAATTTAGAATTATTGGGAAAGAGCAAGGAATGGTTGAAAGACAGACTGAAACAAGAAAATTTAACAGAAAAAGATATTTTTTATGCCTATGTCAATGAGAAAACAAAATGTTTGGTTATTAAGAAGCGGATAATGTAACATAGTCAATATATGACTTAATCTTTTTAATGAACTATTCGCCCGGACCGGAGAATAGAATTAATTTGATAGTAGCAGTTGGTGATCCTCACATTTTGAACGGAATGGGGATCTTTATTTGTGTTTGCAAAGGATAACGGTTGATTTTTCTTTTGTTGTTACATAATTGGGAGTAATAGGAAAAATGACAATACTTAAAATTTAGAAACAAGTGATATAGAAATTGTAGTAATGTATGGGGAAACGCCTAAACATCTAATTAATGTTTAGACGTTTCCCTTTGTTGCATATATTAATCACTATCATGCTTGACTAAGGTTTATTTATCATGTTGCCACGTGTTTAACATGTTACTTAATGGTAATGTATATATGTGAGTGCTATTTGAAGGAGCGGGTATATGGATTTACAGTTGAGCCAATTCTGAGAGTAAATTTATTGAGGGATGGGGTGAAAAAGCTGGGGCAGTTTGGGGAAGCATTTAGTATGTTAACGCACCTAAAGAAATTCGTTTACAAGGGCATTTATGTATGAGGGAGCAGTTAACAGTGCATTCACGTATCGTTTGCTAAAAGAAGATGAGAGCCCTTTCCTTACTTTTCTAATAAAGCATCTGGAATTGTCTTTGAAAATTATGAGCAACATCATAAAAATGGTTAGGTATCTAATAGGTACATTATTTAAATTTAAATGAAAGCCTTAAGCTGGAGGAAGCCAAGATGGTAGATGTCGTAACAGAGATAGAAATCAATCAACCAATAAATATAGCAGCCGACTATGCAACTAATCCTGACCATGCCCCAGAATGGTATGTTAATATCCAATCTGCAGAGTGGAAAACACCTAAACCACTAGCAATTGGAAGCCAAATTGCGTTTAAAGCAAACTTTTTAGGTCGAGAACTTGCATACGTTTATGAAATTGTCGAGTACGAGCCTCAAAAAAAGTTAGTCATGAAAACGGCAAATGGACCATTCCCAATGGAAACAACCTATACATGGCAGGAAATAGGCGTGAGTCGTACTCGTATGATCTTACGAAATAAAGGGGTACCAAGTGGTTTTTCTAAACTATTTTCACCGTTTATGTCAACAATGATGAAAAAAGCAAATAAAAAAGATTTAAAGCAAATAAAAGAAATTCTCGAGAAATTGACTGAATAAGTACAATCTCTTTAAGTTGTTGAATCCAGCTGTTTCCATGAGTCGTTTTGCTACAAAGAATGTTGAAAACATAATAGAATAGAGGAAGTGTCATGGTAGTCTTAATTACCTAATTGATATACATATGAACTATTTGTTAAGGAGGAATACGGTTTGGAAATAGGAATTAGTACATTTGTTGAAACAACTCCAGATGTTAAAACCGGTGAGGTGATCAGTCATGCAAATCGAATTCGAGAAGTAGTGGAGGAAATTGTTTTAGCTGATCAAGTAGGTTTGGACGTGTTTGGAGTTGGTGAGCACCATCGTGAAGATTTTGCCGCTTCAAACCCTG
>JAPSLU010000134.1 GCA_031180405.1 Bacillus sp. (in: firmicutes) | reverse complement strand
AACGATACCTTCTTCTACTGCAGCACGTGTAGAGTTAAGAGCATCTTCGATACGTAGTTTGCGCTCTTTTAATTCAGTTTCAGTTGCAGCACCAACTTTAATTACTGCTACACCGCCAGCTAATTTAGCTAAACGTTCTTGTAATTTTTCTTTATCGAACTCAGAAGTTGTTTCTTCTAATTGAGAACGGATTTGGCTTACGCGACCCGCGATTTGGTCAGCTTGGCCAGCACCTTCAACGATTGTTGTGTTTTCTTTTGTTACAACAATTTTAGAAGCGCGTCCTAATTGATCAATTGTTGCAGATTTAAGATCTAATCCTAATTCTTCAGTGATAACTTCACCGCCAGTTAGAATCGCGATATCTTCTAACATTGCTTTACGACGGTCACCAAAGCCAGGTGCTTTTACAGCAACAGCATTGAATGTTCCGCGAAGCTTGTTCACTACTAGAGTTGCTAATGCTTCACCTTCTACATCCTCAGCAATTAATAGTAGTGGCTTACCTTGTTGAACAACTTGCTCTAATACTGGTAAAATTTCTTGAATGTTTGTGATCTTTTTGTCTGTGATTAACACATATGGGTTTTCAAGAACTGCTTCCATTTTGTCAGAATCAGTTACCATGTATGGAGATGCATATCCACGGTCAAATTGCATTCCTTCTACTACCTCTAATTCAGTAGAGAATCCTTTAGATTCTTCAATTGTGATAACACCGTCGTTACCAACACGTTCCATTGCTTCAGCGATTAATTGACCTACTTCTTCATCAGCAGCAGAAATCGCAGCAACTTGTGCAATTGATTCTTTTCCTTCGATTGGTTTTGAAATAGCTTGTAGCTCCTCTAATGCAACTGCTACAGCTTTTTCGATTCCTTTACGAACAACCATTGGGTTAGCACCAGCAGTTACGTTCTTTAATCCTTCACGAATCATCGCTTGAGCTAATACAGTTGCAGTAGTTGTACCGTCACCAGCTACATCATTTGTTTTGCTAGCTACTTCAGCAACAAGTTTAGCACCCATATTTTCGAAAGCATCTTCTAATTCGATTTCTTTAGCAATTGTCACACCATCATTCGTGATTAAAGGAGAACCGAATTTCTTTTCTAGTACAACGTTACGACCTTTAGGTCCTAATGTTACTTTTACAGCATCTGCTAAAGCGTCCACACCACGAAGCATGGAACGACGAGCTTCTTCGCTAAATTTAATATCTTTTGCCATTTTTACAAGACCTCCTAAAAAGTTTTAAATAGATCTATTATGTGTGCTGTCTATTATCCGATAACAGCTAAAATGTCGTTTTCACGTAAAATTAAGTATTCAGTACCTTCGTATTTTACTTCAGTACCAGCATATTTTGAGAAGATGATACGATCGCCTTCCGCTACTTCAAGAGCTACTTTCTCTCCGCTATCTAATACACGACCTGTACCAACAGCAACTACTTTACCTTCTTGTGGCTTCTCTTTCGCACTATCTGGAAGGACGATACCACTAGCAGTTTTTTCTTCTGATTCAACTAACTCGATAATAACGCGATCACCTAATGGCTTTAACAAGTGAAACAACCTCCTCAAATTCTTTTAAAAAATGATTAATTTTTCCTTTTTATTAGCACTCACTGTTCTTGAGTGCTAACACAATTATTATAATATATAAGTTCTCTTTCAATTTCAAGTATGAAGTTTAAAATTTTTATAAGAACTTTTTCTCTTTTTCCCCTAAATAATATAGATAGAAGGTTAGGGTAAGAGTTTCCTATGTAAACGCTATTAAATATTTCATTTATCATTTTATCTCATTCATAAGTGGTATCATACATTGGATGAGATAGGGGTATGTTACAATATAATTTGGTATAATCATTAACAGTCAAAGGGATATTGCTAGCTAAGGAGGCTTTCATGAAAAAACATTACTGGTTTATTATTATTACATATATGCTACTACAGCTATCAGCTTATGTAGGAATCAGGTTGTTTAGCCTATTAAATATTGGAGAAACAAATGTTGAAAGATTTGCCTATTGGACCATATTTAGCTTTACAGTTGCATTCATAATTATTCTTTATTTTTTAAGAAATGACCGAAATGCTGAAAGTCGCTTTCAAGGCGAACCAGCTTCTGTTGGAGCTTCTGTAGGTTGGGCAATCACAGGATTCTTTTTAGCCATTTTTGTTCAGAGTATTGCAGCAAACATAGAAATCAATGTGTTTGGAATAGATCCAGGTTCTGAAAATACTCAAATGATTGTTAACGTTATAAGGGTTTCACCCATGGTCATCGTCGTAACATCAATTTTAGGCCCGATACTGGAAGAAATTATATTCCGAAAAATCCTTTTTGGCGTACTATATACGAGAACAAACTTTTTTATTGCAGCATTGATTAGCTCTCTTATCTTCTCTCTTTTGCATGGTGAACCACAGCATGTTCTGTTATATGGATCAATGGGTTTTACCTTTGCTTTTCTTTATGTCAAAACAAAACGAATCATTGTCCCTATCTTCGCACATGTCGCGATGAATACAATGGTCGTTGTTATTCAAACTGTTTTTCGTGAGGATATCGAAAGAATGATGAACCAAGTTGAACAAATGCAAGTAATTATTGGAGGCTTTTTATCATGAGAACAAACCCTATTTCTATGGCTATTTTTTATTTGATTATGGGGTTGCTATTTACGTATTTAGCCATTAACAGTGCAAAAGATGGCCTATTTACTTTTCCAACAATCCTTCTAATGCTCATTGCGACTTTTGATATGGGTGTAGCCATTAGAATGTTTGCTTTATCTAGAAAAATCAAAAAGATGAACATAAAAAAATGAGACTAATTATAGTCTCATTTTTTATTTTCTTCTTCAAATCTTAGCTTCTGTGATTTACGATAGGTTATTTTCGATACCCAAATACTAATTTCATATAAAATAAATAGAGGTATAGAAACCATTAAGTGTGATGCTAATTCTGGTGGTGTAATAAGAGCCGCAATAACTAGAAGGATAAAATAAGAGTATTTGCGTACCTTTGATAAAAACATCGGTGTAACAATACCAAGTCTAGTTAGAAACATAATAACGACTGGTAGTTGAAATAATAGTCCAAATGGAAGGGTTAACTGAATTAAAAATGAAAAGTATTCATTTATCCCAATTACTTGGTTAACGTCTAAGTCATTAGAGATTCTTTCCATGAATTCAATGACAAACGGAAAGAGAATAAAATATGAAAAAGACACACCAGTTAAGAACAGAATAACTGAAATAGGTATGTAGCTTAATGTTACTTTTCTCTCCTTCTCATATAAGCCAGGACTTACAAAAGACCAAAGCTGATAAAGAATAACCGGCGATGTAATGACAAATGCAATAATGAATGCAAATTTCATGTACACCATTAACGGATCTGTTAAGTTAAATGCATTGAGAGTTAATGATTTTGCTTCATCTGTATGCTGCAAATATTTAATAATCGGCCCTGACAGCAAGAAACCAGCTATAACAGCTAAGAAAAAGAAAACGACAACAATGACGAGTCGTTTTCTCAGCTCTGTTATATGTTCAATGACCGACATTTCATCATGTTTCATATCGGGTTCATCCTATCTTACTTGACTTCTTCCTGATTCTTTTTCTTAGAGTCTTGATCATCTTCATCATCTGCTAAACCTTTTGTAGCATTTTTAAACTCTCGTAATGAATTACCTACTGCTTTTCCTAGCTCTGGTAATTTCTTTGGTCCAAAAATAAGAAGTGCAAAGAAAACGATTAATAATAGGCTTCCGATTCCTACTGAAGGCATCGAATCCACCTCCTTTATAAATTATTTATCTTCATTAGGATAATGCTTTAAAAAGTAGACAAGTGACTGTAGCTCAACTGCTAAGTCAATATGATGGATACGAATTTCATCAGGAACATTGATCCGAGCTGGGGTGAAATTTAATATTCCTTTAATCCCCTTACTAATGAGGCGATCTGTAATGGATTGTGCCACTGCAGCGGGTACTGTTAATATTGCAACAGTCACATCTTCGGGAAGCTGTTCTTCAAGATCATCTAAATGAAAAACAGGAACTCCACCAATTTCCGTCCCAATTTTCTCGGTTGCTACATCAAACGCTAAAGATATAACTGTATTGTTATTCTTTGTGAAATTATAATGTAAAAAAGCAGTACCTAAGTTTCCTACACCTATTAAACATACTTTAGTTGTTTCATCTTGATCTAATGTTTTTCTAAAAAAGGATAACAGATAATTTACATTATAACCATATCCTTTTTTCCCTAGAGCTCCAAAGTATGAGAAATCTCTTCGAATTGTAGCAGAATCTACCTTTACAGCATCACTTAGTTCGGCTGATGATACACGTTGCTTTCCTGATGAGTGTAAATTTTTCAAAAACCGATAATATAATGGCAATCTTTTTGCTGTTGCCTGCGGAATTTTTGTTTGCTCAATATTCAATCTGATCCCTCACATTCACACAAACACATATATGAAAAGCGCAAGCGCCTTGAACAGCCTCAGGCAATATAACGCAAGTGAATAGAAGACAGTCTTTTTCTAAGTCACTTTTGGCTAGACCCTAGAGGAGGTAGGCACTTTAGCTATACACCTAAACAAAATAAATACATAATATAACAAAATTCGTTACTATCATATTTCTTTTCTTAAAAAATCACCACTTTTGCCACCTGTTTTTTCAACTAAATAGGTTTGCCCTATAACCATACCTTTATCAACAGCTTTACACATGTCATAAACAGTAAGTGCTGTTATACTTGCAGCGGTTAACGCTTCCATTTCGACACCTGTACTGCCCTTCGTTTTTACAGTGACTGATATCAACAACGTATACTGATTGCTTATATCCCATTCAAACTCGATATCTACACCTTTTATCGAAATAGGGTGACACATTGGAATAACATTTGATGTCTGTTTTGCTGCCATAATACCAGCTACTTGGGCTACAGACAGAACATCACCTTTCCCAATTTCGTTGTTTGTTATTTTCTTATATACTTCTTCTGTTACAATAATGCTTGTTTTAGCATGAGCTGTTCTAACTGTTTCTGCTTTTGCAGAAATATCAACCATCTTTGCTCTGCCTTGTTCATTAAAATGAGTAAAATCTGACATATACAATCTCCTTATACATAAACTATACACTATTTTTTAGCATCTGTCTGTTTTGTTATTGTGACAAATATATGGTGAAAACCTTTTGTACTTTTTTTAGTCATTGCCTTTATATAGGACTTTTCTCATTATCTTTCACGGCATTTTATCTCTCATTATCCCTAATAGAAGCTTTACCGAGTTTCTTTCATTTAGAAATCAGTCAATGTTGCCTATAAGGGCCTTATTAGGCTACACTTAAAGCATTAGTAGAGGTGAAAAACAATGATATTGTTACAAATAAATCAACTTAGTAAATACTTTGGTGCTGATCCTATTTTATCGAATATTAAGCTAGAAGTACAAACTAGAGATAAAATTGCGCTCGTTGGCCGTAATGGAGCTGGAAAATCAACACTTCTGAAAATCATATCAGGTGCAATGTCTTATGACTCTGGTGAAATGATTAAACCAAAGGATGTCTCAATTGGTTACCTGGCACAAGATACAGGATTAGAATCACAATTATCTATTTGGGATGAAATGAGTTTAGTATTTAATCACCTAAAATCAATGGAAGCAGATATGCGAAATCTTGAGCAACGTATGTCAACTGTTGACCCAAATAGTGAAGCAAAAAGATTTGAACAGCTTTTAAAAGAATACGATACACTTCAAGTGAAATTCAAGGAAGAAGGCGGTTATCAATATGAAGCAGATATACGTTCTGTCCTACATGGATTAGGTTTTAGTAACTTTAATTCAGAAACTAAGATTTCATCTTTAAGTGGTGGACAAAAAACGCGGTTAGCTTTAGGGAAGCTGTTACTGACTAAACCTGATCTTTTAATTCTGGATGAACCAACGAACCATCTAGACATCGAAACATTAACTTGGCTGGAACAATATCTTCAAAATTATCAAGGTGCCATTTTAATTGTTTCACATGATCGATATTTTTTAGACAAAATTGTTACACAGGTATATGAAATTAGTAGAAATACCAGTTCAAAATTTATTGGGAATTATAGTAACTATTTAAAGCAAAAAGCTGACATCTATGAAAAAGAGCAAAAAAGCTTTGAAAAACAGCAAGAAGAAGTTGCTAAGCTCAAAGATTTTATTCAGCGCAACCTCGCTCGAGCTTCTACAACAAAGCTGGCTCAAAGCAGACGGAAAAAATTAGAGAAAATGGAGTTAATGACTAAACCACTTGGTGATGAGAAATCAGCGAGCTTTCAGTTTGATATTGACCGACTTAGTGGGAACGATGTGTTGAAAGCAACAGATATCTCTGTGTCATATGATAATCTTACTCCTATCATATCAAAAATCTCGTTTTCTATTTCACGTGGCGATAGTATTGCGCTTGTCGGCCCAAATGGGATTGGAAAATCAACCCTATTAAAGTCCATTGTACAAAAGCTTGATTCTTTAACTGGTACCTTTTCATTAGGCTCACATGTGCAAATTGGTTACTATGATCAACAGCAAGCCGATCTAACTTCGAATAAACGGGTGTTGGACGAGCTGTGGGACGAATATCCACAGAAAACGGAAAAGGAAATTCGAACTGTTCTTGGAAACTTCCTCTTTTCAGGTGATGATGTGTTAAAACCTGTGTCAACATTAAGTGGTGGAGAAAAGGCGCGGTTAGCTCTCTCAAAACTAATGTTGCAAAAAGCTAATTTCCTTATCCTTGATGAACCAACTAACCATCTTGATTTAGACAGCAAGGAAATTTTAGAGAATGCACTCATTGATTTTCCAGGTACCATTCTATTTGTCTCACATGATCGCTACTTTATTAATCGAATTGCAACGAAGGTGTATGAGCTATCTACTCATAGCCTGACAGAATATTTAGGTGACTATGATTATTTCGTAACAAAGAAAGAAGAACAATTAGAACTTGAGCGACTAGAGAAGGAAGAGCAAAAGACCGTTTCACAAAAAAACAATTCTTCTACTCCCGAAGGAAGGCTAAATTATCAACAAGATAAAGAATTAAAGAAACTTGAGAGACAAAAGCAACGAAGAATAGAAGAAATTGAAATGAGCATTAGTCAAGTAGAGGAAAAGATTGAAGAAAATGAAGCTCTTCTTTGCGATCCTTCCATTTATCAGGACCATGAACAAGTGCAAAAAATAAATACTGAAAATGAACAGTTGAATTTTGACCTAGAAAAACTGATGACTGAGTGGGAAGAGTTACACTAAGTAAAACAGTACTTAAAAAACAGCGAAGATAATTTCGCTGTTTTTTGTTTATTGTTCAAAGTTAGTAGCGGATATAGATTACTTTCGACAATCTTCATAACTATGGTTTCAATCTATCAATTGTTATTCACAATCCACTCTTTTATCCACATGAGAAATCCTTTATTTCCAACATATCAACAGACTTATGCACATTGTCCACAGATTTTCGTTAAAACAGCTAAGTTATACACATGTAATTTTTTATTGATTTGACAGCATTTTTAATCCTTTTACACAATTCTACAAAAAAACGTGAACATCCTGTGGATAACTAGGTGATTAGCTAAATTCGGTTGTGAATTGACTAAATCGGTGAAAATAAACTCGGTTTTTGTCTAAAAATGTGAAGAACAAAAGTGCAAGCACCTTAATCCGCCTCGGGAAGATAAGATGATCTAGAATAGAAGGCGTTCTTTGCATTCAATTCTAAAAAGTTGTGCGCTTATCCACAATCCAAAAATTATATAAATTTCTAGGCAAATAAAAAACAGAACTAATTTTAGTTCTGCCTTCATTACTTTATTTAATAGGAGCTAAGCTCTAACCCTGGATTTGCATTAAGTGCTAAATCACTTCTTACTCCCTTATCAAAAACGATACTACCTGCTGCTGCTATCATTGCTGCATTATCGGTGCATAAAGATAATGGAGGAATGATTAATTCTACATCTTCTCTAGTGGAAAATTCCTTTTCCAAAGCTGTCCTTAGACCTTTATTAGCTGCAACTCCACCGGCTAATAATAGCTGTTTCACCTTGTACTTATCCACAGCTTGTGCCGTTTTTGTCACCAAAACATCGACAACACTTGCTTGAAAGCTCGCCGCAACATCTTTTGGATCAAGTTCAATTCCTTTTTGCTTAGCATTATGAAGCGTATTAATAACAGCAGATTTTAGTCCACTAAAGCTAAAATCAAAGGAGCCTTCACTAAGCCATGCTCTTGGTAAATCAATTGTAGCTTGTCCTTCATGTGCCAAACGATCGATATGAGGACCCCCTGGATAAGGAAGACCGATTGTTCTTGCTACCTTATCATAAGCTTCACCAGCAGCATCGTCCAATGTTTCACCAATTACTCTAAAGTTGCCATGATCCTCCATGTAGACTAACTCGGTATGACCACCTGATACAACTAAGGCAAGTAACGGAAATTCTAATTCCTGAACAAGTCGATTTGCATATATATGCCCTGCAATATGATGAACACCTACTAATGGAATTGAGTGCGAGAAAGCTAAAGCTTTTGCTGCGTTTATACCTGTTAATAATGCTCCTACTAAACCAGGACCTTCTGTTACAGCAATCGCTGAAATATCTTCAAAGGAAAGATTAGCTTGTTTCATCGTTTCCTCAAAAACAATTGTAAGTTGCTCTACATGGTGTCTTGAAGCAATCTCGGGTACAACTCCACCGAATCGTTTATGACTTTCAATCTGAGAAGCAACAACATTTGCCACAATTTCGCGGCCGTTTTTCACAATGGCTGCAGCTGTCTCATCACAGCTAGTTTCAATTCCTAATATATACTGATCAGTTTGACTCATATTAAATTCACCCACATTACTAAAGCATCTTCTTGATTATCTGTATAATACCGTTTTCTTATACCACCAGGCTCAAAACCTACTTTTTTATATAAAGATTGAGCAATATGATTTGAAATTCTGACTTCTAAAGATAATTTTTTTGCATTCATTTCTCTACTTAATTGAATGGCAAATCTTAACAGCGCTTCACCAATTTTTTGCCCACGAAATTTAGGATGTACCGCGATATTCGTTATTTGGGCATCATCCATGATCACCCACAACCCACAGTAGCCGATAACCTGGTTCTCTAGTTCTACTACTATGTACTTTGCAAATAAGTTTTGTTCTAACTCATAATATAAGGATTCCTTTGTCCATGGTGCTGAAAAGGATTGACATTCTATTTGATAGACTTCTTCAATGTCTTCTTTTTTCATTTTTCTTATTGTGTATTGGTTTTCCACAGTTGCCACCATCTTATTTTTGTTGCTCAAGCCACTTTGCTTCTGCTTCAGCCAATCTAATATAATTTGGTACAAGATTATGAACATCTGTTGCTTCTCTTTTTAAACCTATTAGGCCTAACTCGCTCGGCCTAGGGTTATGTATAGCAACGCTTCCTAATTCAGCTTTTTCCCCTAGGATTTCTATTATAGTTTCTCGATGTAAATGAACATCGTTTCCTAAAAATAATATACGCTTATCACTTTTTGACAAATGTCTTATCCACTCAGTTAATAATAAATTTTGATCATTTTCAATCGTCATTAATTCACCTTTTGAAAATTCATATAAACCTGTATAGACCTGTCCTCTTCTAGCATCAAAGATCGGTGAAATAAGTCCATCAAAAAAGTGGCCATTGGCAGCCAAAATCTCTAGGCTAGATATACCTACAATAGGAATTTGAAGAGCCCATGCCATTGTTTTTGCTATGGAAACACCTATACGAACACCTGTATAAGAGCCTGGACCTGTTGCAACAATCACTTTATCTAGATCTTTCGGTGTTAGATCACAATCATGTAATAGTCTTTCTATCGCTGGCATTGCTCGAACAGAGTGGTTTTTCTTTAAATTTGTAATATATTCACCTATAACTGACTCTTCGTCTACTATGGCAATTCCAAGCACATTATTTGTTGTGTCTATAGCTAATGCTTTCATCATTTAACTCCTTACATAGTTCAACATAATGAGACCCCTTAGGTGTCATTATAATTGTCCTCGTTGTATCATCCATATAAAGAATTTTAATATCTAATCTATCATTTGGTAACTGATCTTGTATTAAATGCGCCCACTCTACCACTGTAATACCATTACCATGAAAATACTCATCAAAACCAAGGTCTTCATCAGCATCTTCAACTCGATATACATCCATATGGTATAAAGGCAATCTTCCGTCTTTATATTCCTTTATGATTGTAAACGTAGGACTATTCACATTTCTACTTATCCCCAGCCCCTTGGCTAGTGCTTTAGTAAAAGTTGTTTTACCAGCACCTAGATCTCCTTCAAGTGTAATGACATCATTTTCTTTTAATTTCATTGCTAGATTTTGAGCAATAGTTGCTGTATCCTTAGTACTTCTTGTTATAAATTCAAATTGTTCCACTCTACTCACCTTAACTTATTTTGAAGTGGTTATACCCTGATTTATCAAGTTTTACATACTCTTGATTCTTTGTTATTAATGTTACTCCCTTATCTTTAGAATCAACTGAACCAATTTTCGTGATCTTTATTCCTATTTGATCACAAGCATGCTTCAACTTCACCCATGAATCTGGTGAAGTAGTCCCAACTAACTCAAAATCTTCTCCACCATTTAAGACCCATCTTTTAATATCATAGGATGAATGTAATAATAAAAGTTCCTCACTTATAGGAAGTGCTTCTTCCTCTATTGTGATACCAACATCACTAGCTTCTGCAATTTCGTTTAATTCACTTGCTAGTCCATCGCTTATATCATTTAGAGCCGCTCTGTTTAATGCGCCTACAATTCTCCCCACTCTCACTTGAGGGGTTGGCATTTTATGCTTTTGTAAAAAATATGTTTTTAAAGACTGGGTATTTATAGAAGCTTGGCCTAATAAAATAGCTAGTCCTGCAGCAGAATCACCAATTGTACCCGTTGCAAAGACGATATCATCAACCTTCGCTTTACTTCTAAGCGTACTTCTATTCTTCTCTACCTCTCCAATCACTGTCACAGTAATCACAAGCCTGTCTGAAGTACTAACAGTGTCGCCACCTAAGAGGTCCATTTTATATTCTGCTGATAACTTTTTCATACCCTCGTAAATTTCTAAAAGATCGTCTTCTTGCCAGTGAGCAGGAACAGCTATAGAAACTAAATAATAAAGGGGTATAGCTGCCATTGCGGCAATATCGCTAATGTTGACAGCCAAAGCTTTGTAGCCTATTTCAAATGGAGAAGATAGACTTTTAAGAAAATGTACACCTTCAACCATTGTATCTACACAGACTACTTGATGATAACCTTGAGATGATTCATAAACAGCTGCATCATCTCCAATTGCGACTTTTACATTTTCTTGAAAAGTACGATTTGGTTTTACTTTTTTTATAAAATCAAATTCATCCATTTCGAATCTCCACGTTCTATTATTTTGACCTATGAAAAAACCTTAGGAGTATTTCCTAAGGAAGTGATTTTTTCGTAGAAAGACTATTACTTAGTTTAACCAAGTTTGACACATTCTATCGTAACATATTAAGTCTCTTGGTGGTATTATTAAGATTTTTCGTTTAATGATCTTTTTTTGAAAAGGATTGCAAACTTTGTTGCTAAAGTATATGTACTAATCGATCTTTTTGAATTAAAAGACACCAATCTATAAAAACAATCGTAAAAAAAGGCATAAAAAAAACGAAACGTCTATGTTTCGCAAACAATCAATAATATGGCGGTCCGGACGGGACTCGAACCCGCGACCTCCTGCGTGACAGGCAGGCATTCTAACCAACTGAACTACCGGACCATAATTTTTTGACGCTAGTCAAAATAATTTACCTTAACTCTTTGACGCTAGTCAAAATAATTTACCTTAACTCTTTGACGCTAGTCAAAGTAATTTGGTTGCGGGGACAGGATTTGAACCTGCGACCTTCGGGTTATGAGCCCGACGAGCTACCAGACTGCTCCACCCCGCGACAATAATAAGATATTACTTGGCGATGTCCTACTCTCACAGGGGGAAACCCCCAACTACCATCGGCGCTGAAGAGCTTAACTTCCGTGTTCGGCATGGG
Organism: Bacillus sp. (in: firmicutes); assembly: GCA_031180405.1. Taxonomy (GTDB): domain Bacteria; phylum Bacillota; class Bacilli; order Bacillales; family Bacillaceae; genus Metabacillus. The sequence goes on along the minus strand of JAPSLU010000134.1, from coordinate 26 downwards.
AACGGGTGTGGCCTCTTCGCCATCAT
>JAPSLU010000133.1 GCA_031180405.1 Bacillus sp. (in: firmicutes) | reverse complement strand
GTCGCTCGCGGCCTTGACGTGGATAAACCACGGAACTTGGCGAAGAGTGTGACGGTTGAGTAAGGGTTGAAGGGAATAAGAACGTCTTTGTGTGGGTAGTAATATAGTTTGTCACCTTCGGGAAGATACTTTGTCACCAGTTGTAACATATGCTGGCCCTGCCTTGCTGCAGTATTACCTTACTGTAGCAAGGCTTTTTTGTGTTTAAAAATGAAACAAATTGGTTATTTTTGTATTGACTGGATAAATTCGGTGTGAGATATTGTGAGAAATCGTATGGAACAAGTCTCGACACTTTTCGGGGCGAATAAACAGGGGGGAGCGTTTTGGATTGGTCAAACCGTAATTGGAGTAAAGAGGACAGGCTCTACGCACCAAAACGTAAAGTTGATAACAAAGGGAGTCACAACAAACCCCATGTAATCGGGTCTATAGCAAGCTACAAAATGAATAGGGATGTACCATACCATTCATTAGCCGAATGCTTATTTTATTACTTTTTAGAACTAGATCAGGCCTCCGTGCGATATTATGTCCAACCGGTAAACGTCCCCATGAAAAATCTGAATAAGGATGGAGATTTAAAGCAATGGTTTCATGTTCCAGATGTACTCGTATTTCGTCAAGGCTCAGTTCCTCACTTGTATCAAATTAAGAATTCACCCGATATTGAGACAGAGATTTTTAAATTATGTAATAGTCGATGTGAAAAATTAGCATTCTCTCAAAATTGGAAGTATAGCGTGATTTATCCGAAGACATTACCTGAAGTCGTAGTACGCAATCTTAAATTCTTAAATCCTTACCTTAAGAAAAGAAAAAGTTATTCGCAATGGGTGGATCAAGTTATTAATAAGCTATCTTATTTAGAAACTTCATCAGTCTTAGATCTAGCTCGAAGCTTCACGGCTAGTGTGGATTTTCGATATATACTTCCAGTTGTATATTACTTAATTGCAACAGGTGTGTTCAATGTCAACTTACAAAAGACAATTAATGAGCACACTTTAGTTACGTTAGGGAATTTTTCTGGTCAGTTACGACAGTTTCTGGGGGAGAGTGATAGCTTTGAAACTGTTCAATTTAAAAATTAATGACGAGTTTCAGTTACATGGCAGAAGATACGTTGTAACTCATATTAATGCTCCAAAGGTATACGTCATTGCAGCTGGAAATGCGGCAGTTGAAGAGGAATATGACTTTCTCTCCCTAATCACGAATCCAACATTTGAACCAAGTGCGTTGATTCAGAAAAGAGTGAGTCAAAAGTCAGAAGAATCTAAAATCAGGCATATCTCTAATCTTGATGCACTTTCGGAAAAGCACCGGCAAGAGGTATCCCAGAGATTCGAAGTTATTGATCCTTTATTGCTATTCGATAAAGCTAAAGCTGGTGACCTGAAAGCATACTACCAATTAGCCGAAAGGTATCGGGATTATCTGACTGGGGTCCAGAACATTGAGGAGGTAACCCAGAAATTCTTACTACAACAGATTGCTAGCAAAACAGGAATATCGACTAGGACCTTAAAAAGGTATCTGGCTGATTATAGACGAGAGGAAAATGAACGACCAACATCAGGGATTGAGGGGCTTATTAGAAAAAATGTTTTTAAAGGAGATAAGATCAGATCTGATGAGAAGCCGTTGTTAATATGCCATCCTAAGAAAAAAGATCTGGTGTTGGATACCATATATATCAGGAAAGATGAGCGATATTTACCGATCTTGAAAGAAGTAATTGAAATGGATTACTTATCTACAAAGAGACCTAAAATTTCAATGATAGCTAGAAAGATAGAAACAAAATGTACTCAAGCTAAGCTAGATCCGATTGATTATAATACAGTCGCTAAATTGATCGGAAGAATTGATAAGCAAATCAGGGAAAGGATGCGAGATGGAAGAGCTGCTGCTCAGAAATATAATCCGGTACAACGGGGATGGTCAAATCAAGAGGCTCTTTTTCCTCTTCATATTGTCGAGATTGACCATACTCAGTTAGATATTGATGTAATTAGTAAAACAGGAGATGTGACGGGGCGCCCTTGGATCACCTTAGGTATTGATGTTTACACACGCATGGTATGGTGTATGCACATTTCTTTTGAATACCCCTCCGCAAATAAGGTTCGAAAGGCAATCGAACATGGGATCTTCTTGAAACGATCAAGAGAGGAGTATAACACATTAAATGATTGGGATATTCACGGAATACCATCAATTATTTACATGGATAATGGACCGGAGTTTAAAAATGCAGAAGTGAAACGAATGATAAACGACACTCTACATTCAGAGGTAAGATATCGACCGGTCAAAACACCAAACTATGGAGGAACTATTGAACGTTTAATTGGCACGTTAAACTGGGGCATTATTCATTCTCTCGATGGTACTCGAAAAAGTTCAGTCGAGGATTTAGGGGACTATAATCCGGAAGAAAACGCGATCTACACCTTAGATGATGTTATCGAATTACTTACTCTTTATATTACGGACATATATCATCATAAAGTACATCGGGGGTTACCCTTAGACACTCCCACCCCAGCTAGTATGTATTACGATGGATTGAGTTCTACTGGTGTCCCGGAGTGGATAAATGAAGAGGATGAGCCATATTACAAGATTGAACTATTGCCGACGATTGAGAAGCCTTACACACGAGATGGGGTAAGGTTAGAAAACGTAGAATATAAGTCACCAGAATTATTCCACTTGATCCAAGGAAGGCATGTAAAATACAAAGTTAAATACGATATTGATGACATATCAAGGGTTTATATTCTATTACCAAAAACGAACGAATACGTTGAAGTCTTCGCAGCTAACCCACCGGCTAATGAACTGTACGGTGTAAGTAGATATATGTATAAAAAGATGTTAGAGAACCTCCGTACACTAGGGAAATTGAATATGAATCGGATTCCAGGATCAAGGCAGCTAGCGGAAGCGAAGTCGAATTTACATGCGAAGGTAGAAGCAAAAAAACAATTAAACAGAAGAGAAATTCAAGAGGCACAAAGAATGGGGTATGAGTATAAATTGTCTCCTCCAACAAAGGTACCTAACAAAAATAAACCAAAAGTTGATTTATTCGATTTATATGATTTACAAAAAAGCACAAAGTAATAGGAGGATAGAATGGAAGAACAAAACCCGTATATAGAATTCGCAGATCGTGTTGCTAATCTTTTCGTAGTTCATCCACGTATATCTGAAATTTGGGAAATGTTTGATTCCAAGCGCGTGATGAACCAGGCAAAAAAAAGTAAAAAATCGTATAATCATTATTTTATGATGGGGCCTTCGGGTGTTGGAAAAACAGTTTTATCAGAAGCATATAGAGATAGATATAAGGAATACATGTTAGTTGATGATGAAGGCACCGAGATTGATATTAAGCCAGTAGTGTATTTAGAATTACCTCATCCGTTTACGGTTCAAGAATTTTACCATAAGATCGTAAAAGCGTTGGGAGCTCCTCGTCTGCCTGGTAGGCCTTTGATTGGAGAAGTGAAAACACAGGCATTCCATTTGTTGGAAAGACAACGCGTAGAAATGCTTATTCTAGATGAATTGGATTTTATACTAAGTTCAAGGAATGTTTCGAACGAAGAAGCAATGGATACCATAAAACATGTGGCAAATGATGCGAAAATCACCTTAGTCTGTGTTGGAACTCACAAAGTAAACGAATTAAGAAAACTGGATGAACAGTATAAAAAGAGATTCTCGCCTATTAGGCTAGAAACATTTAAAGAATGCGATGATAAGTTCCTTCAATTCTTATCATTGATTGAGGAACAATTAGCACCTCCCAATCCTATAGGTCTTTCGGACTCAAAGACACCACTACCAGAGGCTCTGTTTCAATACAGTTTTGGACGTCCCGGATATTTAGTTCAATCACTTCAAGAAGCCTATCGGATACTTGGTGTGTATGAACCAGACTTTAATGACTTTTCCCAAATAGAATTAACAGGTGCAATTTTAAAAAGAGCATTCAGAAACGTGCTTGGCGATATAACTGATGATGAGCGGAAGGATATGTGGAAGGACAGTGAGTTTGAAGAAGAATAATAAATTTACAAGGTGGAATTGGTATTTAAGCTATTAGAAAGGAGTTGCTGATATTACGGATAGAATACACTAAGTTTGAATTATTTTAAAAAGCAATCATCTAGTGCTGACATCAATACTCTTGAGGTCAGCTTTTTTGTTTGAGTCGACATGATTTGTTTCTTCTGTATTTCCCCAATAAGTTTGAAATTTAAAAGTGGGGGGGTTATTAAAAATCACTGATATTCAACAAGATCTGCTAAAGAACTATCTTGTTATTTCATTAAGATTCAAGGAGGGGATAGGTTTTGGAACCGCATAAGGTTATAAAGGTAAAGAATGTTCTATCTGAAAAAGTTGAAAGAGCGAATCGATTGTATTCATTCTATGTAGGAATTGATATTGGATATAAATTTCACGTAGCTGCTTGTATATCTCATGAAGAACTCCACGATTCAAAAGGATTATGGAAGAAAAAGAAGACAAGAAAAATTAATGCAGATAGCGACGGGATAGCAGGTTTCTTAAATTTCTTAAGGGAAGTGGGAGAGTGTAACCAAATATCTCCGAAGAACTTTTTTATCCTATTAGAACCGACTGGGGGAAATTACGGATATATCATCATGAAGGCATTGATAGATATAGGGTATACGCTATACCAAGTGAAGAACAAGGCAGTAAAGGATTTTAGGGAATGTTCTTTAGGAATAAAGGAGAAGTCAGATGAAATAGATGCACGTGTCATGGCGTATATGGGTTATTACAAATCATTGAACCCTGCCCTTCAATCCGTGAGTATTATTACTCCGTATACGCCTACGCAGATATTATTTCGTGCTTTGACCAAAGATAGATGGTTGCTAAGTCAGCAGTTAACGCGTAGAAAAAACCAAATACATCAATTGTTTGCAGTTACAAATCCCGAGCTTAAATCCCTTTTTGCGAAACCCACAGTTCCTTCAGTTTTGCGGTTCGCCTTGAAATATCCAACAATGATAGAAATAAAAGAAGCAACTGAGGAGGAATTGCGCCGTTCGTTGGTGGCTAGTGGAGCACGAGCAAACGCTATTAAAAATGCAAAAAAACTAGTAGATGCTGCACAAAAATCAGTCGTTATTCAAGCTCCGCATTTGGCTAACCGACAAAAATGGCTTATCGATGAAGTCTTTCGTCTTCATGAAGCCATCAATCAAATTGACGAGCACATATCAGATTTATTATTCGGAAATAAGGAGAAAAACCTACCGTCACACCCTTATGCTGATATACTATTTTCCCTTCCTGTTATGGGCAATATTTGGGCTTCCACTCTGATAGGTGTAATTGGTGATGTCCATCGGTTTAATAACTTTCGACAGTTTAAAAAGTACTTAGGAGTTTCAGCTGAAAATGCGAAGTCAGGCATCTCAATACATAAGACGAGAATGACAAATGAGGGAGTCAGGGATGCTAGACGTGTGTTATTTCAGATGTCACTGGTGCATATCTCATCTAGAAGCGCACCAAACGTATTTGGGATACAATATAGGCGGTTATTAGAGGGGGAGAGAGGGTTATCCACCAATGACAAAAATGACAGCTATTGGACATATATCCGGAAAAATTGCTCAAATCATATACGGATGTCTGAAATCTGGAAAATTATATTATGCTCACCATCATGCGAATGCTTCAAATGTAATACTAGATAGCAAGAGGAATAATAAATAAATTTGAAATACTACATTATTTCCTTTTTAATAAAGGTAGACCCTTGGCTCCAACATGAGGAACCTCTGGTTACCTTTTCCCTGGTAGTGGGGGTAAATATTATAAGCGGTTCTGATCAGTTATCCCTCTAAAAAACTTGGAGACCGTTTTGAGGTACTCTTGCAAAAATGTTGGCGAAGCTGGTCACATAATTATGATTGTAAAACGAAAAAGCTTTGATATGGAAACTTATGTTTAACATGTATTTTGATGTAATACGAATGAGGCCAAAGCCACTTTTCAGAGTGGTGTTATTTCAAAGTTTTGTTTTAAAGGGAATAAAGTTGATAGTCCAAAAATAAGTTCAGTAAGTGAAAAGCTTGTGAGTTTAGAAGCGTTAGTTCTTAACTAATGCTTCTTTTTGTTTTCTTGTAGGAAGGATATTCCAATTATTACCCAGTAACTGGGTATATTTAACCTCAAGAGTACGATAATTCTGATATAATGATACATATACTTTCTTTTGCGGAGGTAGCTTGATGGCAATCCCCAAAAAATCTGTAACATCAGCTAATTTAATTGAGGAAGCTATTGACTCATTACTGCGTGGAGATGGTAGAGAACTTGATGCATATTTAAGTAAGGTAGAAGCAGAAGTTCCTATCTTAGACACGAGAGCAAATGTACATTGTTACGTCATTTCACATGATGGAAACGATCAACCGAGGGTGAAAGATCTTGCTAAAGCAGTTGCTTCCAGAATCATTGACTACGCTATCCCAAGAGGCGAACTGATAAAAGCACAGGAATACATATTGAAACATAACTCATTTGCTAAAATTACGGAACTTCAGAAAAAAGCAAGAAGTTTATTTACTACACTGAGTAATACTGGTGAAGGGGGCGAGATGCTATTATACATGCTTATCCAAAACTATCTCCGATTACCCCAGATCATGTGTAAAATGTCATTGAAAACAAACTCGCAGCTTCATTATAACGGCTCGGATGCGTTACATATGAAATTTGATAAAAACTCACAAAGACTAGCTTTGTATTGGGGAGAGTCCAAGCTTTATCAATCTATTGATAATGCAATTACTGAATGCCTAGAGAGTATTAAACCGTTTCTTTGTGATGATGGTGGTTCAAATGCCCGACAAATGCGGGATTTACAATTAATGAGCAGTTTCTTAGATTTGGGGGATCCAGATCTTGAAGGTGCCTTATTGAGATATCTCGATCCTGATGACACACACTTCAATAAGTTACAGTATAGAGGTGCGTGTCTTATTGGGTTTGATGAAGCTTGTTATCCAAAAAAGCCAAATGCTAAAACGGAAGAAGAAGTGATTAATGAGGTACAGGCTTCTCTGAAAACATGGGAAAAGAAATTAAGTACAAAAATAATAAATAGAACCCCTCTTGATTCTATTTTCATGGAGATTTTCCTTGTTCCATTCCCATCAGTAGAGGATTTTCGAAAAAGTTTTTTAGGGGAAATTCAAAATGCCTAATACAGCGTTACCCAATAAATTGTTAGATTTAAGTGGTTTTCAAAGAAAATACCTCCCTATTGTTCTCCAATCGGTGGCAAGTCAGTTTGAAAAACTTGATGTTGATGAATCAATTTATGAGACTGATCTGATTGATTGGAATTATTTGTTACTATGTGCCAGCGTATTGGTAACTTCTAATGCGAGTGAATGCTTGGATGTTGCTTATCGTATTGCTCAATATTGTTTAGTTACAGATCAAACGGACGATGAGCAAAAAGCAGCAGCTGCAATTGTATTGGATAGTTTGACAAACAACCCATCCATACAGCTAGCCATTCAACGTGGATATTTACCAGAAGATTATTCAAAAAGTCTGCCTTTACCTCTTCAATTAGAAAGGATAAAAAGAGGCATCCAATACTCAATCTTGGGCCGAGATAATTATAGTGTTATTCCAATCAATCGTTTTCAAGCTGATGTTTACGAAAGTGCTAAGGAGCTAGATTGGATGAGTATTTCGGCTCCTACTTCATCTGGAAAGTCATTCATCTTGTTAAAGATCTTGTCTGATTATTACCGAGAAGAAAAAGGGAAGATTGCTGTATATATTGTGCCGACCCGATCACTCATTCAGCAAGTGGAGGCGGATATTTCCCAAACCTTTAGCGAACAGGGGATAAGCGACGTATTCATTACCTCTGTCCCCATATTCCCAAAGGAAGAAAAGCATCCTTCGCTGGTTTACGTTTTAACCCAGGAGCGTCTCCAATGGTTATTGAATGATGAACCTGACCTCATCCTACAATTGGTGATTGTTGATGAGGCGCAAAAAATTGGAGAGGGGGCGCGAGGGGTATTACTACAACAAGTTATTGAGGAAGTTAGCCGTCGATCAATATTTACAAAAGTGATCTTTTCAAGCCCTATGACCTCTAATCCTGAAATACTGCTGGAACAAGCTCCAAAAGAAATTGATAAGCGTGCAATCATTTCAGAGCATGTTGCAGTTAATCAAAACCTCATTTGGGTATCGCAGGTCCCCAAAAAACCGATGATTTGGAGCATGGATCTCTGTTTAGGTGAGACGACCTATCAGTTGGGGCGTTTCACCTTGCCATATCGACCAACGACAATAAGTAAGCGTCTTCCCTTTATTTCCTATTCCCTTGCAGAAAATGCTGGGGGAAATTTGGTATATGTGAATGGACCAGCCGATGCTGAGAAAACAGCAATGCAATTATACGAACTTCAAGGTGAAGCAGCAGAGAAAAATGATAAAGAGGTACTGAATTTAATTCAGTTAATTAAAAGTGTTATTAATCCCAATTACGCATTAGTTAAAACGTTAAAAAGAGGCGTTGGATTCCATTATGGAAACATGCCCCTTTTGGTTAAAAATGAATTAGAGAAGTTATTTAGTATTGGGAAAATTAAGTTCCTTGTTTGCACTTCTACCTTAATTGAGGGGATGAATCTTCCTGCTAAATCAATTTTTGTTAGGGGGCCCCAAAAAGGTAAAGGGAAGCCGATGGGGGAGATTGACTTTTGGAACCTTGCAGGTAGAGCGGGAAGACAAGGAAAAGAATTTCAGGGGAATGTTATTTGTATCGATCCAATGAGAGAGGATGCATGGAAGGTACCGCCTCCAAGGATCAAAAACCGTTTCCCTATTCAACCTACAATCAATGCTATCGTGTTAAGAAATAGTGATGCTCTATTTCAGTTTATCGAAAGTAATACCCCACGAAACTTAGCTGCAAAACGACCGGAGTTGGAGCATACATTTGTATATTTTATAGGTGAATACTTACGTAAAGGTTCATTGCATGAACATAGAACCTTAAAGAAAAGTGATACTGCATTGGTTACAAGATTAGAAAGTTTGGTAGAAAAAGTCCTAGGGGAAATAGACATCCCAAATGAAATAATATTACACAATCCTGGTATTAGCCCAATTGCCATACAAGATCTACTAAATTATTTTAGGAACTATGAATCTGATGTTGAGGATTTGATACCTATTCTCCCTGAAAGTGACGATGCATTGGTAAACTACATAAAACTTGTAGACCGTATTAGTAAATACCTTTCAGGTGATTCGGAAAAGCTCAATTACCCTCATGCTCTGTTGGTTCTATATTGGATAAAAGGTGACAGTTTATCTTTCATTATTAATAAGAATTGGAGATATTGGAAAGATAAAGGGAAGAATCTTGCGCAAGTGATCCGGGATACGATGCGGGATATCGAGGAATATGCTAGGTTTAAGTTCGTAAAATATTCATCGTGCTATATTGACGTTCTCAAGTTTTACCTAATGAGTATTGATAGAATGGATCTGGTTGAGAAAATCCCCAACATTAATATTTGGCTTGAGTTTGGAGCATCTCAGTTAACTCAAGTATCTTTAATGAGTCTAGGTCTTTCACGTACTTCAGCAATTGCTGTATCTGAGTTAATTGTGGCAGATGGACTTACGGTTAAAGAATGTATCCAGTGGTTATTCGCTCTCAATTTAGCAGGCACTGATCTGTCACCAATTATTATTGAAGAAATAAAACAGGTTCTAAACAGACAAAAATCGTTATTAAAAAAGTAGACTGGTAAAAGCATCTGATTTGAATGCTTTTCCGTCTCTATTTAGGACATTCTTTGCGAACATGATACAAATACGAATTTAGCAAAGGTGTTGTCAGAAATGAGTATTAACAATTTGCACAGCCTTACAATAGGAGAACTCAATAGTGTACGTAAACGATTCATTAATGGATGTTGAAGGAGCATGTTGATAGGCATAAACAAAAGTATCTAATTAATAGGGAGTGATTCACTTGGGAAAAGTAAAAATGGATTATAAAGGTGCTGATTCTGAGGACACTATGAAAGATGCGATTGTTGTTGGGGAAGCATATCACTTCTGGTTGAATTCAGAGGAAGATGTATATGATCAAAAGTACGGAAAAAATGAGTTCAAATGATATATGAATTTTAAATGCCTAGATTATTGAATTGAATGCATAACTCTAATGTCGGGGGTTTCTCTTCAGTCTGAGACTGGTATATATCCAGTCTCTTTTTTTATAGTCCTTTTTCTAGACCAAATACTCTTGTTACTCATCCCCTCTAAAGTATTGTCTTTTATTATTGCTATATTTTGATTAGCACTGATTCTAACTTCATAAGTATCAGGTCCACTATCAATCGAATCGCGTTTTGTTGACGGAACCACAATATGAAGAAGAAGGTTTAATTGATCAGAAAGTAGACCATGACGATTCTCTTAAGCCCCAAAATTGGATTTGAGTCATACCCTCTTATCTTGTTAAGCTGATATCAGAAGAACAGAGGGGGATTTTTTATGCAACGGAAACGCTATTCAATCGAGTTCAAACAACAACTGGTGCAAGAAGCAGGAAATGCAAGCCAGGTAGCCAGACGGCATGGGATAGACGTCAAAATGCTAAATCGGTGGATTCGTGATTCCAAACACGTAGATTGGCAAAACACTTCTGCCGAAGCCAAAGCTGTAACGAGCTATACACCAAGCCCAGGAGAGTTTCGTGAACTTGAAACCGAGAATGATAAATTGAAGAAATTACTTGGAGAAAAGGATTGGGAAATCGCGATCCTTTGTGATTTTGAAAAAAGGTGAACCCAGCTTATCAGACAAAATGGAAATAGCCGACAAGTGGATACAGCTGGGGTACACAGCCAAAATGGTGCTACGTATTGTCGGCATTCTTGAAGCAACCTACTACTACCGTAAAAACAAAGCCTCCCAAAAACCTCGTGTGTACCACGGAGGGCGGCCTATACCCGGTTATTCCTTGTCCATGGACGGACAACCTGTCTCCGACGGGCAAATCAAAGAATGGCTATCCGAACTAATTGCGGATGAAGAAGCTGCTTATGGATATCGAAAGCTTACAGTCTGTCTACGACGAGACCACCAGCTTATGATGAGTCTATGGACGATTGTCGAACTTGGGGGACACTTTTATCTTACGGAAGACCATCAAACGGAAAAGCTTCAAAAAATAAAAGAGTCACGATTGAAGATCTTGATAAGTATGAGAATGTTGTAAAGACAAGAGTATTGCCATCTGAAGGAAGATGCTAGACAACTATTATCCTTTAATAGACAATTTTTGAATAACATCTTTGATCGCCCTATAAACACTAGCTTAAAAATAAACGTAAAACCTCATCAAAGAAATACAGAACTAAAACATCCAGAATAATATTTAAAATCAAGAGTCGAATGTTTAAACGAAAAATCAAATGTAAAACAAAAGCTAAAGGCAAATACACAAGTATTAAAGAACCGCTCAAGGCCTCAAGCTCAATATTTATAGGAGCGTTAGGAATGAAGCAGTTGATCACAACCAATAAAAATAGAACAATTATGCGTATGGAAATAGCGGATAAAAAACTATTAAAAAATTTCTGGTTGTTGAAACCTAAATTCATCATCTAACACTCCTCATCTCTTTTGGTAAGTAAACAGTTTAACCCTACTTATTAATGACGTAAGCAGGGTTAGAACTGTTTCAAATCTTACTTTAGTTTTATTTTAGCGTACTAACCTGTTGAGCATAATCATGGAGAATGACTTTAGCATCGGTGCCATGAGTTTCGAATGCAATTTGTTTGCTTAGATCTGCTAAAAATATCTCGGGATCATCTGCCATTTTTTTATAGTCAGATTCCTTAAAGTCATCGACAGTACCTTCCAAGCTAGTAAAGCCTTTAAACGTAGCATCTAAATTTAAAGTGACCTCTTTAAATTTTTCCTTAGAAAACAGATCTTCTTCTTCAGGAACACCACCAACTGTTATCCACTCATCTTCAGCGTTTGTTGCTTTGATTTCATATGAAATGACATTAATGTTGTATTTTTTAACTAATTTCTCAAGTTCTTTTTCGCTTAATGGTTCGTTAAATGTAAATACGATACGTATGTCATCTTTTTCTTTGATCTTTTTCGCCAGATCAAATTGTTCTTGCTTGTATTTCTTAAAGTCAGATTTGCTTTCAATTTTGGAATCAATTAAAGTAACTTGTTCCGCTTT
>JAPSLU010000132.1 GCA_031180405.1 Bacillus sp. (in: firmicutes) | reverse complement strand
GAATTGCAAATATTGTGCCAAAAATTCCGTAAATACCTAGTCCTGTAATAGCAAGACCTACAATAAGCATTGTAGCTGAAGATTTCCCGAAATAAATCATAAGGTCTCCAACGATATAAATCACTGTACTTAATAATAGAACGTTTTTCTTAGACATTCTCTTCTGTAAAGCTGGTAAGAGAAGTAGCATTGGTAAACCGGATAAAATTCCGAATAAGCCTACAAATGTTAGCCAATCTGTGCGTCCAAGGTTATAGGTAAAATAATAGATAACGGTTGTGTTTCTAATAACAAATAGAGCGAAATAAAGGAAATTTAGTAGTAAGAAAATAAATGTTTGATCTGTCATACCTTTTAAATCTTCTTTAATAGAGGTTTTACCAGGTTGAACTGTTGGCGGAATAACCTCTTTTGTGTTCATAAAGGTATAGACAAATAATAGCATTGCAATTATACCGTAGATACTCATTGTGATAAGAAATCCCTTTTGTGTGTCGCCTTGACCGAAGAATTCTACTAATGGCATCGTAATAGACATAACTAAAGCGGTTCCTATTAAGGCGCAAATCATTCTTGAAGATACTAAAATGTTTCGTTCATGAATATTTGATGTTAGCCTTGGAACAATTGTATTTAATGGAATATTTACCACTGTATATGCTGTACATAGTAAGGTGTAAGTGACATATGCCCAAATAAGTTTTCCTGTCATATTGAAATCAGGAACAATAAATGTCATCACTGTAAAGATTGCAAAAGGAAGGGCACCGATGAGAAAGTAAGGCCTTCCTTGTCCCCATTTTGTTTTTGTTCGGTCAACCAAGATTCCCATCCCTGTATCTGTTAAGGCATCAACGATTTTTGTCAATAACATTAAAGTACCTGCGGCTGCAGCTGTGATTCCGAAGACATCTGTATAGAAAAACATCAAGTAAGACGCCATTGTGCTAAAAACGAGGTTACATCCTAAGTCTCCAACACCATAACCTATTCTTTTTGTCCATATATTCTTCATAGAAATCCCCTTTCGTTAAGTTAAAGTTAAGAGAGAGCTGTTAACGTTTTCATATCTTCCTTTAAATTTTTATAAACAGATTTGTACACTTTGTAGTACTCATTATACTTTTCATGATTCAACTTATTAGGCATAATTTTTTCGTCTAAAACCTGCCATTTCTTTACGTCATCAAAAGAGAGAAGACCTGTTCCGATTCCAGCAAGCATCACATCACCCATATTTGCTTCAACGTCATGGACTGGGCAGACAACAGGATAACCTGTCACGTCTGCAAAGATTTGTCTCCACAATTTAGATTTAGTTACACCGCCTGCAAGCAAAATATATTTTCCTAAATTCTCTCCAGTCGCTTCCATGGCATCTCGTAATGAAAATGCAACCGCTTCTAAAAATGCCCGGTAAATATGTGCTTTAGTATGTGCCAATGAAAGTCCAACAATGGTTCCTTTTGCATCTGAATCCCAAATAGGGCTTCTTTCCCCCATAAAGTAAGGGAGAACAATTAGACCCTCACTACCTGCTGGAAGTTGAGCAGCCTGTTCATTTAAAACATCGTAGGCATTTTTCCCTCCTGCTTTTTCAGCCTCGATCTCAAACTGACACAATGTTTGACGGAACCATTTCACTATTGCTCCCGCTGTAGCTCCACCTGCAAAATAATATGAGAGCTTTCTTGCATTATATAAATATGGCCAAACAATTAAATCTTTTCCTCTTACTGGTTTATCTGAAATGAGCGCAGCGCACATAGAAGTTCCTATTGCTGCTGCATAAATACCAGATTCAAAGACACCGAGACCAATATTGGCCGCACCGCAATCAATACCACTTGCAATGACTGGCATACCTTCAGGTAAACCAAGCTCATTAGCTGCCTCTTTTGTTAATCCGCCCACAATATCAGTGGATTCTACAATTCTCTCTGGCATCATTGACGAAGGAATGCCCATATCATCCATCAATTCTTTTGACCAGGTTCTGTTGTTCATATCAAAAATACCGCCGATATTTCCTGCAGAAGAATAATCAATTGCAATTTCTCCGGTCATCTTATATATGACATAATCATTTGGTGGGAGAAAGAGCTTGGTTTTATTCCAGTTTTCTGGCTCATGATTTTTCATCCACAATATTTTTGTATAACCGTAGTAGGGATCGGCTCCATTATGAGTAATCTCTAGAAGTTTTTCTTCTCCAATATGATCTAAAACCCATTTTGTTTCTTTTTCTGCTCTTCGGTCCATCCAAATCATGCAAGGCCTGACAGGTTCCATGTTTTCATCCAATGGAATGCCAGAGCCTCCATAAAGACCGCTAATGGCAATTCCGCGGATATCCTCAACCGAAACTCCTGATTTCATTACCGCATTTCTAATAGAAGCTTTTGCAGCATGTAACCATACATCTGGCCATTGCTCGGCCCATAATGGCTTTGGAGTAAGGACATCATATTCTTGTAAATCCTGAGCAATCAGATTGCCATCTGTGTCCATTAAAATGGTTTTGGTACCAGATGTTCCGATATCTGTTCCGAGTAAGTAATTCATAGATTGTTAGTCTCCTTTAGCACGAAAATCACATTCTTTTAGTCTATTAAATAGCAGTAAATGCCCCATCTATAACAAAGTCAGAGCCTGTCGTAAAGCTGCTCGTGTCTCCCGCTAGATATACACAAATAGATTGAAGTTCTTCAGGTTTCCCCATTCGTTTAAGCGGTGCCATTTCATTCCACTGCTGGATCAAGGGTTGTAAGCTTGGAGAATTTAATGTAAGTTCTGTTCCGATATATCCTGGGCTGATGCAATTCACACGAACATTTTTTTGAGCCCATTCAACAGCTAGTGATTTTGTCAATTGAATGACCCCTGCTTTAGATGCATTGTAAGAGCATTGTGGTTGTGGCACATTCACAATATGTCCTGACATTGAAGCTGTATTAATAATGGAACCGCCGCCTTGTTTCAACATAATTTTTCCGGCTGCTTGTGCTGTTAAAAATACGCCAGTTAAATTAATATCAATTACTTTTTTCCACTGATCAAACGTCATTTCTTCTGCTGGAATATTCATACAAATCCCTGCATTACAGAAGGCAACATCTAGACGACCAAACGTTTTGATGATTTCTTCAATCATGCGATTTACATCTTCTGGCTTTGTTACATCTGCTTGAATTGCAATCGCTTTAATTTTATTGTTTTTTTCTAGCTCCTCAGCAGTCTTAATAGCTTCATCGATATCTAAGTCCACGATTGCTAAATCTGCTCCTGCCTCAGCAAAAGCGGTTGCGACACTTTTACCAATTCCTCTTGCGCCTCCAGTAACAAAAATTTTCTTGCCATCTAATCGCATTTTTTCAATAATACCCATGATTTATTTCCCCTCTCGTTTATATAAATATATTTTGTAAAATAACTTTATAAAATTAATTTATATAATATAGCCTTTTTCTTTCGCCGTCAACATGAACAAAATAAAAAAATGGCAAGAACCATCTTGCCAAAGTTGTTATAACCTGAATAACTGTGATATATTTTAAACAAATTTAAATAAAGTGTTTTTATAAAAATATTTTGTGTAATGAGGTATTTTCATGGATCATAGCATCACACTTAAAGATATAAAGAAAAGCAATTACTCATCGATTTACCATCTCATCTATCAAAATGGAAAACTTTCTAAACAAGAAATTGCTAACCAGCTTCATTTGAGTTTACCGACTGTAACGCAAAATCTAGTTCGCTTAGAGAAAGAAAGATTAATCGAGAAAAGTGGACAGTTTGAATCGTCAGTTGGTAGAAGAGCAACTGCTTATGCTATATGTCCTCAGGCTCGTATTAGCATTGGTGTAGAAATTCAGAAAAAGAGGGTAAGGATTTTAGCAATAGATTTGCTTGGTGGTACATTTCAGCATACAGATCTTTTGCTTGCTTATTCTAATGATGAAAGCTATTTCAAAGAACTAAGTGACGCAGTGCAAACCTTTATTACATCTCTAAACGTAGAACAAGAGCGGATTCTTGGAATTGGGTTTGCCGTCCAAGCATTAACATCAATAGATGGACAAAGTATTACATATGGAAAAATATTGGACAGTACAGGGCTGGACATACAGGTTTTATCACAATATCTAAACTATCCATGTATGTTTGTACATGATGCAAAAGGAGCAGCAACAACAGAGCTTTGGATGAGAAGTGATATCGGAGATGCTGTTTATTTGTCGATCGGTATGCATCTTGGAGGAGCCGTTATTATAAATGATCGAATTGAAATGGGAAAAGAAGGTCATAGTGGTACGGTAGAACATATGACGATTGATCCAAATGGACCATCTTGTTATTGTGGAAAGAAAGGATGCATGGAGACCTACTGTTCAGTTAATGCGCTTCTTGAAGAAGATGAAACCTTGGATTTTTTCTTTCAGCAAGTACGTTCAGGAATACGCTCCTATGTGGAAAGATGGAATGCTTTTTTGGATTACCTGGCCTTTTCGATTAACAATATTCATCTTGTCATAGACAGAGAATTTATTCTAGGTGGACATATTTCGCCTTTCCTACAAAAAAGTGATATTGATTGTCTCCATGAAAAAGTGAATAGAAGAACGGCATTTCCAAGCAACGAGCCCTTTATTCATATTAGTAGCTCAGGGGAAAATGGAGTTCCTATTGGTGCTGCCATACCGTATATTCAAGCATTTTTGAATGCCATATGATTAACATAATACGTCTTAATTCCTGTTCGTAGGGGAATGAGACGTTTTTTTATTGTTTTTGTTTTATAACCGAAAGTGTTATTAACAAGTCTTAATGGCGGAAACACAGTATTTCATGTAAATACATTATTTCTATAGAAAATACAAAACTCAATACTTGCCACACTCAATAGTATGAATTTAATCTACATCCTATCTCTTGCGAATAGGCAAGCTTGAAGAGGGATAGGAGGTAAAAGCAAAATAGAAAACAATTTCATCTATTAGAGGAGTCTATCTAATGAAGAATACCTATAATATAAAATAAACATCATTCAATGTTTGAAACGGATTAAATAGGGGCATTGAATATTGAATACAAATACTAGTGAAAGGAGAGGTTTTTAATGGCTTATGATACAAACAATAGCGTGGAAGACAAAGTAGAAGAGAAATTGCAGACTATGGGTGAGGAGAAAAAAGACGAGGTACTTGCTAGCTTTGAAACATTTAAAAAGTATTTAGGAGATAAAGTGTCAATAGGGGAAAAACTTGGCATGGATGAGGAGCAACTTGCTAAAACAGCCCAAAAAGTTGCCGATTACCTGGCTAACCATGAATCAGCTCGCAATCGTGAAGAAAAGTTGCTTCAGGAATTATGGAAGGTTGGGAATGAAGAAGAAAAGCATAAGCTTGCTCATATGCTTGTCAAGATGGTCAAATAATTATTTAAGAGGCTGCTATTAGGCGGTCTCTATTTATGTCTTTTTTAATGTCTCTTATCTAATGATTTAGAATTTGTTCTTTGAATTGAACTGATTAGGTAATTGAAAAGGATATGCGGGACTCCTGTGGAAGCAGCGGGACAGGTGCGAATGCAGGCAGTTGGCGCTCTAGACTTTCATCACCCGCCCAATGGAATGTGAGCATCCTCTCGCTGCGATTAACCAACCATATACTAGATAGGTCAAAAAAGTTTACGAAAACAGCATTTTTTTCTAAGGAAATCCAGTTTTTATAGGTGAAATCGTTTTATTATCACACGAAAGTACGATAAGGAATTTATCAAGAACTATTATTATATGATGGTGCTGCTTTTGTTAAATATACAGATCAGTTTGTTCCTAAGTGATATTGTTGAAAATTTTTATTTAAAATAAAGAAATAGGTTACTAAACCAAGCTCCTTTAAATAATTTACTGTAATCGCGGGGAATATAGTAATACTAATATTAAAGGATTGGTCTTATGTATATCTTAATAAACATTTTCTATATGATAGCTGGGGTTATTTGGGGAGATTGGAGGAATTGGAAAAGGTACTATCCGACAATTCTCTTTTTCATCCTAGGAGATTTTTTATATAACTTCCTACTCTATAAACAATCAATGTGGTTATTTCACGATTTAATCTTACCTAACCATACAACGATTACAGTTTTGACTATGGTCGTGTCTTACTCTGCAACTGTATTAATATACTTAGGGAGGTTTCCTGAAGGATGGAAAAAACGTTCATTATGGTTTTTATTATGGGTGGGGATCTATTTATGTGCAGAGTATTTTAACAGTATGTTTGGGTTTATTACATATCATAATGGTTGGAATTTGTGGTGGTCTGTGTTATTTACAGGTATTATTTTCTTTATCTTACCTATTCATTACAAAAGACCTTTGTTAGCTTGGCTTATATCAATAATAATTATAGTATGGTTGTTAAGCATCTTTGATGTGAAAATTAGTGAAATGAAGTAATGCTAGCTTGAGTAGAGATATTAAAATTATTGACGAGACCATGCTTTTAATATGAAGCACTGTTGTGACAAAATAAAAATTACAAACGGGGATTTACTTTAATACCTATTTTACACAATCATTGAAGCGCGAGTGTTGAGATTTAGTTTCCAACTTATTTCAATAAAAAAATAATTTATCCAATTGGATAAATAGTGAACAGCTTTAAAAATGTAGGGAGGAAACTTCCTAAGTAAAATATGATTTTAAGATATTCTTAAAAGGCCCGACAACAATGTTGAGGTCCTTTTTGCATGAAGTAGACGAGTTCAAGATAAAAAAAGTTAGCCTTTTGGTATTTATTACAACTAAAGTAACTTTTAAGGAAAATAGTTGATTTTTATTCTATATGTATTACGATATACGAAGAGTCATTAGAAAGGATGTCAAAAATTGAGAAATAAAATCTTACTAGGATCTTTTGCTATCATTATAATTGGTGTTAGTTTGTATTTGTTAAATCCTTCTAAAAGTAATGAGGATATCATGGCTAATCAGGCTGAAGGTTCAACTGATGTTGAAGTAGAGGCAATGGCCGAAGTAGAGGAAAAAAAGAGTGGTAATGAGGCTGTGTTAAAGGAAGATGCTAAAGAGCTAGTAGCCAATCAATTTGAGTATTTTCAATCGATTGTTAATGGAGCCTACTTCGAAAATGCACGATTAAATGGCCCTCAGGACCATTATTCTGATAGTTGGGTGACAGAAAAGATAAAGGAAGAGCTGCACCAAAAAGCAGTGGAAATTGATGAGCTTTTACCGGAAAATCCTAATGATTCTATAAGCCAAGACTTATTACAGGTTTTAATTCGAATTAATCAAGCTTCAAGTCCTGTAGAGAGTCAGAAAAATATATATCATGTTTACAAAATCCTTCTTGAGCTTCATGTTATTTTAAATGATTATACACTTGAAGAGGGAATGTTCGATCCTGAAAAAGAATGGGATCAGGTGTTCAATGAAGAAGAGAAAGATGAAGAGATAAAAAGTGAAGCTGAATTACAGGCAGAACTTGAGAATGCTGCCGAAGTAGAGATGACTGAGGAATAAGTGACCTTTTGCGTTCATTTATATGATTACTAGATTAAGAGAAACGCTTTGATAACTTTATAATCACAAAAGAGGATGCTGCATGAGCAACATCCTCTTTTTAATATTTTTTAATGATTTACGACAAAATCTTTTTTCTCTTCTTTCTCTTCTTCATCATCGTTATTAGTTGTTCTTAATGGGATTTCCTTTAAGAACAATGTGACAATAAATGCTAGACCAACAATCCCTGCACTGACAATGAACACAGTTGTTAAAGAAGTGTTTAATGCTTCTTTAAGTGTTTGAATAAATTGTTCAAAGAACGGTACCATTTCGGCAGGTAATTCTGAACGAATAGCTTCTAGTTGTTCAGTGTCCATTAACACCTGTGGATTTTGTAATTGTGTCAGCGTGTCTGCCATTTCAGGAGGTGGTGATGGGACATTTTTCTCTTGAGCTTGAGATGCTGTTAGTTCATTTGCCATCTTATTACCCATAACTGAGCCAAGTAATGCAACTCCAACTGTTCCACCGATTTGCCTAAATGTTTGCATGGCGGATGTAGCAACTCCAAGATATTTATGACTAACTGCATTTTGAACGGTGATGTTAAAGACAGGCATGTTGACGCCAAGACCAATTCCTACAACAATTAGTTGGAGGATTAATCGTGTTAAAGAAGATTCCACATCTAATGTTGAATTCAAAATGAGTCCGAATGCCATGATTAGCAAACCTACTAAAGCAAAAATTTTATATTTTCCCGTTTTTGTTATTAAGTTACCTACGATGATACTTGAGGAAACCATAGAGATTGTCATGACCATTTCAACAAGGCCTGAAACCGTTGCTGATTCGCCTTGAACCCCTTGAACATAAAAAGGAACATACATAATCGTTCCAAACATCCCCATTCCCATGAGCATGCCTGCAACATTTGAAACGGTAAATACGCTGTTTTTGAAAAGATAAAGTGGTAAGAGAGGACTTTTTGTTTTTAGTTCAATAAAGATAAAGGCGATTAAAGATAAGATAGTTAAAGAAAATAAACCGATGATTTGGAAAGATGTCCATGCATACTTATCCCCTGCCCATGTAAAGCCTAATAATAAACTGATGATGGTTAAAGTTAATGTAATTGATCCTAGAAAATCGATTGGTTCTTTATCTTTTGCTTTTTGTGAAGGGTACAATTTTAAAATTAATGCAAAAGCGAAGAATCCGATCGGTAGGAATACCCAAAAGATCCAGTGCCAGTCGAAGTTATCGACAATATAGCCACCTAGAGTTGGCCCGAATAAACTAGATAAACCGAACACAGCTCCGAGCATTCCTTGCCATTTGCCTCGTTCTCGCGGACTAAATAAATCACCAACTGTTGTAAACGCAGAGGACATAATCATTCCGCCGCCAAATCCTTGAAGTCCACGGTACATAATTAATTGAATGATGTCATCAGATGTACCACATAAAACTGCCCCTGTCATGAAGATTCCAATACCAATTAAAATAAATATTTTTCTTCCGTAAATATCTGAAAGCTTACCTACTAGCATCGCAGTAATTGTAGAAGTTAACATATAGACAGTGAAAACCCAGTCAAAGTATTCCATACCTCCGATTTGAGATACGATTTTTGGCAAAGCAGTACCGACAATTGTCATATTTACGGCTGCGAAAAACATCGCTGACATAACGGCAATCATAATCAAAACCTTTTGCCTATTATCTAAATGTTCCATACATTCCTCCCGTATTTTTTATAAAATAGTTGATCGTAGTTTTTGTACGATCGGTATGAGTTCTGTTTCTTTTTCAAAATAAGAAGATAGTGCATCGATTAAAAATAATCTTGGTTGTGACATTTTTAGTTCTTCCCTTAACATTGAAAGAGATCCCAAAAGATTTTCTTTCCTCTCGTCAGGACAACGACTCTGAATGTACTTATCAATTACTTTTAGCTGATTTATAATCTCAGCTGTTTTAGTTTGTGTAGTAGGTTCGGTTATCATTAAATATCGGAATAGGAGATCTTCATTGAGTAATGGTTGTGTCTTTCGTGCCAAGAAACCATGTACTAACGAATCTAATCGATCCACTAGAAAAATCGAAATCGCTTTAATATCAGGGTGGTCATTTTCATCTGTTAGGATTGTTATATACTCCTTCATTAATCCTTGAAGGGTTATCGTTAAGTCCCATATGTACGGTTCAATTTCCTCTCCATATGCTTGAATAAGGCATTCCTTTTGCCATAAGAGTATGCGAGATCTCATTTTTTTCATGACCTTTTTTAGGTTATTGTTGCCTGAAGAAGGGGTATCCTTTAGCTGCATAAAAATAAAATCTTTTCTCTTGAGAAAATCTTCAATCTGAGTGCAAAATTGTTTGATGAGAAGGTCTCTGGATGATAAGGAAGTATCAAATGAATAAATAGAGGCTTTTTGAAACATTAGATTTTGGTGATATTCAAAGACCTCAATAAACAATTCTTCCTTTGAAGAGAAAAGTTTATATAAGGATGCTTTGGAAATAGAGCATTGTTCTGCAATTTCTTGTACGGATGTTGAGAAATAACCTTTGTCTGCGAAAATCCTTGTGGCTGCTTCAATAATATTTTTTTTCTTTGGATTCAATAAGGAAGTCACTTCCTTTCTAAATGAAAACCCGAGAGTCTATTTGGAAACTATTGAGTCACACACCGAATTTTAGAGGAGATTTACCTTGAAGTCAATACTATTTTCCCTGTTCATTTTGTATCCTGTTTTTTATATAGATTGTTTACATGTGCTATCTCGTTTTTATTAGTACTAATAAGAATGAGGGTAGGGTATATGTGGAAAGCCGGGAGCTTACGTCTAAAATAGAGACTGTTGGAAACGCTCGATCTCAATGAATTTTGTTAAATCTTTTATACCTAAAATTCATTCAGGCGTTCCAAACAGTCTCATTTTAACTATCTTTAGTAGTAATAACCGCGGAAAGGACCATCATCATTATCAAGAGCTGCTCCGCCAAGAAGACCTACTCCAAGACCTAATAGGCCTGTCGTCAGTGGACTGATTCCATACCCGCCGAAGCCAGGTCCACCAAACCCAGGACTACCAAAGCCTGGTCCATAACCTACACTAGGATAATAACCGCTATACCCCATTCCAACACCGCCGTAACCAGGACTTGGGTATCCATATCCTGTACCAGGATAGCCCTGACCTACATTATAATTGTATACTGGTTCCGGATAGTTATAACCAGTCCCAAAACCAGGAGGAGTTCCAAAGCCACCACCTAATCCAAAGCGATCATTTCTATATCTCATATTACCATCCTTCCCAAATGTTAATGACTTTCTCTGTACTATATGTGTGCATATTCATTATTGGGAATAGGTCAAGGAAGAATGGGCAATAGTTTAGAGGGAACCCAAAAAGCAACCGGAACTTTCCGGTTGCTTCAAACCATTATAAATAAGATGCAATTAAATCTGCTTGACCATCTAGTGTATATTGCCCGAATTCATAAGGTAATAGAAAATGATCACCCTTCTGAAATGAGTAGCTTGTGTTTTTATGAGTGAGTGTCCCCACACCTTCGATCACACTAACTAACGTAAATGGTTTTTCCTGAGAAAAAGTGGCATGGCCATTTATGCTCCATTTTTGAACAGTAAAGTATGGGCATTCTACATATGTGGTTACTTCTGCATCATCGATATATTGTAAATGTGGTGACACTTCAGTGTGTGATGAAGGTGTTTCAGTTACTGCAATACTTTTTTCGATATGTAACTCACGTAAATTTCCTTGAGCATCTTTTCGATTAAAATCAAAAACACGATACGTCGTATCAGAGTTCTGCTGGGTTTCTAAAATAATGGTACCCGCTCCGATGGCATGAATCGTTCCGCTTGGTACAAAAAAGAAATCTCCAGGTTTGATTTTTACTCGACGGAGAAGCTGGTCCCATTGGCCAGTTTGAATCATGCTTGTTAGCTCTTCTTTTGTTTTAGCATGATGACCGTAGATAATCTCTGCTCCTTCTTCGCAATCAATAATATACCAACATTCTGTTTTACCCAGTTCTCCATTTTCATGCGCTTTCGCATAATGATCATTTGGATGCACTTGAACAGAAAGGTCTTGATTGGCATCGAGAATCTTTGTTAAGAGCGGAAATCGATCACCTTCAATATTGCCAAATAACTGTTTGTGGTTCTCCCATAGTTCTCCTAGTGTTTTACCTTTATAGTAGCCGTCCTTGACTACACTTTGACCATTAGAATGTGCTGCAAAAGCCCAGCATTCTCCTGTTGTATTTGAAGGAATATCATAGTTAAAGGTTGTAAGCTGTGTTCCACCCCAAATTCGATCCTTGAAAATAGGATTAAAAAACAAAGGTTCATTATAAATCAAATTATTTGCCTCCTAGATTATGTAATTCTTATCCTATTGTAAACGATAAAGCCAGGAGAGTATAACGATCTTTTAGGAAAATGTAGTAAAATGTATCAATTTGTAGAGAGGAATAATGAATAAAAAGCTGCAAAGGGGAAATAAATTACTAATAACTACTTGATTATTTTACGTACAGCATATATACTAAGAAAGTAACTTTTTCCGACTTAAGTCGACATGATTCGACATGATTTTTGAAAAACTTGTTGATATTTCATTCAACATTTGCTATACTTATAAATACGCGGGTGTAGTTTAGTGGTAAAACCTCAGCCTTCCAAGCTGATGATGAGGGTTCGATTCCCTTCACCCGCTCCATACATATTGGTTGCAACGCAG
>JAPSLU010000131.1 GCA_031180405.1 Bacillus sp. (in: firmicutes) | reverse complement strand
TTTGTTTTAGGTACTTGAAATCCTATAGTATTGACCATTTTCAAAAAATCAAATTTATGATGCAGTGTTTTTAATTTTAAAAAATCATCTACTAGGACTTCACAATATTGATTAATGACATCTTTGTACTTTGAGATATAAAAGATTTCTTCACAAGTGGGAATTAGATAATCGATTCTCTCCTCTCTCACTATTTCCACCAAAGCTTCAATATAATTTTTTATTTCAAATTTAGGAGAAGGAGTAGAGATAAAACGTTTAATACTATTAGACGCTTTGGTTAGCGGGGTTGATGTACAATCTGTCGCATATACTTCTGCACCAGATTGCCGAAGTAATCTGCAAATATGAAGTGCAACTGGGGCCCGGACCCCCGTTACCAATACTCGTAAGCTAGTATTCAAGAACAATACCTCCAATAGACAAACCAGCCGATGTCCCTAGGAATAACACAAGATCCCCACGGTTTAACTTCCCAAGTTTCACAGCCTCATGGAATGCAAGAGGAATTGATGCAGCAATAATATTTCCATATTTCTCAATAATACTCATAAAACATTCTTCCTTCACACCCAACTTTTTTCGAATGATCTTCATTGCAGATGCACTTGCTTGGTGTGGGATTACCATATTCATATCTTCAATTGATAGTCCAGTTTGTTTAAACAATCCTTCAAGAAACTGAGGTAATTGTTTGTAAGATAATTTAAAGATTGATCGACCATCCATATCAAATAAAAAATCATTCTTAATTTGATCACTATAATATTTGGGATGCATTTTAGTTCCCCCACCTCTTATCTCTGATAAGTGGGCACCTTCACTATACGTTTCCATTTTTGAAGCGATAATACCTGATGTTTCATAACTATGTGTAAGAATGAACGCGCAAGCTCCATCCCCAAATAATATACTGCTTTCATGTTGACTCCAGTTTAAACCAACAGAAGATATCTCAGAAGATACGATTAATACATTTTGGAAACGTTTTTGGTCAATCACATAAGACATCATATCAAGTGCTGTTACAAAGCTAAGACATGTAGAATTAAAGTCAAAGCAAGGAATTCCTGAATGTTGTAGGCCAAGTTGTTCTTGTATTAATGAGGCATTACAAGGAATAGCCTGTTCATTTGTCCCACTTGCACTAACGATACAATCTATATCTTCCAATGAAATATTTGCATCCTTAATTGCAGCTCTTGCTGCCTTTGCTCCCATATATGAGGCTGTTTCGTCCTCGATAAAATACCTTTGCTTTACACCGGATTTTTTCTCAGACCATCCCTTTTTCACCCCAATTAACCTATCAATTTCTTCCGCTTTTACAACCCGTCTAGGGACATATGATCCTGTACCAAGTATTTTCACCATGCGTTTCACCATTCGTAAACACCTCATTCGTCCAATCCATCTTTTCTATATCTTTATAATTTGATACTTAATTTTACCATTTTCGCCACTTGATCAGGAGGGTTTTTATATCTCTATAATTTTTTGTTTTAAACAAAAAAGAGACATCTCGCTTCTTTTTTAGTCATTTCTTGGGAGTTATGTGTAGTTCATTTTTTCTATAATCGGTAATATCACTGAACATCCCTACATATTGTACAACTTCGTCAGCGACAGTTCGAATTTGACTAATCGTTTGCCATTCAAATTAATATTAAGGAACATGAAAATGGCTGGGTCATTTCATTTAAAGAAACCCGAAAAATATCAAATGACTTCACCCCACCAGTGCGTGTGTGGAACATGTTTATCTAAGAAAGACGAACATATACAGTTAGAAGATTTAGATTATGACTTGTTTTCAATGGCTAATAGCGAACTTGTTTATATTAAAATTCATTTATTAGTCTTTCATATATACAAATAGCCCCCCGCATTTATATCGGGGGTTAGTTTGGTTCTACGTGTATGTGAACTTGTTCAATCTGAAGTTTGTCCTTTAACCTTTGTTCAATATTATCAGAGATGTGATGGCTTTCAATCACTGAGAGATTTGATTTTACAAATACAATAGCATCAACAGTTGTTTGGTTACCTGAAACCCTAGCTTTAATATCTTTAACAAATGTTACTCCTGGTGTATTTTTTATTACGTATTCAATTTCATTTAATTTCTTAGTATCAAATCCATCCGTTAAATCATAAACTGTTTCCTTAAAGATTCCAAAGGCTGTATAACAAATAATGAACCCAACGAGCGTCGCAATAATGGTATCTAAAATAACGAATCCAAAATACGCCCCTATTATTCCTATAACAGCGCCCATACTGACTAATGCATCTGAACGGTTATCCTGAGCCGCAGCAAATAATGCTTTACTTTCCAGCTCTTTTGATAATTTACGATTGTATCTATATACAAAGTACATGACAATTGAACAAAAGAGCGCAACAAATGCTGTATATAGATCTGGTCTAGAATCGCTTGGTGAAAAATACGTTTTAATAGAATCAATTACTACCTGGAAGCCTACCGAGAACATAATAAACGATGCTAGTAAAGATGAAATAGTCTCTGCTCGAGAATGTCCATATCGATGGTTTTCATCTGCTGGTTTTTGAGCAATTTTAATCCCTATTAAAACCGTGACAGATGCAATTACATCCGTTAAATTATTAAAACCATCCGCCCTTAACGCATCTGAATTCCCTATATACCCAGCGGCTAATTTAATGGCCGATAAAAAGATATAAGCTGATATACTAAACCATACACCTTTTTCTGCCTTTTTTAAATTCGTATTTTCCATTTTATCCTCCTAAGAAAATGAGAAAAATAGTGTCTTATATAGTCTTTCACTTTTTCTTTACTTTTTATGAAAAAATAAGTTAATGTTATCCTGGCTAGAATGATAAAAAAACTACGAACGGTCATTTTATTTAATTTTTCAATTAGGATAAGACGACATCTGTGCTGCACTTGATATAAATCAAATCAAAAAATATCCAAATTCATTTTTATATTTCGCTAGCAAGTAAATGCGCCTTCATGTCTTGTTTTAGATGAAGAATGGATTAACTTAATAATAGTTTACAAAAAGGGCTAGACTAGGAGAAGTTCGGGGTTTTTTGTGTGGAAATAAAATGGCTAAATTAGTGTTGAAAATTTAAAATTCTCGAGTTATTTCTTAACTCAATTTAATTAATAATTACCTAATTTCGCTATTTTCATGAAAAAAAGGATCGCTTTTAACAATCCCATCGTACTTACTTATTTTGCTCTCTTTTAACTGCTGTAAGAGCTAAAAAAACTACTAGATTTACCTTTTCTTTTATAGTGTTGGTGTCCATAATTTGATGGATGTTGACGGTTTGAATATTTTCTTCTCTTAAAATCACTTGAGCTATATTTACCATGTGTTTTTTTTCCTAATAAAGACTTTATTATTTTATTTAACATATAATTTCCCTCTCTTTTTAAGTTCTTTTGTGAATGTTCTTAATCAAGCGCTCATTTCCAGAACACTTTTAATTTTAAAACATCCTTCATAAATTCTTCAATTGAAGTATATTGTCTATGTTTATACCACCTTTGAATTGTTTCCAAAAGCCAAATTGGGATGGCTTTACTATCAACTAAGCTGTAATATTCATCGTATGCTTTTTTTAAATGCTCCCATCGGTGGTCATTTCCTGGTTGCAAGTATTCTGATACATCTATCACTTTTCCCCGACCATCCTGAAGTAAAACGTTTTTCAAATGAATATCTCGTGGATTTAGATTCTTATTTTTTGCATACGTTCTAGCGTCCTCTACATCCTGAATAGCCTGGAACGGAATATGAATACCTTGTAGGAGACAGTCATAAAGTGTAATACCAGATTCAAAACTTAATACTAAATACCGATCAAATGCCGCATAGCAAGTAGGAAAATAAGGTGATCCTTTTAATTCCTTATACACTTTTGCTTCTTTTTGAATCTTTTCTCTTTTATCATCGGCATATAACTTAAAAGCATATCTTGGTTCATGAACGTATTGGAAAACAGCAGCATCAGTTCCTACACCGATACAGCTTAAATCTTTAGAACTTCCTGAGATAATAACTGGTTTATTTTCAGAACTTGAAGTTATTTTTATTTCAGATAATAGCTTATCAACTATAAAAAAGTCTCTTTTCATAAACCTCACCTAATTTCTGTTAAAGTAACGATGAAATAGTGTTTCTAGATAAATATGCTTTTTTTAGATGGGTGATACTTACAGCTAATAAACTTATCAAAAAAATTTGTATATTATCATATTATCTTTGCTATCACTCCCATAGGTCTAAGCATAAAGAAAGAACGCTTTAAAAAACATTCCACCCAAAAATGAAAAAAGACCTTTGCCAATTTTAAACAGAATTGGCAAAGGTCTGGCTAGCAATAAAAATTGCCAACAAAGCCGGGGTATGAAAAGACCCGAAATGACGACTTTGTTTAACAGCTACTCCCCCTTGGAGGTATCACGTTCATTCGATTTTAATCTATTTTATCAAATATCTTCCATTAGGTCAATTTTCAAAACTAAGAATCAAAGCATTTTATTGCTTTTGAAGCTTAACAAAAAATGAGGTAATTAGTTTAGATAGAACAAAAAATGCTATATAAAATACAAATAAGTGCAAATAGTTTATTCCATAAAACATTCTAAATAAATTGTGACCCACTAATATTGGTTTTATTATAAACGCAAACACGGCAGATATGATCGTTGAATAAAGGTAAAAATTTTTCTTATGATTGAGTGTCCACTGGTAGGTAAGCATGTATACGACAGGCACAAATGATGCATCTAACGCAAAACTAGGAAGTATCGGTAAAATTTCATATGGATAATCCCATAAACCTAATCTAATCCCGGCAGAATTTGTATAGGCAAACCAAATATGATAATTTAGACCATAAAAACCTAATAACAACATTTTAGTCCTATCAATTGTGAAGAATAAAACAACTAATGGGATGACTAACATCGCTACAACTACCCAAAATTTCACATCGTTAAAACTAGAATATTCCTTCCAATAATCGATACTTAATTGGGCTAGATTTTGTGCACTGTTTCTTATTTCCTGAAGTAACTCTTGTTGTTTTTCATCCATTATTACTTTACTCATTAAAACACACCTTTTGTAAAAATTATTGGTATCACCTCTTATGTTTTCAAAAACCCAATAATTTATCCCTATTTTACGTTAATTAAACCTCCATTTAAGTAAGGAAATGAACTCTTATAGTGGAAATAGTTGTACTCGTAAACTTCGTTGTTATTAATAACTTGGAGGAAACAGCACTATATAAAGTCTTGTGGCATCTTTTTCTTAGTATCGTACCTTTTTATAGATAAAAACACTCCTTTTAACATATTATTAGGTCAAATAGCATTTCTGAAAAGAGCCATTAAAAAACAAAAATAACCCAGAGCTTTTACGAGTTCTGGGTTATTAGGTAAAAATCAATATCCAATATATTATTGCACAAGTTCATCCACTGATTGTTTCTCATGAATACGTTTGATCGCTTCACTTATTAAAGGTGCAACAGATAATTCCACCAATTTATCAATACGTTTTTCTTCTGAAAGCGTAATTGAGTCTGTAACAACTAATTCTTTAATTTTTGAATTTTGAATTCTCTCAATGGCTGGACCTGACAATACCGGGTGTGTACAGCAAGCATACACTTCTTTTGCACCATACTCTACAAGAGCATTTGCTGCTAAGGTAATCGTTCCTGCTGTATCAATAATATCATCAATTAATATAGCCGTTTTCCCTTCAATATTTCCCACAATATTCATAACCTCTACAACATTAGGTCTTGGACGTCTTTTATCTATAATCGCAATAGGTGCTTTTAGACGGTCAGCTAACTTCCGAGCTCGAGTTACACCACCGTGGTCTGGTGAAACAATAACAATATCTTCTAATTCCTTATTTAAGAAATATTCTCCTAAAATAGGGACACCAAGTAGATGGTCAATTGGAATATCAAAGAAACCTTGAATTTGTGGAGCATGCAAATCAAGTGCAATTACGCGCGTAGAACCGGCTCTTTCAAGCAGATTTGCAACAAGCTTTGCTGTTATTGGCTCCCTTGCTCTCGCTTTGCGGTCTTGTCTAGCATAGCCATAATATGGAATAACAAGGTTAATCGTTTTTGCTGAAGCCCGCTTTAATGCATCTACCATAATCAATAGTTCCATTAAATGTTCGTTAACAGGATTACTAATTGATTGAATAATATATACTTCACATCCACGAATACTTTCTTCAATATTTATTTGGATTTCTCCATCACTAAAGCGAGTAACAGAACTCTTCCCTAGTTCAACTCCAAGAATGTCAGCTATTTTTTTGGCCAACTCTGGGTCTGAGTTTAGTGAGAAAAGTTTTAAATTAGAATCTTCGTAACGATTAGGCATAGTAAAGTGTAAACCTCCAATAGGATTTTTATGTATTCGACATATTTCTATTTTACACTATTAGCACTATGTTCAGTAGTAAACATCTCTTTAAATCTTTATTTTTTTATATGGTTATTGCAAAAAGTTTTATAAATATACACAGTTCCGTATGAGTGAACGTTTACAGGTTGCCATTATGTTAATACTTTTAAAAATTAAACTACAGTGGTTTGTTTTGATGCCACTAAATTCACATAATAAGGTTTGATCTTGTAACACTCTTTTAAATAGAGTTAAAACAATACCTAATGGAACAACATTTTGTAGCAGTATGGTTGCATTTGTACCTTCCCTCTGTGAAAGAAGGTTTCCAAGTATATATCAAAAAGGCACATTCATGATGGAATGTGCCTTTGGTTTAGATCTGCCCCAAAAGATTTTGCAATTATACAATCAAACTAAATTGTTAATAGTCTTTACTAGTTTTCTAGCATTTTCTTTTGAATCATTTGCAAGGCTTATGTCTGTAATTACTGCTACACCATCAGCACCACTTTTTATTATAGGTGCTGTATTGCCTGATGTGATTCCACCTATTCCTACTATTGGTATATCAATCCCCATGCTTCGAACTTCTTTAATAAGGACTGTTCCTTGAGCAGATTGTGCATCTTCTTTTGTTTTTGTTGTATAAATTGGACCAATTCCAATATAATCGGCTCCCTCAGCAATAGCTTTTTCCACCTCTTTCAGATTATGAGTGGAAACACCAAGTATTTTATCACCGATCTTGCGTCTTACCGCTTGAGCTGATTCATCCTCTTGTCCAATGTGGACACCGTCTGCATCAAGTAAAAGTGCTAATTCAATATCATCGTTGACGATAAAAGGAATTTTATTATCTTTGCAAATCGCTTGTAATTGCTTAGCAAAGTGATACTTTTCAGCTCCTGTATAGGCACCTGTTCCTTTTTCTCGAAATTGAAAGATTGTAATTCCACCTTTAATCGCTTGTTCTAATACGAAAGTGGGTTCAGTTTGGCAATTGTTACTACCCATAATGAAATAGACTTTTATAAGATTTCGCATTTGTTCGTTTGTGATTCTTGCCATCTACTCCACTCCCCTCTTCCGTTTTTGATAAGCCCAATGATTGGTCGGTCCATGACCTCCCCCAATTTCTAAATCATCTTCAATTGCTGCTTGAATAAATTGTTTGGCTGTATTGACCGCATCTTTAACAGTTTCTCCTTTTGCTAATTCTGCTGTCACAGCTGCAGCAAATGTACATCCTGTTCCATGTGTATTCCTTGTTTCCATTCGTTTCCCTGTAAAATAGGTAAATTCGGCCCCGTCATATAATATGTCAACCAACTCTTCTTCATTGCCATGTCCACCTTTCATGACAACATATGTAGCGCCAAGCTGATGCAATCGTTTTGCTGCCTCTCGACGATCCTCGATCGATTGAATACTCATCTCAGTCAGTACTTCTGCTTCTGGAATATTTGGTGTAATCACTGTAGCCAAAGGGATAAGGTGCTCCTTCAAGGCTATAATTGCTTCGTTCTGAAGTAAAGAAGCCCCTCCTTTAGCAATCATGACAGGGTCGACAACAATGTTTTCCCAGTTAAATTTCGTAATACACTCAGAAACAGCCTTGATGATCTCACCGCTAAATAACATACCTGTCTTTACTGCATTTGCTCCAAGGTCTGAACCAATAGCCTCAATTTGTTTAACGATTGCCTCAACTGATAATGGATAGACTCCATGAACACCAAGTGTATTTTGTGCTGTTACAGCTGTTATAGCAGACATTCCAAACACGTTTAACTCTTGGAAGGTTTTCAAATCTGCTTGAATCCCTGCTCCACCTCCACTATCAGATCCTGCTATAGTTAATGCTTTGCTTATTGTCATGACTTCAATCCCCTTTAACTAATTTACAGTTTTTCAACATCCGCATATGATTGTATTTCTTTTGATGAGATTTTCATTAATTGGTTTAATAATTCAATTTGAAAACTGCCTGGTCCTTTTTCTGCTGTTTGTTTTGCTGCTATTTCTGCCGTTACTCCATAGGTTGCAAGAGCTGAAACCGTAGCAAGTACCAAATTCTTTTCAACTGCAGTAAAAGCTCCTATGATTGAGCTTAATAAACAACCAGTACCTGTCACTTTTGTTAAAATTGGATGGCCATTATGTACAACATACGTTGTTTCCCCATCAGTGATGACGTCATCCTTTCCAGTAATAACAACCGTTGTCTGAAGTTTATTGGCTGCTAGCTGGGCAAGATCTACTATATTACCAGACCCTTCACCAGCATCTACACCTTTGATTGTCCAATCTTCACCAATAACATTTGCCACTTCGGCTGCATTCCCTCTTAAGACGGAAATGTTTAATTCCTGTACGATACGACGTGACGTTTCCGTACGATACTGAGTAGCGCCCGCACCAACAGGATCAAAGACTATAGGTACACCATGTTCATTGGCTGATTTTCCTGCGATGATCATCGCTTCGATTTCTTCTTGAGAGAGAGTTCCAATGTTTAAAACAAGCGCACCAGCGATTTTCGCCATATCTGCCACTTCTTCTTTTGCATATGCCATAACAGGTGAGGCGCCTAATGCTAACAAACCATTCGCTGTAAAGTTTGTTACCACTACATTTGTAATATTGTGTACAAGTGGGTTTACTTCTCTTACTTTTTCTAATGTCTGAACTAGTTGTGTTTTATCCATTTATGTAGTCCCCTTTTATGTGGTTATTTCATGACAAGTCCGCCGTCAACATAAAGTGTCTGTCCTGTCATGAATTTGCTCCAATCTGATGCTAAAAATAAAACCGGTCCTTCGATATCACTTGGTGATGCAAGCCTTCTTAATGGTGTCTGAGAAATAATCATTTCCTTTACTTCCTCTTTTGTGCCACGGCTTGCATCTGTTGGATAGACAAGTCCTGGTGCAACGCAATTTACTCTTATTCCAAAAGATCCTAATTCCGCAGCTAGATTTCTACTATAACCAACAAGCGCTGATTTTGCTGTTGTATAATCCGGATAAGGAACAATTGGTCGTTCGACTAAGTTACTCACCATATTAATAATACTACCTTGTACTTGTTTCTTCATAGTTGGAATGACAGCCTGGCATACATAGTGAGTGGATCGGAGTGCACCATCCATTTGAACCTGGTAATCGTCATAGCTTAATTGCCACGCCAATTTTCGTTGATCAGGGTTAAAGGTATATGGCTTAAAGGCATTGTTTACGACCACATCGATTTTACCTGTTTCTAATAGGATTTCCTCAACCATATCTTTCACTTCTAAGTCATTGGTTACATCTGCTTGAATGGCCCATGAATCACCACCAAGCTCTAGACAAGATGAAACAACGTTTTCGGCAGCTGATTGACTTTTAAGATAATTAACAACAACTGTTGCCCCTTCTCTAGCAAACCCTTTGGCAAGTGATGCACCAATTCCTCGGCTTGATCCCGTGACAAGTACAACTTTGTTTTGAAATTTCATTCTTTATCACCCGTTAGTTTTTTGGAAGGAGTTCTTCCGTAACAATTTCATTCATGTCTAGTTTATTTTCAACCAAGCCTAATCTTTGATACGTATCTGCTGCCTTTTGTAGAACATCGATGTCAAGTGCACCTAATCCTTTTTCATCTGTAGTCGGCGAAACACTTGAAGCATTTCGTAATTTTATTATCTCTAAATTGTTTGCTTGGTCTTTACCATCTATTGCATAGTTTACTGCTAGAGATGCTGCCTCATCGGGATTTTTAATCATCCATTCTGCACCATTTTGATAACCGACTAAAAATTTTTGTAAAAGTTCCTTTTTCTCTTGGTAAGTTTCCTCTGTTACGACAAAAACATCACTCGGAAAGTTTAGATAATTCTTTACTTCCATCACATTCACTTCACCTAGATCCTTTTGTTTACCAGTATATAATCCAGTATCTGTCGCAGCAGTGGCATCAACCCTACCTTGCATTAGTGGGGCAAAGTTTAATATGCCTGTTTCTTCGATTTTTACATCATCCTCAGTCAAACCAGCCTCGTGTAATAACACTAATAAATTTTGTCTAGTTCCACTTGATAGGCTGTAAACGCCGATTGTTTTCCCTTTTAAATCCTCTGGCTTTGTAATGTTCTTTTCTTTTAAAGATACAATATTGAAAACATTCTGAGGATAGATATTATAAATCACTTTTAGTTTTTCACCTTGATCTAATGCAAAAAATAAAGAGCCAGGGTCTGTAAATGCAATATCAGCTTGTCCAGAAAGGATATTTTTGATGGCATCTCCACCACCAGCTCCAGGTATAAATGTCATGTTTAAACCCTGTTCTTTGAAAAATCCCTTTTCTTCCTCTACAAGTAAATTTGTTTGCTCAGTAATTGGTTTGCTCCAGCTCGCAACACGAATTTCTTCCATAGTTTCTACTTTGTTCGTTGTTTCCTCTTTTATTGATTCTTGATTACATGCTGTTAATAATGTTAATAGTACTACTAGTAAAAACTTAGATGTTTTTTTCATTTTTTCTCCTTTTTCATTGGCTTTAATAGCCATCTTTCTAGTAAGCGAACAATTTCATACAGGACCATCCCTAAAACAGTAAGTAAAATAAGGACAGCAAACATAAGTGGAGTATCCATCATTCCTTGTGACGCAATAATCATGGCTCCTAAACCTTCACTTCCACCAATAAACTCACCAATCACGGCTCCGACAACCGCTAAGACAACGGCAACTCGAAAACCTGCCAAAATACCAGGCAAACCAGCCGGTAGTTTAAGGTGAATCAATGTTTGCCATCTTGTAGCATTTAAAACTCGAAATAATTCCTTTTTATTTGTATCAGTTTGCTGAATTGAGGTAATTGTATTTTCCAGCAATGGAAAAAAGCAGATAAGAGCTGTAATCACAATTTTAGATGTCATTCCAAACCCAAACCAAAGGATAAACAAAGGAGCTAATGCCAGCTTTGGTACCGCCTGACTAGCGATAACATAGGGCAGTAATATTCTTCTTAAAATCTCTATTTCCCCCATTAGTATCCCTGCTAGTAACCCTAATAAACTCCCAAAGAATAATCCTAATAAAACCTCTGCTGCAGTATGGTAGATATGTGGTAAAAAATAACCTGAAACCAGTCCATCCCATAGTACCGATAAAACAACTGAAGGAGCAGGTAAGACAAGCTCTGACATGGAACCTGCAAAAAGCTCCCACATAATCATTAACAAAATAAATAGCAGAAAGGAATAAAGACGATAATATTTCATCCTATCCCCCCAGTCATAGCATCTCGTACCTTTAAGCATTGCTCATTAAATGATGCACTATACCGATCAGTAGCACGACGTGGCTTTGTAAGAGATAATTTTAGATCGTACGTGATTCTTCCTGATTTCATTACTGCAACATAATCTGATAAATAAACAGCCTCTGAAATATCGTGAGTAATAAATAACACGGTCATATTTTGATGATGACAAAGTTTTAATAAATCATCTTGTAGCTCTTCTCTAGTGATAGCATCTAATGCCGCAAATGGCTCATCTAAAAACAACATGGACGGATTATGTATCAACGCACGGGCAATTGCCACTCTACTTTGTTGTCCTCCAGACAGTTCAGTTGGATAATAATGATCATAGTCATGTAGCTTCATCATCCTTAATAACGTCTTGGCACGTTCATGCTCTTCCTTCGACGGTCTTCTTTTTAGTGAGATCGGTAAAAGAACATTTTCCAGGACTGTTTTCCACTCCAATAGTGTTGGAGACTGAAAAACAAAGCCAATTTTAGTAGATGGTTTATATATTTTTTCTTTTTCTAAGATTAAATTGTAGTTACATTTCCTTTGGGAGTACTCATGGGTTTCTTTTTAAATTTTATTATCG
>JAPSLU010000130.1 GCA_031180405.1 Bacillus sp. (in: firmicutes) | reverse complement strand
TATTCAATTTTTCTGTTTGTTATTCCATGTTCTACTTAAGGAAGCTATTAAAACCCTAACGCATCCAATCCTATTTTTGCTAATTTCACCTGACCTGTTTCTGTTGGGTGAATATCCCCGGGAATTATGTCCAAAGGTGCATTTATGGTACCATACGCGTTCGCAATATATACATTTTGCATAATATATGGATTATTAGTAATTAAAGTATTTACTTTTGATAATACACCACCTGCAAGTAACAATAATTGAGGGTGTTGAGTTAGAGCAAATGGATTATAAATATTGTACAAGACTATTGGGGCTGTAGGATTTAAGCTTCCAATCTCGGTTATAATGAACGTAAGATTCCCCCCTAAACATTGAACAATAGGTGTCATCGTATCCTCATTAATCTTAGCAAGCTTTTCGTTTAAGTATGCTTGGTAATTCAGCACATCTCCTTGACTTACTTTTTGTGCTTCAGCCATTGCATATAATAGAGGCTTCAATAAATCATCCCCACCAATAGTTAATGTAATATAGTCGGATTTTTTTATCGCCTCCCGGTAATCTGGATTTTCCAGAGCAACTAGCATCTCTTCCGATGTCTGTCCCGGAACCGATAAATTTCGAATTCGGGCATTTGCCTTATCTCCTATTAAGTACGGAAATGCCAGCTTTGATGGTGCATGATTATTTTGACCTAAGTTATAACCAAGTGGTATGGAATCACCTAGTGATACAAGGGATTTTTTTGCATGTTCATTTTTTGCAAAGGCTGTTGTTGAAAACAACAAACTAAACACTACGAACAATAACAATACCTAGATAACTTCCTCATTTAATCAATCCTCCAATTTCTATTATGTATTACGGTTCCATTATATTGGCTTACCACTTCAATGGTTGTCGAAATAAAGAAATACCATTTAATTTCATTCTTTATTAAGAACGAGTTAACTGAAAAGACAGGTATATTTCCTGTCATTTCAGCTATTTACGGTTTTCATTAACTCTTAATCAAGATGAGTATTTTCCATTTGCTGTGAAGGCTGGCGTAGGGATGCGATTTCTAAACGAAGGAAGAAATTGAAGAATTTAGGACAAGATAAGAAAGCGGGGATAGCAATAAGACTGGCCTTGCTTTCTCCCTCCATACTAAACCACGAGCTTGAGACAAACACTTACCATATCTATGTAAACTAACCCACAATTTACTAACAAAAAACATCTAATCTATTCTAATAATTTTCCGATATAAATAGTGAAAAAACATGCAAGGGTGAGGAAAATGGATAAGCGAGGATTTGACAGATTACGACCAGCATATATTGTCATAGCAGACGCACAAATTTATAAATATAAAGATAAACAAATTCTAAGTCGATCAACCAAAGTAACATTGAGGGACTATAGCCTTAAAGGATTATGCTTCTCTTCTAGCTTAAATTTCCCTGTATCCAATGAGGTCATTTTATCAGTAGAATTTACCCTTTTCGGAAAGAAAATTAAGGTGAAAGGAAACATTGTTTGGAAAATAGGATCACAACATGACTACATTTATGGATTTGAAATCATTTCAGCTAATCTTTTTTATCATCAATTGGTAAATGACTTAACAGGCCAAAAGGGAATAGATTGAAAGATCCAAGGGATACGTTCTTTATCCTTTTTCCTCAATTTCCGTCTCTTCCCAGCCTGTGACTATTTCGAACCCAAGTACCCCATAGCCTTTACGGCACAATTAGAATGTTATGTTCAATTCAACCTTGAATCAAAATATACTCAATCTTCTCCTCAGCTTGTTCTACTTTATTGACGCTTCTTTTGTCTTATTACTGTTTATTTCAAGTGTTTCTTGAATTGGGAATAAGATGATGACATACTCACAAATCTATTGTTGAACAAAGTCATTCATGACACTATTAAAAAGAGTAGGTTGGCATAGATTAGTAGGATCAAAGGCATCTTCAATTATATGTAACGCCCCGTTTGG
Source organism: Bacillus sp. (in: firmicutes) (assembly GCA_031180405.1). Lineage (GTDB taxonomy): Bacteria > Bacillota > Bacilli > Bacillales > Bacillaceae > Metabacillus. The sequence continues at coordinate 10,645 of JAPSLU010000130.1, read as the reverse complement.
GATTGTATCTATCAATTCCTCCATTTTTTCCGTAATAAGGGGCTCAGCATCTCCTACTATTCCTAAAACGGGGATTTCCAAATTCGATAGCTTTGGTAAGTTATTTAAACCAACACAACCATACATCTGACTAGTAACCTCTTTTGCCCTACGATTTTTAATAATGTTTACCATTTCTTTGTACGCTATATCCCATCTTTTATATCGTCTAAAAAGAGGTAACATCCAATTTGTTGGAAACCATACCGATAATGCAATAAATGAACCAAATAAAAAAAGGAACCAATCTCTCACATTTCTCGGTATGGTACGAGCATATGTATCCACAAGGATCAGTTTCTTGACTAACTGAGGATGTGTAATCGCAAGATGCTGTGCAACGATCCCTCCGTATGACAACCCTACTAAAGTAAACGTCTCGATTTCGAGTTTGTTACATATATCTAAAATAGATTTACTATGAATATCGAGCCATTCCGAAGGCTTACAATTCAATGATGGGGATCTACCGCTTCCCATTAGGTCAACAGTTATCGTTTGGAATGAACGAGAAAAAAATTCAACCTGTGGCTGAAACATTGTATGAGATCCCCCTATTCCATGTAAGAAAACGATAGGATCTCCCTGTCCTTTGACTTCAAAATAAACTTCCTGCTTTTCCAATACTATCCCTCTCTTACTTTTTTCTCACAAACACTTTTGATCATACAATATATAGTTCTTTTATACCTCAATTTTTACAAAAATTTAACATTATATTGTAAAAATTCCCTATAAAAAAATCTTATCTATCACCATGGATTCCCTGTGTTACTGCTTCATTCAAGGTTCGGGACTTGCACCTATAGACTGCGCACATGCTAGTCACATCAAAGGAATCTCATAATTTGAGCATTATTTTACATACTTCGATCTATTTATCTTCACAGTCGAGGCAATGTTTAATTGCCTATTTAATTCACACCTACACTTTCCTAAAAGCGTTGTCATTTTAGACAAAAAAACACGAGAACCGTCCCCATTCCCCATTCCCCAAATGGTAACAATTACCTAAAACTAAAGATTGTATCAATAGGTAAATGGGACTATAATTACTTTTTACGATAAAGGCAAAATCATTGAAAAGTGATGACGCAAAGGCACAGATCTAAGGCGATTGCTAGGATGGCTGACCTACCGAAAGGAGAAAAAAGTGAAACACCTATATATTATATTCCTAGTGCTCATACTCATTTTAATACCAATTACTATTGATGTTTTCATATTAACTGATCGACATTATCCTATAATTTGGTCATTACTTCTTATTCCACATTTTATAATCACGGTTCATTTTCCTAGCTGGAAGATCATCATACCAGTTGCATTCTCTTTTTCAATTTTAAAATACATTATACTATTCGCATCAGAGGAAAAAATTATTGAGGATGAAATCCCATTAATCATATTAGGTACTTTGGTTAACTGGTCCGTTTTTTTCACAGTTGCTTACTTTAGGATGAAATATCATTATGCACTTGAAGAAGTTAAAAAATTGACTGTTGTTGACCCTTTAACAGGACTATATAACCGAAGATATTTCGATTTTTATATGGAAAAAACTATTCCATATTGCCAAATAACTGGGACTCCATTAGCCCTTATTCTTTTAGACCTAGACAATTTCAAAAAAGTAAATGATGATTATGGTCATATATGTGGGGATAACGCCCTTAAACATGTATCAGAAGTCATAAAAAAAACTGTAAGGGAATCCGATGCCTATATACGTTTTGGCGGTGAGGAATTTGCCATTGTAATGCCAATTACCGATATACTAAATGGGCAACAATTAGCAGAACGTATTCGTTTAAATGTCGAGAAATCAGAATTTATTTATAAAAATACACGTATAAATCTAACGATTAGTTGTGGAGTAGCCATGTACAATGGTGAAACAGTAACACAGTTTATTGAAAATGCAGATAAATCTCTGTACCAAGCGAAAGAATCTGGTAGAAATAAAGTAGTTATCTTTAAATAAAAAAATAGACCATGATTCGTGGTCTATTTTTTTATTTACATAAGAAGGAAATTTTTTTTTTTACGAAGCTATTTTCACTACTAGACGTTAACATTATTGTTCTTTTCCGTACCTTTTACAGATCACCAACAGTTTACCCTGAATTTTCTTTAAGGGATGTGGGCAAAAGGGACCTGCCCCCCTTAGACCATCAGATCTTATTCATTGATCGCAGCCAATCCATTTCCGCTAATCTTTGCTGACCTTCTTTTGTTGGGTTAACATCCCCTGGAATTATATCCTTTGAAATACTGGCTTAGATGGTGCATGATTACTTATCCATAACCCAATACCCCATAGCGCTTTCTCTGTTACTGCTCTTTTCCATAAGCTCTCTGATATGGTTTTACCATACAGCTCCTACCTTCTTAGTGTTATTTTGGCTAAATCAGAAATTGTTCTTGGTAGTCTTAATTTAATTTTTGAGCAAACATTAGAAGATCTCTCATTAAAAAGGGAGGTAACGATCCAATTAAATAACAAACCATACTAGCTAGTGAGGACAATCAGGTATTTATAGTACAATTAATCTTCTACAAAAAAATTATAATCAACTTAAGAGCAAACCTAGTGAAAACTTGGGACGCAAAACTAGAGGGACTAAAATAGCAACCGCTATCATGTCAGCCAGTTGCCGTTCACGGGAAGATAGATTAAGAGGAGTGAATGTAAATGAAAAAAGTAGAGGTTGGAGTATTGGCGGCAATGGTGACCGGCTTTCTAACGGAAGTGAAGTAGAAGAACTTGAAATAGAGCTGGTTGACGTAGATCGTCAAGAGTTCAAATTGGAATATGAACTCTCAGAAGATGAATTTGAACTTGAAATTGAAGACGAAATTGGCATTTTAGACGCTGAAACGATTGTAGAACTCTCATTTTAACTCCAAGTATGACAGAAGAAGAGTTAGTTGTTCAAGTAAAGCAGGTACTTGATTTTGATGCTTTCTCTGAACTTACCATTAAAGTTGATTGCTGATGGAGAAGAGATAGAGGTTGAGTACGAGTTTGAAGAAAGTACTCAAGAAATTGTAGAAGAAGAACAAGAAGAGGAATTCATGCAAAGAGGGAAGAGCGTAGGCTCCTTCCCTTTTTGTTTGTCTAAATATTTGCTTCACCGGTGATTACTTACTTCACTCATTACTTGCTAGATCCTCATATGTGTTGATAGCACCTTTCAGGTCTCCAACTGACACGGGACGGTAAAACCATCCTTCTTACCTGTTCACAGCCGATGGGCGTTCAATGGCTTTATCGGATTCACCTGCATTTTTTCTAGCTGCTTCCTTATCTTGTGCTAGTTCTTCTACTGATTTTACCTTTAAGCGTGCAGCACCCTTGTAGTCTTTTGTAGGAATTAAGTTACCAGATGCAAGTCTTTCTTTAGCTTCTGCAATAGCCTTTTTGTATTGTGGAAGCCACTGTTCTTGTGCGACTAATATCTCATCAACCAGCTGCCAAATTTCCTTTGGATTGCAAACGGCCCCAACAAGAGGATCCATCATCATAGCTTGACGAAGTAGGAAATCGTCACCTGTCACTGCCGCTTCTATCGCTAAACGTTGAACAGATATACTCACATTACACACCGCTGCAGGCCCTAGAGGTAGGTCACCCACGTGTGGCATGCTTATTCCATTGCGGTCTACATATCCAGGCGCTTCAATAATCGCATCATCTGGAAGATTCGAGATCACACCATTATTTACTACGTTAAAATGACCTCTGTACACTCTTCCTGTTTCTAACGCTTCAATAATATAAGAGCCATGTTCTTCCCCACGATTTTCTTGTGTGTATTCCATAGCTGGTTCTTTCAGCCAGTTTGGAAAATCTGTTTTGAACCAGTTTCTTCCTTCTGTACAGACGCGTAAATAGCCACCTGTTTCACCATTGATCCATGTTCCAAGATCAATCCATTCATTTATTTCTTCCGGACGTTTACGGTACCATGGTACATATTCGCTTAAATGGCCGTTTGATTCTGTACTATAGTAACCAAACCTTCTGAGCATATCAATTCTGACCTTTTCTGTGACGGAGAATTCAGGATGGTTTTCAAATGCTTCTAGCAATTTTCCTGTCAGATCTTCACCTTTATGTTTAATGCTAATATACCAAGTTTGATGATTAATCCCCGCGCAAATGATATCAACTTCTTCCTTCTTTAAACCAAAGGCTTTAGCGATTTGTCTATGTCCACCTTGTACACCATGACAAAGACCAATTGTTCTCACTCCGCCATATTGATTGCATGCCCATGTTAGCATAGCCATTGGATTTGCATAGTTTAGTAGTAAAGCATCTGGTTCAGCCACTTCCCGAATATCTTTACATATGTTGAGCATCTCTTGGATTCCACGCTGTCCATACATGATTCCACCAGCACACAGTGTATCCCCAACACATTGATCTATTCCGTACTTTAGGGGAATGTCCACGTCATATTGAAAGGCTTCTAGGCCGCCAATTCGTACGACAGAAAAGATGTATCTAGCATCTCTTAATGCCTCTCTTCGATTTGGTGTAGAATGGATTTTTATGTCTAACTGATTTTCGTCAATATCTCTTTGACATAGCTGTGTCACCATATCTAAATTCTGAACATTAATATCAGTAAATGCTACCTCAATATTGTGAAACTCCGGAACAGCAAGAAGATCTCGTAACAACCCTCTTGTAAAACCAATACTTCCTGCACCAATGAACGCAATTTTAAAAGACATGCCAGCACTCCCCTTTTCATCAAATAAGTTCATTTCATGTAGTTTATTTTAGCACTTTCATACAGTAAACGTTTTCAAGCAACTAACTCTTTTCGGCTCAATTTTGTATAAAATCTTAACCTTTTTGAATACTAGTATCTTACCTACTAAATTTAACAATATTTTGATCAATCGATTTTCGATACTCTACAGGTGTCTGATCTGTATACTTTTTAAATAGTAGGCTAAAATATTGCCGACTATTGATGCCAATATAATAAGAGATTTCGACAATCGGAATATCTGTATCCGCTAATAACATTTTTGCTTTTTCCATTCTTAACGATGTTAAGTATTCCATCACGGTGACCCCTGTTTGTTTCTTAAATACCCGGTGTAAATATCCTGGATGTAGATTGACAGAGTCACCGATATCCTTTACTTGAATATCACGGTCATAGTTGTGATGAAGATACTCAATCGTTTTCTTTACATAAACATTTGCTTGCTGTTGCTCGCTCTTCTTTTCCTTCTCCTCCACTACCATCCTAGCAATCTGCATTAGTAGTTGGGCGAGGTGCACATGGATCATGATTTCTTTCCCTGGCTCCCTCTTATCTAGTTCCAGAACGAGATTCTTTAAGGTGTGATAGATTTCATTTGGATCCTTTAGTACAACATAAGAGTGATGCAATAACAGAAATTCAGTTAAATCACTATTTTCATCTGCTAATTGTTTTATAGAGGGAAAACACCCTTCTTTCTTAATAAAAGCAAACTCTACATTCAACATTCTGCACGGGGTATTTTTATCGACAATTAATCTGTGTGACACATTTGCGTCCAACAAGATAAAATCACCTTTTTTCAACGTAACAGATTCTTCGACTGTATCAACTGTACATCTCCCATCAATCACATACATAATTTCAACCTCATCATGTATGTGAAATGGCATATGATAACTATCCCATTGCTTAAAATAATAAGCATTCACTTTAGGGTGATAGTGGTTTGTTAATAATTCACGATGATACAAACTCATTGTGTCCATAACAACCTCCGTAAATTTCCATTTGTTATTTACCAGCTCCCATTGTAATTCCTTTTACAAAATGCTTTTGCATGAAAATAAATAAAATTAAGATAGGCAAAGATGAAAGAATGATGCCAGCAAAACCAACATTAAAGTTTGTTTCAAAAGCACTAAACAAGGTCGCTTGCATAACAGTTAGTGTTTTCATACTATTATCTGATAAAAAAAGAAGTGGCAGGAGGTAGTCGTTCCAAATCTGCAGTGACAAAATAATAGTCAATGCTGCTGCAACAGGCTTTAGCATTGGTAAAACAATGACCCAAAATGTCCGTAAGACCGAACAACCATCAATAAAGGCTGCTTCCTCAATCTCCTTAGGAATGGTTTTCATAAAGCCCGTCATAACAAATACGGCAAAAGGTAGACTTGTTCCTACATAAAGAAATATCACACCTAAATAGTTATTAATAAACCCTAGATTACTACCAAGGACAAACATTGGTACAAAAATGACCTGGTAGGGAATCAATATTCCTGCAATAAAGAACATATAAGATCCATTAAAAAACTTATTACCTCCTCGAACAATTGAATAAGCAGCCATTCCACTTAGTAGTATGAGTAAGGCTACCGCACTTGCTGTAATAAAAAAGGTATTTCCAAAGCTTTTAATAAAATTTAACGCTTCAAAAGCTTGCGTGAAATTTGCCCATTCTATCTTTTCAGGAAGACTGAACGGTGAAGAGTTTATCAATTCTTGTGGCGATTTTAACGCGTAGAGGAGAGCTACTGAAAATGGAAGTAAATAGAGCACCGCTATGACCGTGATAACGATTTGAATAAGGAAGATTCCTTTGGTATATTTCTTACTCATGCTACAATTCAACCTCCCTTTTCCGTAGAACTTTTAATTGAATGTATGCAAATACAAGCAAAACAAGCATAAACACAACACTCATGGCAGAAGCATAGCTAGATTGTTGAGACATAAAGGCACTATCATAGATATACATAATGGTCGATTTAGAGGAATCTCCTGGACCTCCCCCTGTTGAGGCAACAATCAATTCAAATACCTTTAAGCTTCCAGTTGCAATTCCAATCGTACAAATTGTAAAAGAAGGAGCAACCATTGGAATCGTGATATGTCTAAACTTTTGCCACCAATTTCCCCCGTCAACCGTACAAGCTTCATAGATATCTTTAGGAACAGCTTGTAGACCTGCTAAATAAATAAGCATCCAATAACCAATCCATTGCCAGTTATTTGCGATCACTAATCCTGTTAAAACTGTGTCAGGGCTAGAAAATAATTTTAAATTAAGACTCCACCCTAGAATCTCATTAATGCTAGGGAGAATGGTCCCATACATTTTCGTCCAGATTTGACCGACAAGGATAGGGCTTAATAAAACAGGAGCAAAAATAATTGTACGATAAAAATTCTTAGCCTTAATACTGCTATCAAGCATAACAGCAAACACAAAGGCAGCAACATTTTGTATCAGCGTATTAAAGATCATAAAAATGACTGTAAATTTAAATGAATTAAGAAACATCTCATCTTTCAAGATTTCCAAATAGTTAGCAAACCCAATCCAGTTTTTCTCCAGACTAATTCCATCCCAATCGGTAAATGAGTTATAAACCCCCATTAAAAGTGGAATAATCATGGCAACAACAAAGAAAATCAATGGAGGAAGCAGTAATAAAAAATACTGTATACTATTTGTATTTCGTTTTTTCCTTTCATACCTAACAGAAGTCGGAATAACAACATGTGTAGGTTGAGTATTTCGATTTCCTACCTTCATAACACACCCCCAGGTAAGTGATAAAGGGGATATAGATCATCCCCTTCTTGTTTTACAACTACGCTTATTGAGTTGCAAATTTCACCTTTGATTTATAATCATCTGTTGCTTTTAATGCTTCGTCTAATGTTTTGTCCCCTAATAACCACTCAGCAATATAACTTCCTGCTTGTTCTTGATACGGCCATGGGATTTGTACATTTCCTACGTTAGCATCAGCCACACCGATACTCTTATAGGTGTTAATATCCTCTACAAATGGTGCTTTAACATCTGAGACAACATCAGGTATTAAACTATCAGTTTGAACAATCTCAATATACTTCTTCGCAAGCTCCTTATTCGTTGCGAGAATTTCTAATACTTTTTTGACTTCCTCTGGATGCTTGGTTGTGGCGCTTGCTGAGAATGTATGGTCAGGTTGCATAATCATTTTTGTATGTTCAGCATTCGTTGCTGGCGTTGGGAAGAATCCAATCTCTAAATTCGGATTGTTCTTTAATACTTGAGCTGTTGACCAAGTACCGATAATCCACATGGCTGTTTCTTCTTTCGCAAACATTTCTGCAGCTCCTGTGAAATCTAGACCAAAAGGATCTTCATTTGAGTATTTGTACAGATCTTCAAAATGCTCAAAAACTGTTTTAAATTCAGGTGAAGTAGCAAAAGCCACATCTCCTTTTTGCAAATCATTTCCCCATGTCGGATTGTTTGAATATACTTCAATTGTTGCAAATTGGTTGAAGGAGTTGCCTATCTGGTAGTCTTTGAAGTGAGAGGTGAACGGTGTTATTCCTTTACTATGTAAGGTCTCGGCTACTGCCATGAACTCATCCCAAGTTTTAGGAATTTCGATGTTGTTTTCAGCAAAAATTCTTTTGTTATAAAATACTCCTTGGAAATTTGATGTGTATGGAACAGCATAATCCTTACCATCGATTTGTAAAGCTTTTCGGATGTCCTCAGGAAATTCATTCATAAATTCCTCTGAAGAAAGATCCATCAAGTGATCCGTATATTTCTGATGATCTCCGCCTTTGATCATCACAATATCCGGTAATTGCTTTCCAGCAATCCTTGTTTGCATGACAGAACTAAAATCTGTATCCCAGTTAATATATTCAAACTCTATTTTTACATTTGGTAACTCACTTTCGATTGTTTCTTTAATTATTTTTTCCGTGTCTTGAGTGTTCGTGCTATTCCAATCTAGAAACTTTAATGTAACCTGTTCATCACCTGAACCATTAGAAGAACTTGAACTACATGCAGAAAGTATGAATCCTAAAAGTGAGATAATCATCACCATGCTAAACCATTTTACATGACCCTTTTTCATATTCTTCATTTCCCCCTTTGTTAAATGATTCTAACTTCTCCATTACACCCTTCCAGTAAAACGCTTACATTAGTTCAGAAAGTAAAATCATCTTTTGACCGTTTTCTAAGATAAGATTGTCACTTTCTTATGAAAAAACCTTACGCAACCCCTTTGCAGTCGTTCAATTAACACTAATAACCAAACGTTTTATCGATTATTTACCCCCTTTGAACATAGAGATCTTTCATACTCAAAAACTCATTTCTTTAACTTAGTATATAAGCCTTTTACAGATAAGCACAATACAGAATCTTAACTTCTTCCAAATTCAAATGTATAAAATCCTAACCTTTTTGTTCTCGCAGTAAAAAATTCTAGGTGTCTGAAGCCGCTTTTGTTGATCTAAAACGGACATTCATCATTATTTTTCCTTTCATTTTTCCTTGCGTTTTCTAACTAATTTTCGTGTGTTTGATTCCGATCCTTTAAAGTCATATTCCTCTACTAATCTTCTATAAATTCTAGCAGCTGTGTGTTTCTGCTTGCCCCAACGTTTTAAATCGTCCTCAAGCCATTGATCAATAAGATGTATTACGTGCTTGGTTTCATCCGATATCTCCCTTCAACCTCTTTCAAGAATTTGATATTATGAAATTGAGCCATGTTGATCATCCTTTTTTTCCTCTCCTAATTGATAGTTTGGTCACTTTCAATCATAAGAGAGGTTAATTAAATTGGAATCATGTGGCTCATTTTTTATGTGATCAAACTACTAAAAAGTGGCTCAATATTAAATTATCAAATACAATAGCTAAGGCAATTAGAAAGGTGACAGCTGAGCTTGGCAAGTTTGGTCCTTATCAAAATGCCTTGAACACATCCATACCAACGTCTTAAATTAAATTTCATTTAATCGTTTCTGTATCCCTATGACACCTAATTTTTCCGGGTAGTGACAAGCATTAAAAACTAATTTAATTTATTTTTCTCTACTCTGGTCATACGCTGATTCTCTAAATAAATCAATCTAGCAAGCCTGTAATCACGATAGTTTACCCTGATTTTTTTGAATCTCTTTAAGAATGTGGGGTCAAGGGACCTGTCCCCTTCTTATTTATTGATCGCATCCAATCCAATTTGCGCTAATTTTTGCTGACCTTTTCTTCATTTTTTCATCCTCCATCTCTATTATCTATTACTGTTCCATTATATTGACTAACCACTCCAAAGGTTGTCGAAAAAACGAAAAATATTATAATTTTATTCTTTATTAAGAACAGTAAGCAGAGGTACGGTTCCTGTGTTCGCACTATGCTTTAAATACAGTGTAACGATATTGAATTTGAAACTGACGTTCTCTACTTCCAGTTGCAGCTCACACCCTTGCGTTTCATGGTAATGTCTTCATTCCTTTTATAAAGCAAACATCGAAGCGTGGGGAAGCATGAGGACGGTCCTTTTGCTTCCTTCTACTATAGCGGGTAGAAATTACCTCTTATCACATCTATACTTATATTCTGATTTTCCAATTTTCTCATTAATTTATCTTTAATACGATGGTTGAATTTCTCTTTATCCAACATAAAAAACACGAGAATGTACTGCACCCCAAAAGTTAGAGTGAAAAACTAACTTTTGGGGTGTTTTAATATGGCTAAAAAATATAGTGATGCTTTAAAGGTAAAGGTAGCTAAAGAGTATCATGAAGGA
>JAPSLU010000004.1 GCA_031180405.1 Bacillus sp. (in: firmicutes) | reverse complement strand
TGAGGCATTCCTCACCTTTTTTCTGTAAGTAAAAGTTGCTTTTCTTTTTTTTTCTTGAGACAAGCCCTTGCAATGTCTTTTAAATGTTTATTTAAATATACCCGATCCTTCGAAAGCCATTTTATTTCATTTAAACCTTCTAAAATGTAGAATGCAAATTCCCAAACAGCTTCTTTAATGAAAGGTGAATTCCCATGAGCGATGAAAGCTAATGCCTTTAAAATGGAGGCCATGACTGACACATCATCTCTTGCATAATGACGAATTTGATAAAAACTTTCATATAAATAATCTTCAAATCTAGGTTTTTCAAAGATCAGTCTTAGTTGACTATGTTGATCATAATGAAAAGGTGTGGCTAAGTGCTTTTTCCCGAGGAGGGATAGAATTTTTGCCAAATGATTAATACTGTTGATTGCCGTATAAGGGTCATTTATTGCTGGAGAAAGAGCCCTTAGAGCAATTTCAACTAGTTTTTGAAGACCAAAATGAACATCTTGAACCGGTTCTTGATCAGATGAAATCGTTATAAAAGATAGATATTGAGCAGCAATAGAATTGTCTTTAAGTCTCCATATAGAGAAAAGGGGTGTATCTTGATCAACATATTTCCCGAGATCTTGCTCTAACTTAATAATGACATTATCATTCATTGCTTGAGTAATCATTTTATCAAATTCAATATATTCGATATACCCTGAGCGTTTACTGTTTAATATATATGGCTCAATTGTTTGAATTTCTTCATATTCCCAATTCTCCCAAGGAGGATCTGCTTTGTAGACCTCCTCATCAACAAAATGCCCATGAATGGATTGGATCGTTTTTTGTGTAATATTAAATATAAGATTGCTTACTTTAATCCAGGTTGTGACATGGTGAATAAAAAAAACAAACATACCTAAGCAAATAATTGAAACAAGGATAGCGAAGGTTGGGACAATAAAATAAGCATTAGTATCATTTTTTCTTACTAATAGTAATAAAATAACAGTATAAATAAATCCACCAATAAATATACCTAAAACACGCTGAGTATGGTGGTCTGTAATAAAATTTTGAAGGGTCCTTGGAGAGAATTGTGACAAATAGGTCGTTAAGACTACAAGAATTGATGAGAATGTAATAGTGGTCATTGTTAACAAAGATGTCGATAAGGAGCTTAGAATCGTTTGAGCGAGATCAGTATCTGATAAAAAGACATTTGGAATTTTTGTTGAAAAACCTTGGTTCATCATATATCTATCAATAACCATACTGATGATTGCCAAAATGAAAGCAATAATACCATAAACAGCAGGCAAGTACCAGAAACTTGTACGAACACGAATAATTATTTGTTTTAGAGACATACGTATTCCTCCTGAGATAATTCCATTGCAAAATCAATTTATTCGTGATATATTTTCTAAGTTGAAAATTTAACAGAAATCCGATTTATCAAAATTGGTAGAGGTTCTAGCACAACCCTCTATAAAAAACTATGATATCTTTGATATAAGTTTTATTATAGATGGACAAAAGCAGGACACCTCGATAACGATTCGAAGGTGTTTTTTTTATTGTAAGAAAATTATAAAATTTCTTGCATGGTGGATAACCGGGCCCGAAGGACAGGATGAAGTGCCGTCGTTGTAGACAGGTTGTCGCGGTTTTAGACTGCAAGAGCCTAGCTTCAAGGTCATACAAAGATCGTCTTCTATTCAGTTGCGTCTTATTGCGCAAAGCAGATCAAGGCGCTTATGCTTTTGTTCTTTATAAGAAAGTTTTGTGAGAATATTTATAAAGAAATATATATATATGATGATATAAACAGTTTGTGTTAATTAATCGCTGTTATACGAGGAACCTACTGGGAAGGGAACGGTTTAGATGAAAAATGAAAAAGCGGTTGTTGTGTTTAGTGGTGGACAAGACAGTACAACATGTTTGTTTTGGGCCTTAAAGCAATTTAAAGAAGTAGTGGCGGTTACGTTTAATTACAATCAAAGACATAGCTTAGAGATTGAAGTAGCCAAATCAATTGCAGATGATTTAGGTGTTCAACATCATATTTTAGATATGTCCTTATTGAATCAATTAGCCCCAAATGCATTGACTAGAGCGGATATTGACATTGAGCAAAGAGAAGGGGAGCTACCATCAACCTTTGTTCCAGGTCGAAATCTTTTGTTTTTATCCTTTGCGACTATTCTAGCAAATCAAATTGGTGCGAAGCATATTGTAACGGGTGTGTGTGAAACAGACTTTAGTGGATATCCTGATTGTCGAGATGCATTTGTAAAATCATGTAATGTGACGTTAAATTTAGCTTTAGATCGTCCATTTGTCATCCATACACCTTTAATGTGGATTAATAAAGCAGAAACATGGAAAATGGCTGATGAACTTGGTGTTCTTGATTTTGTTCGTAACAAGACGTTAACATGCTACAACGGGATTATTGCCGAAGGATGTGGAGAATGTCCTGCATGTGAATTACGTCAAAAAGGTCTTGAAGAGTACATGGATGATAAAGGGGCGAATGAACAATGATGCAACAAATCTATCCACAAGTACAGCATCCATATCAATTTGAATTAAATAAAGATATGCATATTGCAGCAGCACATTATATACCTCATGAGGACGCTGGTAAATGTCAAAAGGTACATGGTCATACCTATTTTGTTAACGTAACAATTGCTGGTGATGAACTTGATGAATCTGGGTTCTTAGTTAATTTTGCATCATTGAAAAAATTAATTCATAACCGTTTTGATCACTCATTATTAAATGATCATACTGATCTTTTTTCAGAAAAAGATCCAAATTATTTTCCAACTACTGAAGGTGTTGCTCGAGCAATTTATGAAGTTATCAAACAAGACTTAGATACAAAACCAAATAAACCAAAATGTATACAGGTTTTTGTGAGAGAAACACCAACTAGTTATGTTGTGTTCCGCCCAAAACGTAAGGAGGAACAAGAGTGAAGAAAGTTCCGGTTTTAGAAATATTCGGTCCGACGATTCAAGGAGAAGGAATGGTCATAGGCCAAAAGACGATGTTTGTTCGAACAGCTGGTTGTGATTATTCATGTAGTTGGTGTGATTCAGCCTTTACTTGGGATGGTTCAGCGAAGAATGACATTAAACAGCTGACAGCTGAGGACATTTGGTCGAAGTTAGTGGAATTAGGGGGAGACCGCTTTTCACATGTTACCATTTCAGGTGGTAATCCAGCTCTTTTAGCAAACCTGCAAGAACTAATTACCTTACTAAAGGAAAAAGGAAAAAAGATTGCAATTGAGACACAAGGTAGTAAATACCAGGAATGGTTAAAGCAAATCGATGATTTAACCATATCTCCTAAGCCACCTAGTTCAGGCATGAACACAGATTTTGAAAAGCTAGATCACATCATTCACGAGTTAAATAGATTGGAAACGAACCAGTCTATCAGTTTAAAAGTAGTTATATTTAATGAAGAAGATCTACATTATGCTAAAAATGTACACAATCGTTATCCAATGATACCCTTCTATCTTCAAGTCGGTAATGATAATGTTCTTGGGACGGATACGGATCGTCTTGTTCAAAATTTACTTGAAAAATATGAATGGCTAATCGATCAAGTGATTGTAGATTCAGAATTAAATGATGTACGTGTGTTGCCACAGCTCCATACTTTAGTGTGGGGAAATAAACGTGGGGTCTAACAAATGAAAGTGAGGAGTCATAACATGGCAGGCAGAAAAAATGAAGAATTAAAAGATGTAACATTACTTGGAAATCAGGGAGTTAAATATTTGTTTGAATATTCACCTGAAATACTTGAATCATTTGATAATAAACACCCTAATCGAGATTACTTTGTCAAATTTAACTGTCCTGAATTTACATCATTATGTCCTATTACAAATCAACCTGATTTTGCGACGATCTACATTAGCTATATTCCCGATAAAAAAATGGTTGAGAGTAAATCGTTAAAACTATATTTATTTAGCTTCAGAAACCATGGTGATTTCCATGAAGACTGCATGAATATCATCATGAACGACCTTATTAAGTTAATGGACCCTCGTTATATTGAGGTATGGGGAAAATTCACGCCACGTGGGGGAATTTCAATTGATCCTTACACAAATTATGGAAAACCGGGTACAAAATATGAGGAAATGGCGAATTATCGTTTGATGAATCATGATTTATATCCTGAGATGGTGGATAACCGATAATACGAAGTTATAATTTATATGAAAAACTTCTATTTGATTTGGTACATTATTTTAACTACTACATTAATATATAATCAATTTTTAGAATGCACTACGGTCAGACATTTTCGAACGGGATGAACTTGTGTCAGCCCTTCTTTAAAAAAGGCTATGCTCGTAAACTTTGTTGTTATCAATAACTTGAAGGAAACAATCCCTATATAAAGTAGTGGCATCTTTTCTTCCAAGTATCGTACCTTTTATACGATAAAACCTCTGTTTTTAACATTTTATTAAATCAAATAGCAACAATCTTTCAGAAAAGAGCCTTAAAAAACAATTAATATTTAGTAAAAAGTAAAATAAAATTAATAAAAACGACCATATCCATGGAGGTGCATTTTTTGGAATATCATGAAGCCGCCAAGCTACGTAAAGAATGGGAGGAAAAAGGGAGTCCTCCATGTAATCATTCACAAATTGAACAACGATTTTTAGGTCAATATGCAGGGGATTATGCATGCACCAATTGTGGGATAACGTTTCTTTCGCCAACTTTCAAAATGAAGGAAGAATAATAAAAACGCGAAGAACAAATGTCCTTCGCGTTTTTTTCTATGGGTATTTTCGTAAACTTTGTTGTTATTAATAACTTGAATGAAGCAGCACTATATAAAGTCTAGTGGCATCTTTTCTTCTTGTATCGTAACTTTCATACGCGTGAAAAAACTGTATTTAACATATTATTAGGTCTAACAACAATCTTTCAGAAAAGAGCCTTCTCTATTAAGAAAAAGAATCTTTAATAATTTTATAGTTTTTATGATTAACTACGGTACGTCTATCAAGATCTAAATCTTGAAAATTCTCCATATAAGTTAAATCTACGATAACGGAGTTTTCATTTACTTTTTCAACAACACCTGTTAAACCATCTTTGAATTCAATGATACTGCCAACTTTAGCGATCTTCATTGCCTCGCTCCTTTACATATTCTTCTATGATTAGGTATTTTCTCTATCTTGCTAATCATTTACGTATACGCTTAACGCCATGAGCCAAGGGCGCTAATTTAGTGATTAAAACCTCTATTAGCATTATTTAACACTATTTTTTTTCGCATGTAAAGCCTTTCTATTTATTTTCTTAAAAAAATGACAGATGATGGAAAGCGGAAGGACGTATTCTCTAAGTTTCATAGGTAATTGCTCCAACAATAATCCGCAGAACTAAAATGTGCTGGGGATTTATGGTATATTAAAAAATAGTTCATGTAAAGGAGCGTTCATCATGAAAGACACAGGCCTTGTATTAGAGGGTGGGGGTATGCGTGGGATCTATACAGCTGGAGTATTAGAGCATTTTATGGAGCAAGATTTATACGTACCTTATGTGATAGGAGTCTCAGCGGGTGCCTGCTTTGGAGCGTCTTATTTATCAAGACAAAAAGGCAGAAATCGAAAGGTTAATATAGATCTTGTATCACATCCTAATTATTTATCAATTCAGAATTTTATAAAGCATCGTCAACTATTTGGAATGGACTTTTTATTCGATGAGATACCGAATCGTCTTGTTCCTTATGATTATGAGACCTTTTATCAAGGTCCTGAGGAATTTGTTGTAACAACAACAGATTGTCATACAGGCTTACCAGTCTATTTTAAAAGAACAGATTACGGTAGAGAAATCCTAACCGTTATTCGAGCATCAAGTTCGTTACCGTTTATTGCTCCTGTTGTTGAGTTTAAGGGAAAACATCTTTTGGATGGTGGAATTGTTGATTCTATCCCAATTAAAAAAGCAGAAGCAGATGGTAATAAACGAAATATTGTAATATTAACGAGAGAAGCATCATATGTGAAGAAAAAATCGAACATGAAATGGCTCTTGAAAAAGACATATCGCCAATATCCTAAATTAATTGAATCTGTTTTATCTAGAGATAAAATGTACAATGCTACGATGACACATATTAGAGAACAAGAAAAGCAAGGAAACCTTTTCGTGATTAGTCCAAGTACTAATTTAAAAGTTGGAAGAGTCGAACGAAATAAGAAAAAGCTAGAGGGATTATATTCACTAGGTATGGAAGATGCAAAAAAAGAATTTAAGCGACTGGAAGATTGGTTAAAGGCCTAACTACAAGTAAGAATGAAGCAAAATTCTCTTGTAGATTCTTGTAATTAGTTTTTGCGTTATCTATAATGTTAAATTATAAGAACGGCTTAAAAAGTGAGGAAAGATATGGACAAGCAGACAATTAATGAAATTTTAGATAAATTAAAAGTTGGAGAACTACATGAATATCATGTTACAAAAGAACAATTTCTACCTTTTCGTGACATCCTTGTTACTAGAGAAGATTTTAAACATTTTCGAGGGATTGCACAGCAAGGCGGGAGCGTGATCTATCGATATTTACAAGAGCCTAGAAGCTAGCTAGCCCTATCTTCTAGGCTCTTTATCTTTTTTGAATGATCTTTTTAAGAACTATATTCAAGCTTATTTTACCAAATTGAGGATATCAAGCTATTTTCTTGAGGAAATAGGAAAAGACAAAATTTATTGGACCCTTATCCCTATTAACACGAGATAGAAATAGTAAGATAGGGGGTCTAAATTAGGTGTTGATCCTTAAGGTTTATGCTGGAAATTCTATTTTTTTGTCCGTAACTGTCTTTTAAACTTATGGAATCCCTGCCATATTTTGAGGGGTGTCACCTAAGGTTAATCCTGTTAGTCTTGTGTATGTGGCCATGGCATCAGCATATAAAACGTTAAAAAATAAAATTACGAACCTTTGGAGGTTACGAATCTATGAAAAAAACAATCTTAAAACTTGTTGCTGTTTCAACATTAGCTTTCTCGCTTGTTGCGATGACTGCACCTCAATCAAAAGCTAGTGCTGCAACAACACATCAAGTTCAATCAGGAGATACATTTTGGTTAATTGGTAAAAAATACGGTGTCCCTGTTTCATCCATAATGTCTACAAACAAAAAATCATCTCATTTATTATTTGTAGGTGAAAAGTTAGTTATACCCCAAAGTATAACAGCAGCAGAGATGGACCTATTAGCTAAACTTGTTCATGCTGAAGCAAAAGGTGAACCATATGCAGGTAAGGTTGCCGTTGCATCTGTTGTGTTAAATCGTGTGGATAGTTCATTATTCCCAAATGATATCAAAAGCGTTATTTATCAAAAGGATCAAGGATATTATGCTTTTACACCAGTACAAAATGGTACAATCAATCAACCTGCAAATGCATCAGCAAAAGAAGCTGTGAAAGAGGCACTAGCATTTCGTGGTAGGGGTCAAGGTTCATTGTATTTTTATAACCCAAAAACTGCAAAAAGCACTTGGATTATATCAAAAGAAGTAACAATTACAATAGGTAATCACCGCTTTGCAAAATAAAAGCAGAGACATTAAGAGGGGCGCCACAATTTGTGGTGTCCCTCTGTTTTTTTAAGCTAACATTTGCGGATAAACCACACAATTGCATAAATCTAACAATAGTTGGGAACCTAAAAAAAACTACTTAGATGGAGAGTGCAAAGTGATCTCATGAGTAAAGCGACGTCTGATAGCAATATTGGAAAAGATTCCTTCTTACAGGTTGTAGATAAATTTAAAACGTCATCTGATTTTATTCAATATAGTGGCGAGACTAATCAAGTCCCATATTGGTTCTCCTACTTTCGTACGTTGGTTGATACGGAGACACTTCAAAAGAAAATCATGCCATCGTTAAAGAGTGATGACTGGACCTCTCTAGCCGAATTAAAAAAATTAATACCTATTGAAGAGATTCTCTTAACAACAGATTCTAATTTGATGAAAGAGAAGTTGTTAGACGGATATATAATCGTCACGATGACAGAATATGGTATACATTGCTTATTAATAAAAGCAACCTTAAATAAAGCTCGTGATGTATCATTACCTGAGGTTGAATTTAGCGTTGTAGGTCCGAAAGAAGCTTTTGTTGAGTCCATTGAATCAAATATCAACTTGATTCGGAAAAGAATTCCTGATGAAAAGTTAACCATTCATGAGATCCAGGTCGGGGATTTATCTAAGACCAAAGTAGCTATCCTATGCATTGAGGGTATTGCTGATAAAGAGAATTATAATACTGTTTTACAGAGAGTAAAAGAAATTGAGTTTGATCAAATAAGTGACAGTTCTTTCATCACTCAAATGATCTCAGATAATCATAATTCTCCATTTCCACAGCTACTAGATACAGAACGGCCAGATCGTGTAGCATCCATTCTTGCGGAAGGAAAAGTTGGCGTAATGGTTGATGGGTCTCCACATGTATTGATTGGACCTACGACATTGGTTGAGTTTTTTTCAGCCTTTGATGATTATTTTTACAATTGGGTGAATGCTTCTTTTATTCGATTGATACGTTTATTTGCGGTTGCGTTTTCTATATTAATTACACCTTTATATGTAGCTGCCTTAACGTATCATTATGAATTAATACCAAATGATTTATTAAATACGCTTATATCGTCACGAAGAGAGGTGCCTTTACCCCCATTATTAGAGGCACTGTTTTTAGAATTAACGATTGAGCTATTACGTGAAGCAGGGGCAAGATTACCAACGAAGGTTGGTCAAACAATCGGTATTGTCGGTGGAATTGTAATCGGTACAGCTTCTGTAGAAGCAGGGTTAACAAGTAATATTTTACTTATTATTGTTGCTTTAGCTGCACTTGCCTCATTTACTACTCCAATCTATGCAATGGGTAACACAATCCGTATGCTTAGATTTCCGTTTTTAGTTTTTGCTGAGTGGGTTGGGTTACTGGGGATTGTCCTTTGTTTCTGCTTTTTAATGACTCATTTATTAAAATTAACCTCACTTGGGAGGCCGTTTTTAGAACCAATCTATCCACCAAGAACAAAGGATATGAAAGATTCGCTAATTAGGCTACCATTTTCATTAATGAGTAGGCGCCCCCAGCAATTGCGCCCTGGAAAGCCGATAAGGTTCTCATCTAAAAAGGCAAGGAAAAACAAAGATATTGATGAATAAGTGAGGTGAGTTCCATGATCAAAATTGCTGAGCGATTTCAAGTATCACCGTTTTTAGTTTTTTATTTAATTCATTCCCTTCAATTTGGGGTTGGTGTACTGGGCTTTCAGAGAGTTGTTGCTGAAAAAGCGGGGAGAGATGCTTGGATTGCGGTTATTTTAGCAGGCATCATGGTTCACATTTCTGTATGGATGATTTATAAAATCTTAAAAGACTCAAAGGGAAATGTCGTTACAGTACATAGAAAGCTCTTTGGTAAGTGGTTTGGCGGGCTTTTAAGTGTTGTCTTCGCTATTTATTTTTGTTTGTTAGCGATTACAGTTCTTAGAACATATATTGAGATTGTACAAGTATGGATGTTTCCTGACTTGAATATCTGGATTTTCACAACCGTTTTTTTATTGCTTGTGTATTACATCATTAGTGGTGGTTTTAGAGTCGTTACTGGGATTAGCTTCTTCGGGGTAATCATGCCAAGCTATATATTGCTAACCTTTTTGTTTCCTCTCGAGTTTTCAGATTTAAGTAACCTTCAACCAGTGTTGAATCATTCGTTTAAAGACATGGCTACAGCAACAAGAAATATGTCTTTATCAATACTTGGGTTTGAAGCCCTTCTGGTTTATTATCCATTTATCAAAAACCCAGAGAAGTCAAAAAAATGGGCTCATATAGGTGTTGCTTTTAGCACGTTAGTCTATACATTAATTATGATGGTCTCATTAGCTTATTTTAGTGAAGAACAGCTACAAAAAAATGTATGGGCAACATTGACCATATGGAAAATCATTGAAATGCCGTTTGTGGAACGTTTTGAATATATTGGTATTGCAAATTGGTGTTTAATTATCCTACCCAATGTTTGTTTAACATTTTGGTGTGCGAGTAGAGTTGTAAAGGACACATTTAAAGTGAATCAAAGGCTTGTACTTATTATTGTAATGTTCATTACATTGATCGTTATTTCCTTTTCTCAAACAAGAGAACATATTAATATGTTAAATGATTTAGTGGGAAAAGTGGGCTTTTATATGATGTTTGGTTATATTCCATTTCTCTTTTTTCTCAATCTCATCATCAGAAAATTTAAGGAGAGAAAAAGATGAAAAATATGTTACTTGCATTAGCGTTCGCAGTATTCACACTTACTGGTTGTGTTGAGAAGGAAGTTATTGATGATGTAAACCTGGTCGTTGCAGCGGGATTTGACTTAACAGAAAATGAGCAAATTCGGGGTTCGGCAAATGTGAATACTTATATGAAGGATCAACCAGTTACGGACTATGTAATTGTCTCTGAATCAGAGCTTAGTCGTGAGGTCATATCAGATATGCAAAAACAATCTCCTGATCCGTTAGTAATTGGGAAATTACAGATTGCTTTATTTGGTGAAAAATTAGCTAAACAAGGACTGACAGAAGTAGTAGACACACTCCAACGAGATGCATCCATTGGTGAACGATTGTTATTGGCTGTAACAAGGGGTGAAGCAAAGTCAGTTCTAGAGGCTGAATTTTCAACAGTAGGGGCAGCGCAATATTTATCAAATTTAATAGTACAAAATAAAGAGAATCGAGATTTACCAAGGACAAACTTACACTTGTTTTTGTATCAACATTATTCGCAAGGACAGGATCCCTTTCTTCCAATCCTTAAAAAAAATGATCAGACTGGAAGTGTTGAAATTGACGGTATTGTTCTCATGGATGATGAAAAAGTAGTAGGGGAAATTTCAAACGAAAAATTAATCTTTTTTAAATTGTTAACAGATCAGTATACGAAAGGCTCATATACAGTGAAAATTCCAGACTCAGAAAATTCTGCGGTCGTGAAAAGTTTGTCTTCAGACAGAGAATTAAAGGCCGTATCTTCAAACCCCCTTAAAGTGAAAATTGATATAAGATTAACTGGATATATAAACGAATACACAGGGAAAAAAATTACTCCAAAAGTGAAAACAGAGATTGCTAAAGCCTTTGAAGATGAAGTGAAAAAAGAAACGTTGGCCCTTATAAATAGGTGTAAAGAGCTAAAAATTGATCCAATTGGAATTGGAGATGATCTGCGCTCGCAAATACGTACGTTTAAGATTGAGGAGTGGCGGGATAAAATACCTGAATTGGAAGTTGATATTAATGCTGAAGTTACCATTTCGGAGTCTGGCGTCATTGACTAATATAAAGAAAAAGGTTTACCAAAAAATAGACAGTTAATCTGACAAAATGTAAAAAATCTTAGAAAAGTATTAATAGCTTGGTTTATTTGAGAACCCTGTCTCATATTGTTTACTAATGGACATGTGAAAGATAAGGGGACAGAGACATCATGAATACTTTTGTAAAAGGAACATTGTTACTTGTAATAGCCGCCTTTTTTGGAGAATGTTTGGAGTTTTTCATTAACATGATTTTAGCAAGGGAGCTTGGTGAAGAAGGAATGGGGTTGTATATGTCCATACTTCCAATCATCTTTTTTGTTGTGATTATTGCAAGCCTTGAGCTTCCTGTTTCCATTTCAAAGTTTATTGCAGAAAAACAGCGTGAAACACATTTTTACATGTTAAAGCACACTTTCGTTCTTACCATTATTTCCACATGTTTTTTTGTAGTTTGTGCAATTGTAATCCTACCATATTTACCTATATTAGATGGTTATCATCCATATGTAAAATGGCTGTTTGTTCTATTAATTCCTGTAGTGTCGTTTACTTCGATTGCAAGGGGATACTTTATGGGTGTACAACATATGGGGAAAATTGCTATTTCAAACTTTATTAAAAAGCTTGTCCAACTCGGTATCCTGTATTGGGTGTATCAGTCTTTCCAATTCAACTTAGAATTAGCATTATTAATTGCATTAGCTACTTTAATTGGAAGCGAACTTCTTGTTTGTGCGTATTTAGTCGCGATGTATTTTATCGAATATCAAATTCTTAGTAAGGAAAACAAGAAATTTATCAAAGGAAATAAAGTGCGGCGAGCTCTTTTCGCTGTCTCGTTACCAACAACAGGATTAAGGCTTTTTCACTCCTTTACACATGCGATCCAGCCCTTTCTTGTTAAGGGAGCATTAATAGCAGCAGGTTTTTCTAGTGTCATGGCAAATGAGCATTATGGAATGCTTGCAGGTGTAGCCATGTCGATTGGCTTTTTTCCAGCCTTTATTGGACATTCTCTTATGGTCATGTTGATTCCAAATGTATCAGAGGCATACTCAAACAATGATAATAACAAATTAATTCGGCTCCTCCAACAATCCATGACCATTACCTTGTTGTATGGAGTTGTGTCGGTTGTTGCGATGTATTTATTTGCAGAACCGTTAACTCATTTGTTTTTTGATTCATCATCTGCATCTATTTATTTAAAATTATTGTGGCCATATTTCCTTTTCCACTTTTTTATCATTCCAATGCAAGCCTATTTAATTGGCTTAGGACTTGTGAAGGATGCACTTTTTCATACTATTTGGTCACATATTATCTCATTTGGTATGATGTATGTGCTTGGGTCTATGGAAAGCCTTCAGATGATTGGCGTTATCCTTGGAATGAATATGGGAGCTGTACTTTTGATGCTTATGCATTATGTAACCATTTGTAAAAAGCTAGGTGTTAGCGTTTATTTTATGAGAAAAAGATACACATATTAAAAGGTATTAATGAGGGCAAAGTGGCAAATACACTGCCTTTATACATACCTTTTTTATTTTTGGGAAACAGTAGTAATGATACAGCTGTTGAAATGAAGGTGATCGTAATGAATAGAAAAAGGTTTATGAAGCGGATGATATTGGTTTTGCTAGTTGTAAGTTTTGTTACTACTAACAATCAAGTTGTAAATGCAAATAATGAAGGTGAACAGGCGTTAGACTTTACACTTGAAACAAGTAAAGAGCAGTTGATTAAGTTAAAGAGTTTCAAAGGAAAGACGCTTGTCCTAAATTTCTGGACAACTTGGTGTACATATTGTCAGGAAGAAATAACGGAGTTAAATAAGTTTTATTCTGAAAAAGGTGAAGATATTGAATTAATGGGTGTTAATATTACGTCATCAGAACAAAGTAAACAAGCCGTTGTTCAATTCATTGAAAATGCGCAAATAAAATTCTTAATCGGAATGGATATTAATGGGGATGTATCAAAAAAATATGGAATTATTGGGATACCAACAACTTTTATAATAGACAAAAGTGGAGTGATTAAGAAAAAGATAGTTGGTCCAGTGAATGCTACAATGCTTCACCATGCGACTTCACAAATGTAAACTTACGTAAAAAGAAACAGTTTAAGAGGCTGTTTCTTTTATTTTGTAGGAATTATAAAACGCGCGATATCTAGCTCCAATAGGCGTACTTTTAGCAAAAAATTAGATGCCTAGCCGCGAGGCCATTAGACCGAAGCTGATCAAGTTGATTCGCTTTTGTTCTTGTCTAATGAAAACTAAGGCACTTCTGATTGCTTATTACTCTATATTATTGGGTAAGGAAAAAGAGTGAGAAGGGTTATCGTTATCAATAATAATTATTAAATAATAACTATAATAATTATTACTTGAAAATGATCTCTTTTTTGATATAATCTTATTATATACTAAATTATAAGGGTTTTAAGCGTAATAATACTGATTGATAAGAAAATATTAAAAAGGTGAAGATGAATCTTATTCTCAATTAGAGGGGTGTATAAATATGGATGTAAATACAGTTGCACAAATTGACCATCAGGTTGACTCAAATAAAAATCGTTTTTTTGCAAAATGGCTGGAACATATCGAATTAATCAATGCACTAATTTCAGGTATACTTATTGGATTTGGTTGGTATTTTAATGTCCAAGGAAATGAAAATGTTGCAATACCTTTGTTTATTTTAGCTTTTGTTATTGGAGGGTATGCCAAAGCAAAAGAAGGAATTGAGGAAACGATTGCTGAACGAAATTTGAACGTAGAATTGCTCATGATCTTCGCAGCTGTGGGTTCAGCAATTATTGGATATTGGGCTGAGGGAGCAATCTTAATTTTTATCTTTGCTTTAAGTGGGGCTTTAGAGACGTATACAATGAACAAAAGCCAACGCGAAATTTCAGCATTAATGAGCCTACAACCTGAAGAGGCACTGCTTATATCAAATGGAAAAGAACGACGTGTACATGTTTCTTCTTTAGATATAGGAGATACGATCCTAGTAAAACCGGGTGAAAGAATTGCGACAGACGGTTATATATTATCTGGGAGAACTTCGATTGATCAATCCGCGATAACAGGAGAATCAATGCCTGTTGAAAAAGAAATAAACGATGAAGTATTTGCTGGAACAGTAAATGGAAATGGTTCAATATCAGTATCAGTTATGAAAAAAAGTTCGGAATCGATGTTTCAAAAGATCTTAGATCTTGTTCAATCAGCACAATCGGAAAAAACTCCTTCACAACAGTTTATTGAGAAATTCGAGGGAACTTATGTGAAAGCTGTCTTAGCATTGGTTGCCTTAATGATGGTTTTGCCACACTTTTTACTTGGTTGGAGCTGGAATGAAACGATTTACCGGGCATTAGTCCTTATGGTTGTTGCTTCTCCTTGTGCCCTTGTAGCGTCTATTATGCCTGCCACATTATCTGCCATCTCAAATGGTGCAAGGAATGGCTTATTGTTTAAAGGTGGCATGCATCTTGAGGGATTAAGTAAAACAAAAGTTGTTGTCTTTGATAAAACAGGTACGTTAACAAAAGGGGAGCCAGAGGTAACAGACATCATTACTTCTGATGAAGTAGATGTTCACGATTTCTATGAAGTTGTATTATCAATCGAAAATCAATCTAATCACCCACTTGCAAAAGCAATTGTTTCTAAAATTACCCACGAATTTCCTAATAGAGTAGCAAAAATGACATCAGTTAATGAAAAATCAGGGTATGGAATTAATGCAGACATCAACGGAAAGAACTGGAAGATTGGTAAAGCTGATTTTGTAGGATATGAAATGGCACAAAATTTTCAAAATGGAGTCAGTACCACACTAGCAGCAGAGGGTAAGACGATTGTTTATGTTCTTCGTGAAGGAAATATCGTTGGATTGATTGCCTTAAAAGATGTCGTCCGAGAAGAAGCGAAAGCAGCGATTCGTTTATTACAAAGCAATGGGATTAAAACGGTTATGTTAACGGGGGACAGTGTTATAACAGCTGAGGCCATTTCAAAAGAGCTTGGCATTGACCATTATAAAGGAGAATGCTTACCTGAAGATAAGGTCACAGAAGTTAAAAGATTAAAAGAAAAATATGGAACAGTGACGATGATTGGTGATGGTATTAATGATGCACCTGCACTGGCAACGGCAGATGTTGGGATTGCCATGGGGGAAGGAACAGATGTGGCCCTTGAAACAGCAGATATTATCTTAATGAAAAATGAATTATCTAAATTGACAAGTGCATTAACATTATCTAAAAAAATGAATCTAATTGTCAAACAAAACATTGTGTTTTCAATGTCTGTTATTGCGTTGTTAATTTGCTCGAACTTCTTCCAAGTGCTTGACTTGCCATTAGGAGTCATCGGTCATGAGGGAAGTACGATTCTTGTTATATTAAATGGTTTGCGGTTATTAAGAGGGATATAATTGAAAAGAGGAATACCATAATATGTTTTTATGGTACTCCTCTATTTTACATTTTAATTGTCTCTTCAGCCGTTGGCATTGACCCATCTTCTTCATCCGGTCGCTTGCTTACGATGATATAT
Organism: Bacillus sp. (in: firmicutes); assembly: GCA_031180405.1. Taxonomy (GTDB): domain Bacteria; phylum Bacillota; class Bacilli; order Bacillales; family Bacillaceae; genus Metabacillus. The sequence goes on along the minus strand of JAPSLU010000004.1, from coordinate 56,705 downwards.
GAAGTCACGAAGCAGCAAAAGCCAAACACCCACCCGACGATTGTACTATAGTAAAATGTATCTATTAATGACATACCTACAAATGGGGCGATGATTCCTATAATACAAAGCATAAAGACTAAATGACGTTTTATCCATTGATGCACACCGAACAACTCCTTAGAAGGAAGAAAGATTGCTTTATAGGATAATTATACAAGAAAAAGAACTTATCTAGTATCATTGAAATGTTAAAAACATATTACAAATGTTACTTTTGACTGATTATTGATAGATTTGACTCATAACAACGTAAACAAAAGATTCATTTATTGATTTTTAGTAAGAAGTAAACAATGTCTAAAAGTATACAAAAATAATAGCTAGAGGTTAGGAAATCAATATAATTGCTGGTTTTTCCCCTGCAATTTAGGATATAAAAGATGCAGGGGATTTTATATTAACCAATCTCTCTCTCATGATTGGATTTTACATCATGTTTTAAAATGAGATCAGCGGTTAATTGACCTGAGAGTGTTACCATTGGAACTCCGCCCCCGGGATGAGTCGAGCTACCGACGAAATATAAATCTTCCACTATTGTACTCTTACTTGGGAATTTAAAGCCACCGTTTTTCTTACGATCAGCTACTACTCCGTAAATAGAGCCTCCATTTGCTCCATATATTTCTTTAAGATCGTTTGGCGTATATATGTATTCAAATTCAATGTTTTCAGTTAAGTGTTTTACACCCATTCGTTCAAGTTTATCGAGGATAACCTTACGATATTCGAATTTTTTGCTATCCCATGATTCGCCATCTTTTAATGGAGGTACATGTGTTAAAACAAAAAAGTTCTGTTTACCATGAGGTGCTTGTGTATCATCAGATTTTGCTGATATCCCAATATAAACGGTCGGATCATCGGCTACCATGCCTTTATTAAAAATTTGATCGAATTCTTTTTCTGGATCTTCAGAAAAGAAGTAGTTATGATGAGCAAGGTTTTGATATTCTTTTTTTACGCCGAGCAAAAAGACAAGACCAGATACAGTTGGTGGGAATTTTTCTTCCTCATGCTTCAATTGGTTTCTGTCGGTGTAGCCTTCCAATAATGTCTTGTAAGTTGGAATAACATCTAAGTTGGAAATAACATGATCTGCGTCAAGGATAAGACCATTTTCAAGTTCTACACCTGTAGCACGTGTTCCTGTTGTCACAATCCTCTTTACCTTTGCGTTCAAATGAACAGTTGCTTTTAATTCATGTAACACCCTCGACATTGCATCTGCAATCTGATACATTCCACCTTCTACAAAGTAAATACCTAATCCAAGTTGAACATGTGCTAATTGAGATAATAAAGCAGGAGCAAGAAATGGTGAAGAACCTACATACATGATGAGATAATTAAATAATTGTTGAAGTTTTTTATTTTTGAAAAACTTCTTCGTTCCTTGGCTCATCGTTTTCATTGGATCCATGGAGAGGAGCTCTTTCACACTGTGCATTGAACGTAAATCTTGCAAACCAGTCAAACTTTTTTTATATACACTTTTTAAGCTATACTCATACATTTTGCTACAGTAATTTAAGTAACTAAACAGTTCATTAGCATCTTCTTTTGAGATGGATTCTAGCTGTCTTATTAATTCTGGAATATCGCTTGTAAGATCGATTGTTGTCCCATCTTCAAAAAATGTTTTCCATTGCGGTTCAATTCTTTTAATTTGAATATAGTCATATAGATTGCGGTTAACATGGTGGAAAAGCTGCTCAAGCACCCAAGGCATTGTTAAAATGGAGGGACCCGTATCAAACGTATAGCCCATTCCCCCACGTCTATTTAATTTGCCACCTAAACGTTCTCCCTGTTCTAAAATTGTAATCTCATAGTTATCTGCGGCAAGCCGTATGCCTGCAGACATACCACCGAGTCCTCCCCCGATAATGACAACTTTCTTTTTCATGAATCGTACCTCCTACTATAGGTTGTTATATCGATGACTAAACCTATTTAATCAATGTTTAAGAGTGATCTACAGCCTTCATTTTATCCATCATGACAGCATTCATAACAACAAACAGGATTATTATTCATAGTCTTATAAATTCCATTTAGGTATTCAACGGTTCAAGGCAACGCTTTAAGAGTGGTAAAAAGTTTTTCAAATTGTACTTTACTGTGGTGCTTGTTATCATAAAAGTGGCAATTTGTTTACTGAAAGGTAGTGAATGAAATGGAACAACGTTTAGAAAAGGTAACAGAATGGCTTCAAAAACAAGATATTGATCTATGTTTTATTCAATCCAAGGAGAATGTGTTTTATTTAACACATTTTTATACAAATCCACATGAAAGACTTATAGGTGTCTTTTTGTTTAAAGAACATGAACCTTTTTTCATTTGTCCTCACATGGAAGTAAGCCAAGCAAGAGCTGCTGGATGGTCATATGACCTGATGGGATATAGTGATCATGAAGATCCGTGGGAGCTAATAAAAAATAGGTTGAAAAAGCAACGGATAACAGTTCAAAAGCTAGCTATTGAACAAGATGTCACTCCTTATATTCGAGTAGAAACCCTTTTGAGGATGACAGAAAATCCACAAATATTATCTGCTGAAGGATTTTTAAATCAACTAAGGGTAATAAAAGACGAAAAAGAAATTGAGATTATGAAGGAAGCTGCCAAACTAGCAGACTTTGGGGTCCAAATTGGGATGGAAGCACTTAAACATGGTGTTACTGAAATGGAAGTTTTAGCGACAATTGAATTTGAGTTAAAGAAAAAGGGAATCCGGGAGATGTCATTTTCAACCATGGTGTTATTCGGTGAAAAATCAGGTGATCCTCATGGAAACCCGGGCCTTAGAACACTACATGAAGGAGATTTTGTTCTATTTGACCTTGGAGTTATATTAGATGGATATTGCTCAGATATAACGCGGACTGTAGTGTTTAAAAAAGCAAACGAAAAGCAGAAGAATATCTATGATACTGTTCTTCAAGCTCAAATGGCTGCTTTAAAGCATAGTAGGCCTGGAAAAAGAATTGGTGATTTAGATATGATCGCAAGACAAATCATAACTGAGGCTGGATATGGAGAGTATTTTCCACATCGACTTGGTCATGGATTAGGTATTAATGTTCATGAATATCCTTCAATGAGCTACACGAATGAAGAATATTTAAAAGAAGGTATGATTTACACAGTTGAACCTGGTATTTATGTGCCTTCAATTGGTGGAGTGAGAATTGAAGATGACGTCTTGATTACAAAAGAAGGAAATGAAACGTTAACAAAATTCCCTAAAGAATTTACCATTGTTAAGTAGGCCTAAAGGAACATGGATGTTATGAAGATAATTGAGAAATGCAGAAAATATTTATTGCTATTTTTTTTCTTTTTTCTTGTAAACGGTTGTGATAGTGAACAAACAAATTCTACTATGTTTGATGCAGATGTAACAAGGGTAGTAGACGGTGATACTCTTCATGTTTTGATTGATGGGAAGAAAGAAACGATTAGACTTTTATTAGTGGATACTCCTGAAACGGTTCATCCATCAAATGCTGTACAGCCATTTGGGGCAGAAGCTAGTAACTTTATGAAAAAACAATTGTTTGGAGAAAAAATTCAAGTCGAATTAGGCATAGGAGAGCGAGACAAATATGGTCGTTTGCTTGCGTATGTCTACCATAATGGTCAGATGGTAAATAAAATGTTACTTGAGAAAGGCTTAGCAAGGGTGGCGTATGTATTTGAGCCGAATACAAAATATGTTGATGAGTTTTACCATATTCAAAAGCAAGCTCAAAGAGAAGAAATTGGTATATGGAGTATTGAAAACTATGCGACAGATAAAGGTTTTCAGGGAGAGGAGTTAGACAATCAAGAACAAGGAAATAATAATGATAGTCTTTCTTCTGATACCGACTGCACAATTAAAGGGAATATTAATTCAAAGGGAGAGAAAATTTATCACACCGAACAATCTCCTTCCTATGAAGTAACGAAGCCGGAAGAAATATTCTGTACAGAAAAAGAAGCGGTTGAAGCAGGGTATCGAGCAATTAAAAGGTAAAAGGTGACACAAGTGTTTTGAAATGAATGAAAAACACAACACTTGTGTCATCATTTTTAATTTCACTTCAGTTCAAGGTATCTTTCTACTAGTAGTGAATATTTTTAAATAGCGCTTACTTTTCTACTATTTTAAAAAACTAACCCATCTGGGCTAACGTTGTGTCTCTCGACAATCTCGAATGTTTGTTTTAAACAATGAACGGGTAAACAATAAAGTACAAGGTGTTTAGAATGAAAAAAAGAGGAAAATCTAAGAAGGAGGAACTTTCGGGTTGACAAACGGTAATCGTATTTGATGTATATGGCACCCTTTTAACAGCTTTAGTAAATGTGTAGGCTGTTTTTTCTAATGAATCTGCCGATTTTTTGGAGACAATATTGTTGCATTCAGCAATACATATAAATATTAACATTATCTCGTCTGATGAACGAAAGAAATATAAACCAACCCTGATGTCTGTCAGTTTCTTTTTAAAAAAATCAGGTGTTTCAAGAAATGGGGTTTTGTTTGTTCATTAAATACATGAGACATTGGTGTGTTAGAAATTTCGGGTTACAAGCAACTAGGTTCAATCAAATGGGACTGTGTTTGACTCGTTAGGTGTTGTTCCTTATGTTGAATATACAGACTTAAGCGTTTTGTTACTTTAAAGGAGGTTAGATGATGAAGAAAATAGCTGTGTTAACTAGTGGCGGAGATTCCCCAGGTATGAATGCGGCAATCCGAGCTGTTGTAAGAAAGGGAATTTATGAAGGCTTAGAGGTGTATGGTGTTTTCCAGGGTTATGCTGGCTTAATGGAAGGCAATATTAAAAAACTTGAGTTAGGCTCAGTAGGGGACATCATACATCGCGGTGGAACGATATTGTATTCGGCTAGATCTGAGGAGTTTAAGAAGGATGAATCACAGTATAAAGCCATCGAACAGCTGAAGAAATTAGGAATTGATGGGCTTGTTGTTATTGGTGGTGATGGTTCGTATCGTGGTGCTGCGAAGTTAACAGAGAAAGGGTTTCCTTGTGTTGGGTTGCCTGGAACAATTGATAATGACATCCCTGGAACAGACTATACAATTGGCTATGATACAGCGTTAAATACTGTAATCGAAAGTATTGACAAAATAAGAGATACGGCAACATCACATGATCGAACCTTTATTATTGAAGTAATGGGACGTCATGCTGGTGATATTGCTTTGTTTTCTGGATTAGCTGTTGGTGCTGAAAGTATTTTAATTCCTGAAAAACCTTATGAGCTTATTGAAGTAGTAGAAAAGCTTAAGAAAGGGATTGAAAGGGGCAAAAAACATTCAATTATCGTTTTAGCTGAAGGTGTTTGTTCTGCAAATGAACTTGCGACTAAATTGAAAGAAAAATATCAATTGGAAACAAGAATATCAGTGCTAGGGCATATCCAAAGAGGGGGATCGCCAACTGGTTTTGATCGAGTGTTGGCTTCTCGTTTAGGAGCTAGGGCAGTAGAGTTATTGACTCAAGGTAAAGGTGGTCGTGCTGTCGGTATGCAAAAGCAAGAAATTGTTGATCAAGATATTATTGAGATCTTAAAAGTACGTGATTCTTTACCTGAGGATGTTTACAAACTATCACAAGAGTTATCGATTTAAATAACTTGGTAGAGGCTGGTCACTACGTTTTAACATCGCAGTGATCAGCCTCTTTAATAGGTTATTTTACTATGTAAATATAGGGTTAGTTTTTAACCTTTTTTGACGCATTAAGATATAAGCCCTGCCTCTCTTATATCGTTACGGCTCCTAGGCCGCGCCCTTTGTTACGCGTCTTAAGATGTATCTGTTGGTGGTGTTTGTATCGCGCTTAGTTATGTAATACCCCAAAAAAACAGGGTAAAACCTACAGACAATCTGTTCCTAAGAGTCTATGTTTAGAAGGAGTGAATAGATTTGTAATTGAGGGAAAGAAGTGATTTTACACAGCGTTTGAAGATGAACCAGTTCCAACAGATAATACACGGTCAAGTGAAAAAGACCGAATTTGCTTTCGAAGATAGCAATAAGCGATAATTTTATCTGAAGTAATTTTTTTTACAAGCACCTTTCTTTGTGTAAACGAACAATCCTTTGCTAAGTAAATAATCATAATCGGAACTTTGTTTTCGCAACTGTATTTAAAAAAGTAAGCCATACTTTAGCACCTCAGATCTTTGTTATCTCTATTATATACGAACATATATTCTTTTATCCATGAAAACGAACATATATTCTATATGAATTTTTCTTGCCATAAATATTAATGGTAAAGCGTATGATGGGTAGTAGGAAAGTGTGACAATCTTGTTTGTACGAGTAAAGGGGAGGAGAACTGGAGATGACAGAATTTGAAGCAGTAAGGAAGGTTCGAAATATTACACATGAAATGATAAAAAATTCAGTTAAGGACGTAAAAGGTGTAAAGGTGAGTGAACAAGATAAAGCTGTTGAATTGCTTGCAAGGGTCATACATGATTTTTCTGATCTATACCTTAATGATCTTGCAGATGAGGATGAAGTATTGAAAGGTATTCTTGTAAAAGTTAAAATTGCATCTAACATGATGGATCAACTAAAGAAACCGAGAGTAATGATAAAAAGAGTATAATTTTTCAAAATAGAGGCGGGAGTTCATGGGTTGATGGAACTAAAAAAACGAACATGTGTTCCATAGGTAGGTTGTTTTATGATACAATTAGTTTGCAGTTGAATTGGATCGAACAAGCCCCCTTCTGAAGGGAGGTGATGCTTGTTGACCATATATGAAAGTTTAATTTCAATGTTTTCTTTCGCATCTTTAATTATTGCCATCTTAGCTTTTTCACAAAAAAAATAGACCAAGTTGAGGCCTACGAATTAAAATGAAATGATCCAAAGTAAACTGCAGACTGTGGGTGCGGCAACATCCACGGTCATTCATTTTTATTATATCACAAAGAAAAATGATGAAACAGTATCATTCTTCGATAAAATTGCTTTGTATGTCTTGTAGCTTTAACATTTGAAATAAGCTTGTAAAATCATAGTCAATATCAAAAAAAATCGGGGAGTTTTCATCATTATATAATATTAATCTCGATTGACTTTGATCTTCTAAATTGTAGACAAGCATTACCTCTGTTATAAAATCCTCAATCCATTTATTTTTCACTTTTACAGATGTTGTTAATGGAATTTTTATGAGGTAGCCCTTTGGGGGAAGAGGGTTAACTTGGACCGTAATTCTTTTTATACTTTTAATTGCTTTTATAGCTTCGGTATCAATTTGTTTTGTGCTAGTTTGCTCTAAAACGACGGAATTTGCTTCTATGTCTAATACCTTCACACGCTGTTCGTTAACACCTTTGGCATTTTGCGATATCAAAATAGATAGACATACAATCACATGCATTAAAAAGAAAACCTTCCTCATTTGAGATCACCTCTTTATTATAGATTTCCCGAAAATTATCATATTACTAACTAAGTGTTACAAAAATATGAAGATAATTAATGTTAGAAAGATAAGGGGAATATGTGTATATCTTCAACCAAATCTAACAGAGACAATTATAAAACAGAAATGTCTGAGATTTTTTCTACAAAATACGACAATTTTATTGACGTCCCTGCTTAACTTTTGTACGATATGTAAGATTGAATGTAAAGGAGCTGTGGATTTCGTGAAGGAGTCCTTTGAAATAAAGAAAACATTAAATAACAATGTGTTAATTGCTTCACATGAATCCTACGGAGAAGTTGTCCTTATAGGAAAAGGCGTTAGTTTTGGTAAGAAGCAGGGCGATATAATTCAGGAAGAAAGCTTTGAAAAAATGTTTGTTCTTACAAATCAAAAAGAACAAGAGCAATATAAAATGTTATTAACAGACATTGACGAAGAAATGCTTGAAGTTGTTCAGGATGCCATTCGGTATATTTTTGAACGCGTAGAAAAGCCGTTAAATGAGCATATTCATATCGCTCTTACGGATCATATTACTTTTGCGTTAAAGCGTTTGCAACAGGGGATGGATTTAAAAAATCCATTTTTATTAGAAACGAAATCGCTTTATCCTTTCGAATATGAGCTTGCAAAAGAAGTAATTAATATGCTAAACAATGCATTAGCTGTTGAACTTCCTGAAGGTGAGGTAGGATTTATTGCACTTCATATACACAGCGCAATTTCAAATAAACCACTTTCAGAAGTAAACCAGTATTCACAACTAATTAGTCGTTTGACTGAGGTGATCGAAGATTCGTTAAAAGTGAAGGTTGACCGTGATAGTGTAAATTATTTAAGGTTAATACGTCACCTCCGCTATACTATTGAAAGAGTTAACTCTGGTGAGTCTGTATCTGAACCAGAAAAATTATCTTTTTTGTTGAAAAAAGAATATCCGTTATGCTACAATACTTCTTGGAAAATGATAAAAGTCATGCAACAGGTGTTGAAAAAGCCTGTATATGAAGCTGAAGCAGTTTATCTGACAATGCACTTATACCGATTAACAAATAAATAATTGTAACCGATATAATTCACGTGTTACTGATTCGATCAGGCATGAGTGAACAAGGTGTTTTTAATTGCTATTTTGGGGAACTATACCTAATAGCAGTAGAAATACGTGTTCACCATGTCTTTTTTGTATGTAAACCAATTTGATGGATTATTGTAACCGGTTAATACCAGGGTGTTTTTTAGCTTCAACATACTTTTATTAAATGAATATGATAGTAAATAGGAGGTTGTATTATGTTTAAAAACGCATTTGGCGTCCTGCAAAAAATTGGACGTGCTCTCATGCTACCAGTTGCTTTATTACCAGCTGCAGGACTTTTACTTGCATTAGGTAATGCTCTTCAAAACCAGACACTAACAGATTTGGCTCCATTTTTAACTAGTGACTGGGTTGTTTTAATCGCTAGCGTTATGGAAAATGCCGGTAACATTGTTTTTGCAAATTTACCTGTTTTATTCGCGGTGGGGGTTGCTATTGGTTTAGCAAATGGTGACGGAGTCGCGGGTATTGCTGCATTAATTGGTTATTTAATTATGAATGTAACCATGAGTAGTATCCTTAAAGGCTTAGGAATTCTACCTGGTGGTGGAGCTGAGCTTACTGAATTCTTAGCAAACAATAGTGCTGCATATGGTAATGTCCTAGGGATTCCAACCCTACAAACGGGTGTATTCGGTGGTATTATCGTTGGTGTTATTGCTGCTGCTATGTATAATCGTTACTTTACAATTGAATTACCATCATACTTAGGTTTCTTTGCAGGAAAGCGTTTCGTTCCAATCGCAACAGCTGCTGCTACAGTATTACTAGGAATTGTCATGTACTTTGTGTGGCCTCCTATTCAATCAGGTCTAAATGCATTTTCAACAAACTTATTAGACGCAAACAGAACGATAGCCGCATTTATCTTTGGTGTTATTGAACGATCATTAATTCCATTTGGTTTACACCATATTTTCTATTCACCGTTCTGGTTTGAGTTTGGTAGCTATGTAAACGCTGCGGGTGAAACAGTACGTGGTGACCAAACAATTTTCTTTAGTCAAATTAGAGATGGAGTACAGGATTTAACAGCAGGTACATTTATGACAGGTAAATTCCCATTCATGATGTTTGGATTACCGGCTGCTGCTCTTGCTATTTACCATGAGGCAAAACCAGAAAATAAAGCTGTTGTTGCAGGTTTAATGGGTTCTGCTGCATTAACTTCTTTCTTAACAGGTATTACAGAGCCACTTGAGTTCTCATTCTTATTCGTTGCACCTGTATTATTCGGTATCCATGCAATATTTGCAGGTTTATCATTCATGATTATGCATATCCTCGATGTTAAAATCGGTATGACATTCTCTGGTGGATTAATTGACTTTTTACTATTCGGGGTATTAAATTCACAAACAAATTGGTGGTTAGTTATCCCTGTAGGTTTAGTGTTTGCGGTTATTTACTACTTCGGATTCCGTTTTGCTATTCGTAAATGGAACCTTGCAACTCCAGGTCGTGAAGAAGCTACTGTTGAGACTGCTAAAGAAGGACAAGCAAAAGGTTCTGCTGGAGATTTACCATCACAAGTACTTGAGTCTCTTGGTGGTTCAGGTAATATTAAACATTTAGATGCATGTATTACTCGTTTACGAGTAACAGTGAATGATAGTAAGAATGTAGATAAAGACCGTCTTAAAAAACTTGGAGCTTCAGGTGTATTAGAAGTTGGAAATAATATTCAAGCGATTTTTGGTCCTAAATCAGATAACTTAAAAACGCAAATTCAAGACGTTATGTCTGGAAAACGCCCTACAGCAGCACAACCACACTCACAAGAACAAGAAGTTCAAGAGCAAGTTGAAGATGTTGTTGCAGACGGAATTAAAAATGAAGTAATCGATGAAACATTTGTAGCACCACTTACTGGTGAAATTAAAGAAATTACTGAAGTACCTGACCAAGTCTTCTCTGGAAAAATGATGGGGGATGGTTTTGCGATTTTACCTACAAATGGAACAGTTGTGTCACCCGTTAATGGTAAAATCTTAAATGTATTCCCAACAAAACATGCAATTGGTATCCAATCTGATGGCGGTAAAGAAATTCTGATTCACTTCGGTATTGATACTGTAAACTTGAAAGGTGAAGGCTTTGAAGCATTTGTTCAAGAAGGCGACGTTGTTGAACAAGGTCAAAAATTACTTGAAGTAAATCTTGACTTCGTAAAAGAAAATGCACCATCAGTCATTACACCAATCGTATTTACAAACTTAAGAGATGGTCAATCAGTTAAGCTACAAGCACAGGGAAATGTTGCAGCTAAAGATGCTGATGTGATTTCAATTGAAGGTTAATTTCTGATAACACTTGTCTTTTGACTAGTGTGGCTGATAAAATAAAAGCTTGAAAAATATGTGGAATTTTAAAGGAGATTGATGAAAAATGGCAGAACAAACATTTACAGTAACAGCAGATACAGGAATACACGCGCGTCCAGCAACAGTATTAGTACAAGCAGCGAGCAAATTTGATGCAGATGTAAACCTTGAGTACAATGGTAAAACAGTTAACTTGAAGTCTATTATGGGTGTTATGTCTTTAGGTATTCCAAAAGGATCTCAAATCAAAATCGTTGCTGCTGGTTCTGATGCTGAAGAAGCAGTTGCTGGTTTAGCAGAAACATTAAAAAATGAAGGGCTAGGCGAATAATGAGTACTAACCTAAAAGGGATTGGAGCTTCAGCGGGTATTGCTATCGCAAAAGCATACCGTCTTGAAGAGCCTGAATTAAAGATTGAACAAAAAACTGTTGCAGATAGAGAAGCAGAAAAAGGTCGCTTTGATAAGGCAATTAGCAAATCAAAGTCAGAGCTTGAAAAGATTAAAGAACACGCAAATCGTGAACTTGGTGCTGATAAAGCAGAGATCTTTGCAGCTCATCTACTTGTTTTAAGTGATCCAGAGTTGTTAAGTCCTGTAATCGATAAAATTGATACTGAAGGTGTCAATGCTGAGTTTGCTATGAAAGAAACAGCTGACATGTTCGTTGCAATGTTCGAATCAATGGACAACGAATATATGAAGGAACGTGCGGCAGATATTCGTGACGTAACAAAACGTGTGATTGCTCATTTATTAGGAGTTCAAATACCTAACCCAAGCTTAATTTCAGAAGAAGTTGTGATCATTGCTGAAGATCTAACGCCTTCTGATACAGCGCAACTTAATCGCCAGTTTGTTAAAGGTTTTACAACAGATATCGGCGGACGTACATCACACTCAGCAATTATGGCTCGTTCAATGGAGATTCCAGCTGTTGTTGGTACGAAGCAAGCTACGTCTTCAATTGAAAACGGCGTAATGGTAATAGTTGATGGACTTGATGGAGATGTCATTATTGACCCTTCATCAGATGTCATTGCACAATATGAAGAAAAGAAAGCAAAATTTGAGGCTCAAAAAGTTGAATGGGCAAAGCTTGTTAATGAGCCAACTGTTACAAAAGATGGAGAACATGTTGAGCTTGCAGCAAACATCGGAACTCCTGATGATGTAAAAGGTGTGTTAGAAAACGGTGGTGAAGGAGTCGGTCTTTACCGTACTGAATTCTTATACATGGGAAGAGATCAACTTCCAACAGAAGATGAGCAATTTGAAGCTTATAAAACAGTTCTTGAGAGAATGGGAGATAAACCAGTTGTTGTTCGTACGTTAGACATCGGTGGAGATAAAGAATTACCATACTTACATCTTCCAAAAGAAATGAATCCATTCCTAGGATTTAGAGCGATTCGCTTATGCTTAGAAGAACAAGAGATTTTCCGTACACAATTGCGTGCATTATTACGTGCTAGCAGCTATGGTAACTTAAAAATCATGTTTCCTATGATTGCGACACTTTCTGAATTCCGAGAAGCAAAAGCCATTCTTTTAGAAGAAAAAGCAAAGCTTGCTGCGAATGGTGTTCAAGTGTCTGATTCCATTGAAATTGGTATAATGGTTGAAATTCCTTCAACTGCTGTTATGGCTAATCAATTTGCTAAAGAAGTTGACTTCTTTAGTATCGGAACAAATGATTTAATTCAGTACACAATGGCAGCCGATCGTATGAACGAGCGCGTATCTTACTTATACCAACCTTATAGTCCAGCAATCTTACGTCTTGTTTCAATGGTTATTGATGCAGCACATAAAGAAGGTAAATGGGCAGGTATGTGTGGAGAAATGGCTGGAGATCCGATTGCGATTCCGCTACTACTTGGATTAGGTCTTGATGAATTCTCAATGAGTGCTACGTCAATTCTTCCTGCACGTACACAAATTAAAGGATTATCAAAAGAACAGGCTCAAAGCATCAAAGAAACTGTTTTATCAATGGATACAACTGAAGAAGTTGTAGCATTTGTTAAAGAAACATTTCAATTAGATTAATCTTTATAGAAAGGACAGGCCTCGTGCCTGTCCTTTTTCGCGTAGAAATTTTTTATTAGGGAAAGCTATTTTTAGTTAAGTTGAAGGGAGAAAATCTGGATGAATCCATTTAAGGTTGGAGAAGAAGTGTATGTCATTTATCGAAACCCACATGCTGTGAACGTCGCTAATATCGAAAAAGCAGAGATTGTTGAACATCCAAATAATCAGCAGGAGCTAGCCATTTTTCTCCATGATGCGTACCATCCCCTTGCTGAAGATGATGCTGTATTCTCAAGCTTTGAAGAAGCTGAAGAACTTTACAATCAATTGTTTGACTATAAACAGTATGATTAAGCAATAGAAAATAGGAAATTATTTTAGGGACTATTGTTGGAACGAAATGCAAAATGTAAAGTTGTATAGCATTGTTTTATGATTACCGGTAAAGGAAGGTACTATCATGGTTAAACCTTTTGTTCCACAATTAGTTTATATAGAACCAAGAGCATTGGAATATCCTCGCGGTGTTGAACTAAAAGAGAAATTTGAAAAAATGGGTCTTGAAATTAGAGAGACGACATCGCATAATCAAGTTCGTAATATTCCAGGGAAAAATCATTTACAACAATATAGAACCGCCAAATCGACATTAGTTATTGGGGTTAGAAAGACGTTAGAGTTTGACAGTTCGAAGCCATCTGCTGAATATGCAATCCCACTCGCAACTGGATGCATGGGACATTGTCATTATTGCTACCTTCAAACAACAATGGGAAGTAAACCATATATCAGAACATATGTGAATGTGGAAGAAATACTTGAACAAGCACAAACTTATATGGAGGAACGTGCTCCAGAAGTAACCCGTTTTGAAGCTTCCTGTACATCTGATATCGTCGGTATTGATCATTTAACCCATTCATTGAAATCGGCGATTGAATTTTTTGGTCAAACTGATATGGGAAGGTTGAGGTTTGTTACAAAATTTCATCATGTTGACCACCTCCTAGATGCTAAACACAATGGACGAACTCGCTTCCGCTTTAGTATTAATGCTGATTTTGTCATTAAAAATTTTGAACCAGGTACTTCACCACTTGATCAACGTATCGAAGCAGCAGTTAAAGTCGCAAAAGCAGGTTACCCATTAGGTTTTATAGTTGCACCTATCTATATACACGAGGGGTGGCAGGACGGTTATAAAGTCTTATTTGAAAAACTCGATGCTTCCTTGCCAAAAGATGTTCGAGACGATATAACATTTGAAATGATTCAACATCGCTTTACAAAGCCAGCTAAAAGAGTCATTCAAAAAAACTACCCGAAAACAAAGCTTGAACTAAATGAAGAAGAAAGACGATATAAATGGGGAAGATACGGAATTGGAAAGTATATTTATCAAAAAGACCAAGAACAAGAATTAAGAGAAACACTTGAGGATTATGTTGATCATTATTTTCCAACTGCGAAAGTTGAATATTTTACGTAATATTCCTCGACTCTCATCTATTGATGGGAGTTTTTTATTTTAACCTAAGCTAATATACATGGTAAAATAAGTTATTATACATAAGGGGTGAACAATATGGATCTTAATTTAAAAGGTAAAAATGCGCTAATTATCGCTTCAAGTCAAGGATTAGGCAAAGCAATTGCTGAGAAACTCTTTGAACAGGGTGCTAACGTCATGATTTCTAGCCGTGACCAAGCAAAATTAGAAAAGATAAAAGCAGTACTTGAGAAAAAGAATTCAAATCGTATTGTATATCAAACATGCGATATTAAAAATAAACAAGAGATTGAAAAGCTAGTTTCAACAACTGTAGATGAATTAGGCTCTATTGATCTATTAGTCAATAACGCAGGGGGGCCCCCAGCAGGTACCTTCGAACAGATGTCTGACGATGATTGGCAACATGCTTTTGAATTAAATCTTCTTAGTTATATCCGCATCATAAGAGAAGTATTACCATATATGAAACAAAAAGGCGGTAAAATCGTCAATATTGCCTCGTCCTCCGTAAAAGAGCCGATACCAGGTCTGATTTTATCAAATACATTTCGCACGGGAATCGTTGGATTATCAAAAACATTAGCCTCTGAACTTGCACCATATCAAATTTTAATAAACACAGTAGCTCCAGGTCGTATAGCAACAGACCGTGTAGCCTTTTTAGATGAAACAACTGCAAAAAATCAAGGGGTTTCTAAGCAAGAGATAGAAGAGAAAATGAGAAACACCATTCCACTAGGAAGATATGGTCTACCAGAGGAATTCGCAAACTATGTTGCATTTCTATTGTCAGACAGTAACAGCTTTATGACTGGTCAAACATTTTTAATTGATGGAGGAATGGTTAAATCAATTTGACAATCGAGGGGAAGAGCTTCTTCTCCTGATTACATTTTAAAAATGAAGAGAAAGTGGGGATAAATTGTTACTGGCCATTTGCAACCTCAAGTGACATTGATATGAAAAAAGCAACAAAGTTAACGAAAACTGCCATTATCTAAAAGGTTTTTTGAGGAGGAGAAAAACAATGAAGCAAAAGGTTGGATTTATCGGGCTAGGTGTTATGGGACAAAGTATGGCAAAACATATCCTACAAGCAGGCTACCCGTTAAGTATTTTTACAAGGACTAAGGAAAAAGCAGAAGAGCTTATCCATTTAGGTGCCACTTGGATTGAATCAATAAGTGAGTTGGCCAATGAATGTGAGATTATTATTACTATGATTGGATATCCAAAAGATGTTGAAGAAGTATACTTAGGTAAGAATGGAATTCTTTCTTCAGCAAAGCCCGGTACATATGTGATTGATATGACTACCTCACAACCTTCTTTGGCAAAAAAAATTTATGAACAAGCTAATTCAAAGGGTATAAGATCGCTTGACGCACCTGTATCTGGAGGTGACATTGGTGCAAGAGAAGCTCGTTTAGCGATTATGGTTGGTGGAGATAAAGAAGCTTTTGACCACTGTCTTCCTTTGTTTGAAGTCATGGGACAAAACATTGTCTACCAAGGAGAAGCTGGTTCTGGTCAACATACAAAAATGTGTAACCAAATCGCCATTGCTTCAGGAATGATCGGCGTTTGTGAAGCTATCTCTTATGCGAAAAAATCTGGCTTAAATCCAGCAAATGTGTTAAAAAGTATTACAACAGGTGCTGCAGGTAGTTGGTCATTAAGCAATCTTGCTCCACGTATGTTAGCAGATGATTTTGAACCAGGATTTTTTATCAAACATTTCATAAAGGATATGGGAATTGCACTTGATGAATCAAAAGCTATGGAACTTGACACACCTGGATTAGAACTAGCACATGAGTTATATGAACAGCTTGAAAAAGCAGGGTATAAAGATAAAGGTACACAAGCACTAGTGAAATTATGGGCAGAATAATGATAAAAAGCAAAATTTTTGTTACTTTTGTAACTTCTCTTCCTCAAATACGTCATATATATATGGAGGCTGTCTGATTAAATGGGATAGCCTCCTGTTTATGCTATTTGACTTATTTTCCTTCACATGACTGTCATAAACCAATCTATCAGTTCCGTTATATTAGTGGTAAAATAAAGGGTAGCAAAAAAATAATAATAACTTTTTAAGATAGATAAAGAATAAAAAAGATAGGAGGGAGTTCTTTGACAGAACAAAACACAAATAAATCAGAACAACGTAAATTACGAAAATCAAGATACGTGAGGACCAATGTCTTCTTTTTTCTTGTCTTTCTTTTATTTGTTGCTTTGATCGTCCGGTTGGGAGTCGTTCAAATAGTTCAAGGGGAAGAATTTTCAAAGGAAGTATCAAGGACAGAATCTGATTATGCAAGTCTACCAGCACCACGAGGAAAGATGTATGACCGCTATAACCGTGTTGTCGTCGATAATAAAAGGGTCCCAGCAATCACTTATACAGTAGACAAAACTACAAAAGCGGAAGATAAGATCTCTACTGCAATAAAGCTTTCAGAATATATTAGTTATGAAAAATCATACTTGAAAAATGAATTAAAAGATCGTGACATTCGTGATTATTGGTTAGCTACACACCCTACTGAAGCAAAAGAGCTGTTATCAGAAAACGAATTAACGCTAGAACCATCAGAGACTTATAAATTACAAGTTGAACGTGTTCCAGCTGATGAAGTCCAGAAAATTCAAAATAGCTTAGAGGAGATGGAGCTTGCTTATATTTATACTCGATTCTCATCTGGTTATCAGTATGAACCTCAAGTCGTCAAATCATTAAATTTAACGGATAAAGAGGTTGCTCTTGTAGCTGAACATTTAGAGCAATTACCTGGTGTTGATGTAATAACTGACTGGGGTCGTGAGTACCCCTACGAATCTCTACAAACAATTTTTGGTGGGGTAACTTCTCCTGAGCAGGGTATTCTTCAATCCCGTCAAGACTATTATAATGCACGAGGATATGCAAGAAACGAACGTGTCGGAAAAAGTTATCTTGAATATCAATATGAGGACTACCTCAACCCTCGAAAAGCAAAGATTGAATATATTTCAGATAAAAATGGAAATATCGTTTCTGAGAAAGTAATTGATGAGGGACAACGAGGATACGACTTAAAACTTTCTTTTGATATGGAATTACAAATGGAAGTAGAAAAAATAGTAGAGGAAGAGCTTCGACAAGCAAGTAAAAGTCACTTCCTTATGGACCGAGCCTTTGTTGTGATGATGGACCCATATCAAGGGGATGTTTTAGCGATGGTCGGTAAGATGCTAGATCCTGATGATCGGAATGGTGATATGCTCGATTTTGCCTATGGGACCTTTGCGACTCAATATGAAGCGGGATCAACTGTTAAGGGGGCAACCGTGCTTTCAGGTTACCAAGATGGCATGCCAATCGGTCAAGGATATTATGATACTAAGCTTTATTTTAAAGGAACTCCTCCAAAAGGTTCCTATAGAAACCTTGGGTATATGACAGATTTAAGTGCATTAAAGCTTTCATCAAACGTTTATATGTTTTATGTAGCTTTAAGAATTGCAGATGTAACATATGTGCAAAATGGTCCTTTAAACATTTCTACCGAAGACTTCCAAAAGCTTCGTAACTATTTTGCGCAATTTGGTTTAGGAGTTCCAACAGGTATTGACTTGCCACAGGAATCATCTGGTTTACTTAGTACACCAGACACGGCTGGTAAAATCTTAGATATCGCTATTGGTCAGTTTGATACGTATACTCCGCTTCAATTAGCACAATATGTCTCGGTCATTGCAAATGGAGGCTCACGCGTACAACCGAGAATTGTCACCAGTATTCATACTCCTGTTGAAGATTCTACATTAGGTCCAATTGCAGTGGATAAAGCTCCTACTGTATTAAATCGTGTGAATAATACAGAAGAAGAAATAGAACAAGTGCAGCAAGGATTCAAGCAAGTTGTGACATCAGGTACTGCGTCTGCTTATATTGATTATGATGTGGCAGGTAAAACAGGAACCTCACAAACAAATTACTATGGTCCTAAACGCGAGTATTGGGGTAAGCAGACAAATAACCTCAACTTTGTTGGTTACTACCCTTCAAATAACCCAGAGATTGCATTTAGTGTTGTGGTTCCATGGGCTAGCAATGACCAAGATGCTGTAAACA
This sequence comes from Bacillus sp. (in: firmicutes), assembly GCA_031180405.1. Classification (GTDB taxonomy): domain Bacteria; phylum Bacillota; class Bacilli; order Bacillales; family Bacillaceae; genus Metabacillus. The sequence goes on along the minus strand of JAPSLU010000004.1, from coordinate 38,089 downwards.
AACATATTGCAAATAGGATTGTTAAAGCGTATATCGACTTACAGAAGAAATATGTAACGACGACTGAAATTGATCAAGATAAATTAGCGAAAGAAGAGGAATAATAATTCCTCTTCTTTTTTTGCACATTATTACCAATCACAAGTAACGCATATTTCATTTCAACCGTCACAAAATAACGTTGATAATCAAAGGAGTGATGAAAATGGCAAAACGTACGAAAAAAAATGATCCACAACAAAAAAATAAAAAGGGCTTTGATTCCAGTGTGATTGATTCAGAATTTAGCCATGAGATGGGTAGTGCGGCGACAAATAAGATCCACAAAGATAAAGCGAGAAAAGAAAAAGCATCAAAAAATAATGGGGAATACAAGGGATAAAAACTTGGTGAAAAGCCAAGTTTTTTATATGTATTTCAAATAATACATTCACACTAAAAGTGCAAATTAAAATAACTGCAGGATTCATTATAAAATAGAAACATACATACCGATCAGTAAGTTTGTGTTGAAAGGAAGTGATGCAGGTTAAATTTTTTGTACTCTGAAGTGTAACTTCCCTAACATTTATGTAACCTAAGTACAAGAACAATCTATGACTCTAGTTTCATATATACAAAGGAGCCACAAGAAATGCCAGTATTCGGCTATTATCATGCTCTACATGGACATGCGATTTTCGGTGAAGGTGGATTAGGTCCTGGTAGAATGGATCACTGCATGTGACTTTTTGGAGCTCACAATGGCTTTTTAATCACTTTGTAGGAGTAGAAAACAAGGTAGCTTATTGCAAAATAATTAGTGGTCACAGATGATAAAAGGTATTGGAACGCTAAACTAAGAATAATTAAATTTGATACATTGACAATCTCGAATAACCATGTACACTTATTTTAAAGGAATAATTCGGGTGAAAAAGGATTTTTTACTAGATGGATAGAATAGGTAAAGTTAGAATAAAAATGGAATTTCTAGTGATAGTTGTTGATGTGTTCGTTATATAAAACTAATGAACTAGTATATAGGTCATAGAAAAGGTGGGAAAGCAATGGAAAGAGGCTTAGCAAGTCAAGAGGAAGTGGATCAGTCTTTAGAACTATATGCTGTTGTTTCTTCAAGTGGTCGCTTTCAATTCATCTCTTCAAATTCATTTGAAACAATCGGTTATTCAAGCTCTGAACTAATCGGAAAGTATATGAAAGACTTTATTCATATTGAGGATTTATTTTTAGTTGAAAGCAGTTTTTTTAATGAACATCATCTTTATCCATGTTCATTTCGATTTTTTACAAAGTCTGGTCGATATTTATGGTTTGAAGCTAATATTGACTTTATTCGAAGCAATGTCAAAGAAGAAGACCAAGAGGTCATTCTTAAAATGAAGACATTAAATAAAAAAACTACTACGAACTCTAGTAAAAGTGAACAGAAGGAAAAAATATTAAATGAGCCTGCATTTTTTGATCAAGGATATTCCATTTTAAAGGATTTACCAACACCTGTTTTTATTTCAAAAAATGGGAAACTTTGTTTTGTAAATGATGCATTTCAAGAATTATTAGGTGCAAATTCAAAAGAACAGTTACTTGGCAAGGAGGCTTTTGATTTTATTGATAAAGGGTATCATGTTGTTATTAAAAACAGAGAATATCGATTACATCGAGGGGAAAAAATCGGTATTATTGAAGAAACATGGCACACCTTGGATGGGCGAGAAATTAATCTTGAAATCATGGCTTCATTAACAAAGTATAAAGGAGAAATTGCTGAATTAGTAGTCCTAAATGACATCTCTTCAAGGAGAAATTTCCAAAAAATACTTCAAAAGAGCAGGGAAAGATACCAAAGGTTGATTGACAACTCCATTGATACAATTGCAGTTATTCATCATGACAAATGGGTGTTTATGAATGAATCAGGTGTTAAACTTTTTGAGGCTGAAGATTACCCAGAAATGTTAGGTCGAAATATATATGATTATTTACATCCTAGCGATCATCAGACTATGACTAACTCATTGAAATCTATTTTAGATGGAACATCGGATGTACAATTTAGCAAACAAACCTGGTTAATTCCTAAAGATAAAAAAATCTACACAGAAATGGTATGTATCCCTACATCGTACTTCGGTGAGCAAGCTGTTCAAGTTATCCTTAGAGATATATCATACCGAAAAAAGACTGAAGAATTAATGCTTAGATCTGAAAAATTATCTATTGCAGGACAGCTAGCAGCAGGTATTGCTCATGAAATTAGGAATCCGTTAACTGCAATAAAAGGATTTTTACAAATTATGCAACCTGAATTGTCTCATCATAATCAATATTTTCAAATCATCTTCTCTGAGTTAAACCGTATTGAAATGATTTTGAGTGAGTTACTTATGTTAGCAAAACCCCAAGAAACAAAATTCAGCAGGACAAATTTGGTAACATTGCTTAATGATGTTGCAGTTCTTTTGGAAACACAAGGAAATATGAACAATGTTTCAATTATACAAGAGCATTCCTCTTCAGATTTACTAATAAACTGTGATGAAAACCAGCTAAAACAGGTGTTTATTAATCTGTTCAAAAATGCAATTGATGCAATGCCTAAAGGTGGAAAAGTTACAGTCCATACAAAGAAACTTAATCAATCAGTACGGATAACTGTAAAAGATGAAGGAGAGGGTATTTCTCCAGAATTAATGAAGCGGATCGGTGAACCATTCTTAACTACGAAGGAAAAAGGAAATGGTTTGGGGTTAATGATTACATACAAAATAATTGAAAACCATAATGGAAACATGTTTGTCGAGAGTCAGGTAGGAAAGGGAAGCACATTTACCGTTCTATTGCCATGTGAATAAAGTAATCGTTAAACTGAAACAACGGCATTTGCCGCTGTTTCAGAAGGTTAACGATTTAATTAATTAAAGAAATTATTCATATAAGACTCCATTCGATCCATTGCTTCTTTTAATTGTTCCATTGAATAAGCATAAGATAATCGAACATAACCTTCACCATATTCTGAAAAAGCATTTCCAGGAACCAATGCCACTCCAGCATTTTTTACTAGTGACAAAGCAAAGTCAAAGGATGTTTGGTTGAATTGAGCGATGCTCGGAAATAAATAAAAGGCCCCATTAGGTTTTACCACGTCAAATCCCATCTTGATCAATCGATCATAAACATATTCTAACCTTTCTTTATAGGAATTTTTCATTGCGTTTGCATCATCAATTCCATTTGTAAGAGCTTCTAATGCTGCCTTTTGAGCAATGGAAGTGGCACAAGAGACATTATATTGATGAACCTTTAATAAGTGCTTTGCAACAGATTCCGGCGCGAAAAGGAATCCAACACGCCAGCCAGTCATACTATGTGACTTTGATAATCCGTTAATCACAATGGTTTGGTCGCGTAAATAGGTAGCAATTGAATGATGTGTACCATCATAAACTAACTCGCTGTATATTTCATCTGATAAAATAAATAGATCTTTGCCTCTAACTAAGTTTGCTATTGCACGCAGCTCTTCATTGTTAAGCGTTACTCCAGTAGGATTAGAGGGATAAGGTAACACAACGCATCTCGTATTTTCAGTTATGTAAGGAGCTATGAGATCTGCGGTTAGCTTAAAATCCGTTTTTGTTGTATCTACATAAATTGGAACACCACCTGCAAGTTTAATAAGTGGCTCATATCCTGGATAAACAGGGCTGGGTAATATCACTTCGCTACCTTCTTCCAACAATGTACGGAATGTACAATCTATCGCTTGACTCGCACCAACTGTTGTAATAACCTCTGTTTCTGGAGAATAACTAAGCCCATACTTTTTAAGAACGAACTGGCTTGCTGCTTCGCGTAATTCAATGTAACCTGCATTATGTGTATAAGTTGTAAAGTTTTCCTGAATGGCCTTTATTCCTGCTTCTTTAACATGTTCTGGTGTTGCAAAATCGGGCTGTCCAATCGTTAGTGAAATCACATCATCAAAGTCAGATACAAGATTAAAAAACTTTCGTATTCCCGAAATTTCTATTTCTTTGACTTTGGAATTAACTAAATGCTCCATTTTAAACCTCCAATAAAGTATTAGACTAAAGAATTACATAGTTTTTTGGTATAAAAAATCCTTGTAAAATAATATATACGAGTAATTTTACCATTTTTAAATGTCATGTCATCATTTTTCTATTTCATAATTTATAGAATAGTTATTTGTTTAGTAGGGGAACTGAAAGGGTATAGTGATAGTGAATGATAGAAGAGAGTAGTGAAAAATATTGATACACACATTAGCTATTACAACAAAGCAGGAAGTTATATATGGTCTTGAACTTGAAGCATTAATCAACCCAGACATTAAATGGTATTGGGTTGATTTCCACGAGCCTTCTGAAGAGGAAGTGAAACAGCTTTCATCTTTCTTTCATTTTCATCCATTAGCAATTGAAGACTGCTTGGAGTTTGTACAAAGGCCAAAAATGGATTTTTATGAAGATTATTTTTTTGTTGTCATTCATTCTATTAATCAAGATTCTTTAGAGGCTGACGAGGTTGATCTCTTTGTGTCAAATAGGTATATTGTAACGTTTCATAAACAATCTGTTTATGGCATAAGGAATCTCTGGGACCTAGTAAAAAAGGAGTCAAACCTTCAAAGTAGTCCAATGCAAATATTATATCAGATCATGGATAAAATTGTGGATGAATATTTCCCACCTGTTTATAAACTTGAAGATCACATTAATAAGGTTGAAGATAATACAAGTAATCAAACCATTAGTGAGCTTATGGAGCAGGTGTTTGATATTCGTTCAGAATTAAACAGATTAAGAAGAACGATTGTGCCAATGAGAGATCTCCTCTATCGAATTATTTCTTCTTCTAGGTTAAATGCATTAAAAGAAAAACATATTTATTTTCAGGACATATACGATCATTTATTAAAATTGGTTGAGATGATTGATGCGAATCGAGAACTTTCTTCAGATATTCGAGACAGTTATTTATCCATCAATTCTGATCGCATGAACCGAGTCATGATGACGTTAACAGTTATGTCTTCGATTTTTCTTCCTTTGACTTTTATAGCGGGCGTATATGGAATGAATTTTCAACATATGCCTGAATTAACTGGCAGGTATAGTTATTTTATTGTCCTTGGACTAATGGGTTTAATAAGTATTGGGATGGTGTGCTTCTTTTATAAAATGGGTTGGTTCAGATTTCATAAAGGCACAAAATTAAAATGACAGTCATAAATTTTATCTGACTTTCGAAGGATATAATATAAAAAGTGAAAACACCTTTATCAGACTAAAGAAGGTCTAAGCAAAGAGCTGAACGCCAAAACTGCTTCAAAATTCATATTCCTGTAAGAATATATAACTTTATAATTAAATGGGGTGGTAATGATGAGTGAGGAAGAACCATTATTAACTAAAGAGGAACAAGAGCTAATCTTGAAGCTCGAAAATGAAATGCTTTTTGCTCTGACCGGTGCTCATATAAAATTTTATAAAAATGAAATCCAAACGATAATTTCACAAGCTCAACGCAGACATGCCTTTTTATCGAAACATGCCTGTGAAGTGTAATTATATAGACTATTTTGGGGTTCTCATAGACGATAGATAACACGTCAATGAGAACCTTTTATTAGTTTTAGTTAACCCATAGACTACTTATGACTCATTGATTTCGTGGACGAGTCTTTTCTGTTTTTTTATTGATTGATGTAAGGTCTTTAGAAATTTCAGGATCAGTAATAGATTTAGCAGTTTGAAGTCCTGACTTTGTTTTAATATTACGTTTTGTCATAAAAAGGCCTCCTAGTTCGTTTTTAGCTTGCCTCTATACTTTTTACATGTAGAAAGTATATTATTTTTACAATTTCTCCCTATATTAGGAATTGGAAAGTTGATTTTCCTATGTAAAATGTATTTCCGACATTGTTTGAGGCGTACAAGCATAAAACTAAGATTGGATACTTAAGGTTTTCGCGTATAAATGCAAAAAAAGGAACCGACTTTAAGGTGCGGTTCCTTAATCAGTTCAACAACTAAACGAACTGATGCGATCCAGGTCAATTCCGAAGTAAACCCAGCGATACTGATTTCTTCTCCAACGGTATCCAGCAATTGAATTACGCCCTACAAATGTTGGGTAGAACCAAAAGCTACGACCATTATTTAAGCGAATATACGTAAAACGATATAAACATCGACGAATTCCACCAGGATCTACTGCATAAATGCCTACTTGACTTTGTGATTGTAAAGGAGGAATCTCACCTGGCGGTGGTCCTTGTGGTGGACCAACTTGACCAGAGCTTCCAAGTCCTCCTTGATAACCAGGAGGCCCAAATGGAGGCTGTTGTTCAAAGCCATATCCACCTCCAGGTAGACCAAATGGAGGTTGATCAAACCCACCGCTAGGAGGTCCGAATTGCTGAAAACCAGGGATTTGAATTGTAAACTGACGATCATATGGATACATGTTGAAAATCTCCTCTCATAAATCCTTCACGTTTACTCTATGCAGTTGATTAAAATAGGTGAAAGTCCACATGTATCTCGCCAAAATAATTCGAAATCAAAGCACATTGTTCGTAGAACATTTAAGGACTCGATCACTATATTCACTTCACAATACGAAGGATTTCATCACTTGCTTGTACAAAGTGATGGCAAGCAAAATTCTCCACTAGATTTTTCAAAACTCATATAACAACTAAAATCTTTCGTCTTGCAACGCTTTTTTACCTCTGCGGCTATTCTGCTAATTGTTTCAATTGATTCGTGTCTTTCAAACTCATTTGTGATTACAGCAATTGATAAAGAAACTAGTGGAATCTTACAACCTATTCCATGACGGTTTTTTGTATAGACAAATTTATTTTTCCAATCAGTAGCGTGATAGAATTGCTTAATCCGAACGTCAAATTCTGAGACAATATTCTTACATATATCTTGATAATTGTGGTGTGGTAGGATAACTACAAAGTCATCTCCACCTATATGACCAACAAATGAATGGTCATCGTCATGAAGAAAAATATTTTTACTTAATAGATTGGATACTTCTTTTAAAAGTAAATCGCCTTTTTTAAATCCATATGTATCATTGTATTCCTTAAAGTGATCTAGATCGATATATAAGAAGGAAAAGGCATTCATATCATCGTTTAGAAATTCCTGCATTTTTTCTTCAATTAGTTTGTTTCCAGGTAACCCTGATAAAGGATTTGCATACATAGCCTGATTGACTTGTACTTCAGCTAATTTAATTAAGAGGTTTTTAATACTTACGATACCTATAAAATGCTCTTCTTTCGTGACAACAACATAATCATAAAGATGGTTTTGAAGACGATTCATAGCTTTGGAACTGACCACTGTAATTGATTCAGTATGGTCAACAACTAAAGGGGCAGGATCCATTATTAGTTCAATTGGTCTTCCCATAAAGAGGTCAAAACCATATTTCGTTGAGATTTTTTGGTAAAATTGAGCTTTCATTACAAGGCCAACAGGCTCATCTTCTTTTGTTACGACAATTCCTTCTAGTTCAGGTGCATCTTCAAAGATCTGATTGACTTCAGAACTTCTAGTACTTAAAGGAACAACAGGTACTTTTTTACTAATATCTCCAATTGATACCATTTTCACGACTCCTAGATATAAACAGGCTAATAGATTCACTTCTATTTTACTATATAAAATAAAGAGTTTTGTTAATATTATGTAAATTTTGGGTTTTTTAACTAGAGTACATATGTACTCTAGTTTTTTATAAGTCCATTGGATGCACTATTTATTTTGAATGGTCTTTCATATGATGATAGATTTCAGAGGTAAGATAATGTTTTTGATGTGATTTATTAAGCTAAGCAGTAATATTAAATATCATCAAATACAGTAGAGAATCTTGCAGTGGAAAGTTGTTGCCTACAATAATAGCGTAGCAAGTTACTGGAAAATTTAAGGGGAATTAATAGTGTACTAATATACAGTAAAAGAAAAAAGTTGCTTTTACTATGGAAATGGCAGATAGAGAAAATAATATTAAAGTGTAAGGAGGAGAATTGTGTGAGTCCTAGTGAAAATATATATTTTGCTCTAATTGCAATTATAATACTAGTTGTAATAATGATCGTTTGGCTTATTTTTCGAAAACGGAAAAAATGGGCGATTGTGTTAACATGTACGCTTGTTATTGGATATATCGCATACTATGTAAACTACCCTTCGTTAAAAGTAAACACTCATGCGGAGCGATATGAACAAGTCATTGAATATTTGAAAAAATACTATCCAAATAAGCAGTTCAACATTGTACCAAAACATTATGAAGAAGGATATAGGGTTGGTGAGTTTACAGTAAATGAAGTTAATCACACCAACAATGGGTATGACATTACATGTTGGTAAGGAAGGACAAGTAACGCAAGTAGGCACTTGGTCAAAAAACGAATATCCAACACACCAAGAACTGTGGAGAGAAATCGAATTTATTTATGGAAAAAGTAAAGAAATCTCAAAAATCACCAAACAAGATGAATGGAAAGATGGAGAGCTAACGGCATTTGCTCTTACTATTACTATTGATGATATACCTGCCATTGCTATATTTAATTATTAAAGTGTAGGTTATGGGTTATTGGACTTACAACAAGGTGAACGAGAAGGTTACATTTATATAGAAATAGTTGGTAATGTATTTATCTATATTGATGAAAGTTATCAGGAAGAAAAGGTTACGATTCATTTGAAAAATGGTCAGGAATACTCGTTGAAAGTAAATGAAAATAAAGATCGATTAATTGTAGTAAAATAAATAATGCCTAAGTTTAATGAGTCGCCCCATAAAAGAAGCATATTTGATTATCGAATACGCTTCTTGATTTTTTAATAAAACAAACAATTAAGTTAACAGAGTCTAAACTTAAAATTTAAAAAATGGGACAGATAATATATAGTATAAAAACTTGCTAAATAATACTTTATATGCACTTTTTAGGACTGTCCCTATTCTTTAGGTTCTTATTAGTTTTATTCTAACGAACAAGTGTCTCAACAGTTTTTGTTTTTAAATCGACCATATACCATACTTCACTTTGTTCACGATCACCTTCAAGAGAATAAACATGAACAATATAGTTCCCGTCTTCTATATGATCATATTGTACGATTGTATTGTTGTCTCGTTTAACACCAAGCTTTTCTTTTACTAATTCCTCTGCCTGTGTGGGATGAAGGGGTTCACGTTCATGAACTAAATTAACTTCTTCTCTTGATTCTACAAGCAAGTCATCATTTGAACGTACATTATCATTTCCTGTTTGCAATAAACCTTCCTCTTGGTCAGTTCCATTTGCCTCATCCTCGTTCCCAGTATTACATCCGGTCAATGTAAACATTAATAATAAGTATACAATTAACTTTTTCATCGTCCACCTCATTACTTGCTTTTTTAAAATAACTCTATTCATTTTATTTTGTGAAAGAGAGTGTATTTTATACAGAAATTGATGAGGATTAGGACTTTGAATAGAAAAGACAGACTATGCGTCTGCCTAATGGAAGGTGTGAAAAATAAAATTTAATAAAAACAAAAATGCGATTATAAAAAGCGCAGGTTTAACCTCATGTTTTCTTTTTAATATTACCTTTAAGATAGGATACATAATAAATCCAAAAGCCATTCCATCTACAATACTATAAGTAAATGGGATTAAGGCAATGATGAGGAAAGCAGGGAAGCTTTCACTAAAATCAGATACATCAATATGTTGAATATTTTGGATCATTAAGCTACCTATTAAAATTAGAATAGGTGCTATTGCACTATCTGGTATCATTTTGATAAATGGTAAAAACAACAATGAGCTTAAAAAGAGAAGTCCGGTTGTGATCGATGTTAACCCAGTTCTCCCTCCAGCAGCTATTCCAGCAGCTGTTTCAACTGTGCTTACTGTTGGACTTGAGCCAAGTATACCTGACGTAATCGTTGATAAGGCATTTGCTTGAAGAGATCGATTATACCTATTTGAACGATCAATCATATGGACCTGCCCAAACACGAGACCAATATTTTCAAAAACAATAACCATTGTTAAAGAAAAGGTGGCTGTCCAAAATGTTAGATCCATAATACGATCAAAGGACATAGCAAAGAAAACATCTTTGTATTCATAAAATGCTTCATTTGGTTTTGTAGAGAAATCGAATTCAAGTAACCCGAAACAAGCCGCTAGAACTGTTCCCACAAAGATACTTATTAAAAAATTACCAGGTATTTGTCTGGAGAATAAACCAACCGTTACAATTAACGTAATAAGGGTAACAATAACAGCAGGCTGGCTAAAGTCACCTAGAGAAACAAAAGTTTCACTATTTAGAACAACTATCCCACCTTTTTGTAATCCAATAAAAGTTAAAAAGAAGCCAATTCCGACTGTGATAGCTTCCTTTAAGGATAGAGGGATTGATTCTGAAATTACCATCGATAATTTTGTGAATGCAATAATTGTGAACAAAATTCCAGAAACAAACACAACAGCTAGACCTTCCTGCCAAGTAAGGCCCAGTCCCATAACAATAGTATAGGTGAAAAGTGCATTTACTCCCATACCGGGAACCAGGATAATTGGTGTGTTCCCATAAAAACCCATTATAAGACAGCCTACAATTGACGTCATAACAGTTGCAATAATACCTGCTTCTAATGGGATTCCTGCATCAGCTAAAATTGATGCATTCACTACAACAATATATACAATGGTAAAAAAGGACACAGTCCCAGCGAGAAATTCTTTTTTTATTGATGTTTTGCTTTTTGTTAGTTGAAAAAATTTATCCAAAGTTTACCTTCCTTAAGTGTAACCCTCAACCCAGCCCGTTTAATCGTGTTAACGATTTACAACTGGATTATAACAAGAGAGCCACAAGAATGCATTACTTTTTCCCTTTGATCGCTCATTTTTTAGCGTAATCTTTAATATGATGGCATAATCTTGTTCAAAACATGTAATTGAATCCGTTAATTTTGATTCTTAGCGTAGTAATAATACAGAAACGCCTGCGGAAAGTGAACACTTCTACTAGTAATCAACAATAGGATGCTTTCAATGCCATGTAAAAAATATCAAACTTTATTCGTTTCTATGTTTGAGACAACCCTCCCTTCACATATATATGAGTAGAGCTTAGAGAGAAAGGGTGTGATGTCTCTGGCACGTAAGATATGGGGAGTTGATTCAGCTAATCCTGTTGATAAAGAATTTTTTGATTGTGTAAGGAATCAACTTGGTTTTCCTAAATATTGGGGAAGGCATTTAACGGCAGCCCCAAATGGATTGAATGGATTAACAAAAGAGGAAATTAGTTTTATTAGAAGCAAGGGGATAAAAGTGTTACCTATTTATAATTTTAGTAGAGATACTATTAGTTATGAGCAGGCACAAATTGCTGCTAGAAATGCCGTTTATCATGCAAGAAGGTTAGGGTTTCCGGAAGGAACTGTCTTGTTTGCCAACGTAGAAAATTTCTATGATGTAGATGTTTTTTGGATTTTGGGGTGGGTAGAAACCCTCATACCGACTGGTTACAGATCTGGGTTTTACAATGATCCAGTTAAGGGTAATTTTGCAGAAAGTTATTGTCAAGCAGCAAAAGCAAATAATGAAATAGCAGTTCAAACCTTTTTATGGAGTTCTGAACCCAATACAGGAGCAACGTCAGAGAGAAAAGCACCTAAGTATAAGCCCGTAACTCCGGGCTGCAAAGCAAATGTATGGGTGTGGAAATATGGTAGAGAGGCCAAAAAATGTTCGATTGATACAAATCTAGCTGATGAAAGGTTGTTGGATTTTTTATATTAAAAGCAAAGCTTGGGATGAAATCCAAGCTTTATTATATTTATTTTCTTATTTAAGGGATTAATATTATCTTGCTTTAACCTAAGGGTTATGCATAGAAATTGCTACTTTAATAAATATTGGTAAAAACTGATTTAGTTGGTTGGATCTGAAATCAACAGTTCCAATATAAATTATATAGCTACAAATTATACGAAAAGCTTAAATGAAAAATGATGCCCTTTAAATTCTGTAGAATATGACGATAAATACAATACAAATGATACAAATGGAAGGAAGAGTAGTATGGACCAACAAAAGGGTATTTTACTTGAAAGTGGCACAAATGAACTAGAGATTGTGGAATTTAGTGTAGGTCAAAGTAAGTTCGGTATTAATGTCATTAAAGTGAAAGAGATTATTCAGCCTATTCAAGTAACTAAGATCCCTCATTCCCATCCAAATGTGGAAGGAATTATTGATATTCGTGGTGAAATTCTCCCAGTGGTGAATGTCGCTATAGCTCTGGGGTTTGGTCAAAGCGAACGACCTGTAGATGAGAAATTTATTGTGACAGAATTTAACCAAACAAAAGTAGTTTTCCATGTTCATTCTGTTACACAAATACATCGTATTTCTTGGGATAGAATTGAGAAGCCATCGGGTATGTATCAAGGTCTTGAAAGCCAAATTACTGGAGTAGTTAAACTTAATGATGAAATGATTCTGCTGTTAGATTTTGAAAAGATTATTGTTGATATTAACCCAGAGTCAGGAATTAACATTAAAAATCTGAAAAAACTAGGAACGAGAGAGCGTTCAGAAAAGAAGCTTGTTGTAGCAGAGGACTCACCATTGCTCAGAAAATTATTACAAGAAACATTAAATGAAGCAGGCTTTCAAAACTTAGAGTTTTTCGAAAATGGTAAAGATGCATTATTATACTTAAATTCATTAGTTGAAACTGGAAAAGCAATAGAGAATGAAGTACAACTGCTGATCACAGATCTTGAAATGCCACAAATGGATGGTCATCATTTAACAAAACAAATAAAGGAAGATCAGTCCTTAAAGATACTTCCAGTTATCATCTTTTCGTCATTAATAACAAGCGATCTTCGCCATAAAGGAGAAATGGTTGGAGCAAGTGCACAGATCAGTAAACCAGAAATAAACACATTAGTCGAACAAATAGACCAACATATTTTATAGTTAGTATAAGAAGCTACATGTTCATAAAGGCATGTAGCTTTAAAGTGTATAGACAAAGGAATAATTAATCCCATAATGAGTTTAGATCGTTTATCTTTTGAGGGCACGAACCATTGAAAGGAGTTGAGCTACAGATGTTATCTATTTTGCTTATCTAACAGAAAGAGAGGTGAAAAAGACAAAATGATTGAGGATGCAAAAAAGCTTGCACTAAAGGCACATGCTGGTCAAAAAAGAAAAATAAGTGGAGAACCGTATTTTTTACATGTAGAAAATGTCGCGATGCTTTTGAAAAAAGAAGGCTTTTCGGATGAGGTTGTATCAGCAGGTTATTTACATGATGTAATAGAGGATACGAATGTTAGGAAAGAGGATATTTTGCGATTGTTCGGTCCAATTATAACGGAGCTTGTATTAAATAATACAGAGAATAAAAGATTTGATTGGGAAGAGAGAAAACAGGCAACAATTCTGAAAGCAAAAACAGCATCTTTGAATACAAAAGCATTAATTGCAGCCGATAAATTAGATAATAGCAAAGACTTACTTACTTATTATCAATTATACGGTGACAATGTATGGAAATTTTTTAATAGAGGTTATGCCCAACAGGAAAGATATTATAGAGGCTTAGTAGAAGCGCTATTTATGAATGTAAGGCAATCAGATATGCCGCACTTCTTTTTTACATTAAAAGATCATGTTAGAGAACTATTTGATAGAAGTTAATAAACAAGGATAAGAGCCACTCAAGAAATATTAAATGTTTGAGTGGCCAAAATATCACCTGTAACTCTCACCTAACTTTTTAAACACAGGCTTTTCATATGTACGTGATTTCTTAGGATAAGTGTGGCTAGGTTTATTTTTCTCTTGCATACCAACATAATTTTGTAAAAGAATCTTCGCACTTGATAAAGACATATGTGCTTTGGGATTTCGATAGGTTTGATTTAATGAACCTAAGTGTGGAAGTTTATCGAAGTCATCTTTAGTAGGAGGCATATGAAAGTAATACTCTCCAGCTGAAACTAATACATCTGATTGTTGTTTGCTAAATTTCGGGTTGTTTGAAAAGTGAAGTCCTTTTTTAATTGCTTTACCTTCGTGGACAAGCTTTAATAATGCTTTCTTTTTTAAAGCATAGAGAAATTTAGGATTTGGTGCGGTTTTTGCATGTCTGTTAATGACATAAATAGCGCGTGCGAGGTTTTCTATTGATTGTTGTTTACTTGGATCGGGTCGATTATGATCCTCCATAGGTTCTCTCCTTTTCTTGTTACACTTTCAGTTTACATCTATATAAGTTAAATTATACTTGGTGAATAGTAAATTGCAACTAGAATCGAAATTTAATTTTAAAAATTCACTCTTTTATGTTATAAGCAAGCATAAATAAAAATTCATGCTTACTATAACCTTAGGATTAATCATCAGGCAGTTTAATCTTTAGACGGAGGGGATATTACTTGCTTTTTGCGTATTTTGTTTTTGTCTAAGAAGTTTCTCCTTTTTTTCAAAAGCTTCACTCAGACGTGGGAGTGTAAATGCATAGAAAAGAGAAACCAATAAAATAATTAAGGCAATGCCATAATATAAGTAATCAATTCTATCTATAAATTTAGGGAATAATAAGGCAATCAGCCCAAGTGTTAGGGATTGAGCGAACATCATTAATGGATCTATCCAGCCACTAACTCGTCCCATTAATTTAGGATGGACAATTTTAGGCATCCATCCACCTATTGCGATATTTATTGGACCAAGACACGCCCCAATAATAAATACGATTACAAGAAAAATTGAAAGTTTATCAGTTAACCCTAAAAAGAAAATAAGTAGACTTGTTGCAAAAATTGGAAAAATCATTAATTGGTGTGGTTTGAATTTTGAAGCAACTAATGTACCTAGTCCACTACCCGCTAATAAACCAAATCCAAGAGAAATGGCAAATAATGAAGCATACCATTCATAGTTTGTAGGAGATAATTCATATTTCATTGTGAACATTGGTAAAATCGCAAAAGCACCATTAAAAAAACCAAAAACAAAGAATCCAAAGATTAAGGCAGAAAGTAATCTGTTTTTTACAATATAGACAATGCCATCCTTAAAGTCTGCAAGTGACGATTTGAAGCTAACATCTTTCCATTCTACCTTACCATTTGGTAGTCTAGCAGAAGAAGGTATTTTGCAAGAACGTATCAGAAAACCGGATATAACAAAACTAATAAAATCAACTATTATAGCTCCGTGAATCCCAACTGTTTTATAAATAGCGGCACCTAAACCTACTCCAAACACCATGAAAATACTAAAGAGCATTTGATTTAGCCCAGCTGCTTGTGCATATTGCTCTTTACTAAGGATACCTTGAACAAGACTGTTCTCCGCTGGGAAAAAGAACTTAGTTACAGCACTTCTTAAGAATAAAACTAGAAATATAAGTGGAATGGATCCAGTGAAAAGTGCTCCAAAAAGTAAGATGGTTAAGGTTGCTCGTATCCAATCACAATTTTCGGCTACTTTTTTTCGATCAAAACGATCAGCAACAACTCCAACGACGAAAAATACGACAATGGTCGGTAAGGAATACATTAACTCAGCAATTGTAGCGTAGGAAGGTTGATGGCTAAAGTGATCAAGTAAGTAAAAAGCAAAAGCCATGTTTCCGATAGTGGTTCCCATTTGAGAAAATAGGGCTGCATAAAATAATTTAACAAAATTACGGTTTCGAAAAATCTTCATTAGTCCGCTCCTTACATGACATTATCCATTTGTCATTATAAGGTAAATGACCTGAATTTGATACGTAAATAATAAAATCTTAATAAAATCTTAAGGTCTAATAGAAACCTTTGTACCATTTGGAACGATTTTAGCAAGTTCGATTACATCTGCGTTAAACATTCTGATGCACCCGAGTGAAACGGCTTTACCTATTGAAGAGGGGTCATTTGTACCATGAATACCATAATGGATTTTTGAAAGTGATAGCCATAATGCTCCAAAAGGTCCTCCCGGATTAGGTTCTCGGTTTACAATGATAAAATCACCAACCGGAGTTGATGTAACAATCTTACCTACAGCAATAGGGTATACCTTAATAACTTGTCCGTTTCTTTTTAAAGTTAAGCTTTTAGCAGAGATTGATATGTTTATTGAATAAGGAATGCTATCAGGTTCTGGCAGGCCAGGTATGGTAATCTTTTGCCCAATAAAGATGATGTTGGGATTGGCTATTCTATTGACTGAGGTAAGCAGTTGAACGGTTGTTCTGTAATTTGCCGCAATAATAGCTAGAGATTCTCCTTTTTGCACAGTATGAATCATTGAAAAATCCTCCATTTATGAATGAATTGTTCCTTTAAATATGAGTATTTAAAACCGAAACTTAATATACCTTATGTGTGGATATGATATAATGTACATTAATTTATATAAGAAAAATAAATTATACTTCAGAATATAGAAAGCATTTTTTAAGGATGTTTTTAGTGTGATTAATTGGTGTGAATTATTAAGCGTTTACGTATGCTTGATATCATTTATTGTAATGAAACGCTAGTAGTATACGAAAATACATGGTTAGGGTGTTGAATGTTGGATAGAGAAAAGTATGCAATTATTGACATTGGCTCGAACACAATGAGATTGGTTATTTATTTACGCGAAAAAAGCGGTAGATTGAAGGAAATTGAAAATGTAAAGGTCGTTGCACGACTTCGAAATTTTCTATCCAATGATGGTGTTTTAATGGAGGAAGGAATACATGTACTTATTGATACCCTCCTAAGTTTTAGAGAAGTAACCAATCACCACCTATTACATGATGTAAAGTGTGTTGCTACGGCTACTATTCGTCAAGCAAAAAATCAGCAAGCGATTACTAAACGTGTGAATGATGAGACCGATTTTTCGATTCGAATTTTAACAGAATATGAGGAAGCTTATTTTGGATATTTAGCTGTAGTTAATACAACACCATTTAATAGTGGGATTACAATTGATATCGGTGGAGGTAGCACAGAGTTAACCTATTTTCATGATCGAAAATTAATGAATGATCACAGTTTCCCATTCGGTGCACTATCACTAAAAAAGCAATTTATAAAAGGCGATATACCAACAGAAGCTGAGCTAATAGCGCTGAGGAAATTTATTAATCAACAATTTTGTACATTAGAGTGGGTAAAGGATAAAAATCTTCCAATCATAGGTATTGGTGGGAGCGCTCGAAACATGGTTCAAATACATCAGGAATATATCAGCTATCCAATTGCGGGAGTTCACCAATACTTAATGAATAAGGACGATATTATTCAAATAAATCAATATTTGCAAACCTTAACATTTTCTGAATTGCAGAGAGTGGAAGGACTTTCTAAGGATAGAGCAGATATTATTATCCCAGCTGTGGAAGTTTTTCACCAATTAATTGAAATCGTCGGGTCTAACCATTTTGCATTGAGTAGAAAAGGTTTGCGTGATGGTGTCTTCTTTGAAGAGTTAACAAAGGAATTTGGTATCTCAGTTTTTCCGAATGTCATTGAGGAAAGCTTCTATGAACTGGCTACAGACTATAATATTAATTTAAACCATGTTTTTCATGTTACAAATAGTGCTATGATGATTACTCAATTATTAAATAAAGCAGGAGTCATCTCTACCTCAAAAGAAGACGAGATTTTCCTTAAACGTGGTGCATTTGTATATAATCTTGGAACCTACATTGATTCTGAATCTAGCAGTCAGCATACATTTTACCTGTTAGCAAATCGAACAATTGATGGTTTATTTCATAAAGATCGAATCATCGTTGCTCTCATTGCTTCTTATACAAGCAAAGCGGGATTTAAAAGGTATGTAGCTCCATATAGTCAATGGTTTTCCAAAGATGAGCTAGCTACTTATAGGATATTAGGGGCAATTTTAAAATTTGCCTACAGCTTAAATGCTACCAAAAGGAATATTATCAAATCAATAGAGTTAAATGTTGATCAAGAGGCTTTGTTTTTTAGTATTAAGTGTCACCATGATTGGAAGACAGAGCAGTATCAAGTAGAAAAACAAAAGAAGCATTTGGAAAAGTTACTGAAAAAGCAGATTATTATTTCTTTTACTGAAGGATAAAACAGGAGAGAGGGAAAAGTATTTCCTCCCTCCATCAAAGTAGGTCACAAAAATTTGGTTTTACCTTTACGTAAAATTAATAATTTTTTACAATAAATTTACAATTGAAATAGTCCCTTAATGTTATGATGAAACAATAGAAATTGTCGAAAAAAGGGTGACCAACAATGAATACAATCAATAAATACGCTATAGATCTTCAAAGTCCACTTTATTATAATAACCGAGAACTTAGCTGGCTGGCATTTAATGAACGTGTATTAGAAGAAGCATTAGATGAACATAACCCTTTATTAGAGCGTTTAAAGTTTTTAGCGATTTTCAGCTCCAATTTGGATGAATTTTTTATGGTTCGTGTAGCAGGATTAAAAGACCAGGTAAAGGCTGGGTATAATAAGCCCGAAAACAAAGCAGGAATGACGCCAAAACAGCAGTTGAATCAAATAGCGATGAATACACATCGACTGGTTGGGATGCAATACGATGCGTTTACCGAGTTGCTCATACCAAAGTTACAAGAAGAAAGTATTGAAATATTAAAGATGACAGACATATCGTCTGAAGAATATATGAGTTTTGAGGAATATTTTGATGAACAAATTTTCCCTGTACTTACACCTATGGCCGTGGATGCATATCGACCATTCCCAATGTTATTAAATAAGAGTTTAAATCTTGCTATTGTAATTGAGGATGAGGATGAATTTGAAGAAAATCGTTTTAAAACAGCAATTGTTCAAGTACCAGCTGTATTAGAACGCTATGTGAAATTACATACAACAAATGACCAAACTAAGTTTATCTTACTCGAGGATATTATAAGTACCTTTATCCATAAACTATTTAAGGGATATAATGTGGTCTCAGTTTCAGTATTTCGAATTACCAGAAATGCAGACATGACGATTCACGAGGAAGGTGCCCGTGACCTTCTTAAAGAAATTGAAAAAGAGCTGAAAAAACGGAAATGGGGAGCTGCAGTTCGACTTGAAATTCAAAAAGATGGATTCGACCAAAACATTCTCCGCTATCTAACTGAAGAGCTAGAGGTACATGAAAAAGATGTATATGAAATAGACGGCCCCCTTGACCTCACTTTGTTATTTGGTTTTGCAAAGGGACTGACTAAACTTAGAGAAGACTTGGTGTTTGAAGCCTTAATTCCGCAGCCTCCGGAAGATATTGCTTCTGAGGAGGATTTCTTTGAAAAGGTATCGGAACAAGATGTTTTTCTTCACCATCCATACGAATCATTTGAACCAGTTATAGAATTTATCTCAGATGCTGCGGATGATCCTGATGTATTGGCTATTAAGCAAACCTTGTATCGCGTAAGTGGCGATTCACCAATAATTGAAGCATTAAAACGAGCAGCAGAAAACGGAAAACAAGTTACGGTTTTAGTTGAGTTAAAAGCTCGTTTTGATGAAGAGAATAACGTTCAATGGGCAAAGGAATTAGAAAAAGCAGGATGTCATGTTATATATGGGATGACTTATTTAAAAACACATAGTAAGATAACCCTTGTTGTGAGAAGGAAAAATAATCGAATCGAACGGTTTGTTCACTTAGGGACAGGAAATTACAATGATCAAACTGCAAAGGTATATACCGATATGGGTCTTTTTACTTCAAAACGAAAGTTTGGTATAGATGCGACAAACTTTTTTAATTATCTAAGCGGATACACCGAAAAACCTGAATTTCATCATTTATCCGTAGCTCCTTTTGACATAAGAAAGGATTTCATCCAGTTAATTGATCAAGAGATTAATTTCCAAAAAAGATTTCAAAATGGTCGCATAATAGCCAAAATGAACTCTTTAACTGATAAAGTAATCATAACAAAGCTTTATGAAGCGTCTAATGCTGGTGTTAAAATTGATTTAATTATCCGTGGAACTTGCTGTTTGCGTCCAGGAATAAAAGGAGTAAGTGAAAATATCAGAGTAAGAAGTATTGTTGGCCGATTTTTAGAGCATAGTAGGATCTATTTTTTCCATCATAATGGAGAAGAAAAAACATTTCTCTCTTCAGCTGATATGATGACAAGAAATATGGAAAAGCGAGTTGAAATTTTGTTTCCAATCTATGAGGGGCACATAAAGAAGCGTCTTAATCAGGTATTAGCATTAAATTTGGCTGATAATGTTAAAGCGAGAGAACAAGATCAAAACGGTGTTTATCATTATGTAGAACGAGAAGAAAATGAACCAATTGTTGATAGTCAGCTTCTACTGTTCAACAGAGCTTATCAAGTTCTTGAGGATGAGGAATAAAAATGGATACTGATAAATGGGTAAATGCCTTTAACCGGGTTGTTTGCTCTTTTTTTATGTCAAATGATGTAAAAAACAGGGATAAATGTACTCGCTTTTCTAAAAGCGAAAAAACAAGACCACAAGGAGGTTTTGGTATGAAGGAAAGGCTAATCAACAGCCTACTCGTAGCTATTGGAGGGGCAGCAGGTTCACTATTAAGGTATCTAGTTTCAATAATAATACCTATACAACCATATTATACTTTAGCTGTAAATATTACCGGAAGTTTCTTGTTAGGTTATTTTATGATCATCTTTGCTATCCCAAAACATAAAAAATTAAAGCTCATCTTAGGTACAGGTTTTTGTGGAGGGTTTACAACAATGTCAACGTTTAGTTTAGAAATATATAAAATGTCATTTTTATTTGCAATGGTTTATGTAGCAACTACCCTGGTTTTAAGTTTCATGTTCGTTTTACTAGGGATGAAGCTAGCAAAGTACTCAATAAAAGAGGGGGCTCAATCATGATATTCGTTGCATTAGGAGGTGCAATTGGAGCTACTTTTAGGTATCTAATAGGAGAGTATGTTAATAATATATCCAAAACAAAGTTTCCTATCGGAATTCTATTAATCAATCTAATGGGTGCATTTGTTCTTGGCTCAATTATCAATCAATCTTCAAGTAATCTATATCTCTTTTTAGCAACTGGCTTTTGTGGAGGGTTTACAACATACTCAACCTTCAGTATAGAAGCCATTCAACTATTACAAAGGAACCAATATGGATGGTTCTTTACATACATCATTTTAACGATAATCGGGAGTATTTTGGCGATTTTTGCTGGACAATCAATTTCACCCTAAGAAAACCAATAAATGAAAGGGACAGTCCTATTTAACATTGTAGGAACTGCCCTCATTTTTTTACTTTTTTGAATATAATGTAAATTGCGTAAGTTCAGGAACAGATAAAAATCGAAATGGAAGTCTTGTTGTTCCTAACCCACGATTAACATAAAGCTTTAGTTTATCAACTTCATACATTCCTTCAAAATACTCAGTTGCATATGGTGGTGTTATAAGTGGTCCGTAAAATGGAAGCTGAACTTGGCCACCATGACTATGACCTGACAACTGTAAATGTACATTATATTTTTTTGCATCAAGAGCTGCGTCTGGTTCATGAGCTAATAAAATATTGTACGTATCTGGATTTAAGTTACCTAATGTTCCTTCATAACGAGGTTTGCCAAGCATTAGATCATCAATTCCAGAAACAGATATCTTTTCTCCATCTAACATGGTGATATTTTGTACCTCATTTTGTAAAAGAGTAAAACCCGACATTGTAATGACGTTTCGATAAATATCAGTTCCATACCCTCCGTGATCATGATTTCCGTAAACAGCAAATTTCCCAAATGGAGCCTCTAATTTTTCAAGCACAGGAACAATCTTATTTATTTGTGTATATTGATTTGGTTCATCCATTAAATCCCCTGTAAAAAACAATAAATCCGGTGATAAGGAATTGATTTTTTCAACAATAGTAGTTAGTCGTCCAATCGTGAAATAATCACTTAAATGAGTATCGCTGAATTGTACAATTTTAAATCCGTTAAATGCCTTTGGTATATTTGGGTGATGTATCGTGAATTTTGTGATATCTAAAAAAGTAGGTTCAAAATATCTTGAATAAGTATACCCACTAGCTATTGTTAGGACACCTGCAAAGGGAACGGAAAAAAGACCTTTCAGAAAAGATCTCCTCGAATATAGTTTTGTCATTAAATTACCAACCATTCTCCATGTATTTCATATATTTTTTATTACCTATAATTATAGCACGGTTTAAAACAACAGTACTATTGATAAGGGAATTATGAATCATCAGTCACGAGCTTCAATAGAATAATAAAAGTACTTATGATAAGATATGAATGAATAATCATTCATTTTGTTCAAGGGGGAGAGAAAATGAAGGATAAAGTGGTCATTATAACAGGAGGATCTAACGGTATGGGAAAGGAGATGGCGAAACGTTTTGTACTTGATGGGGCGAAAGTTGTTATTATTGGTAGGACATTAGAAAAACTTCATGATGCACAAAGAGAAATCGAGACCTATGATGGACAGGTATTGTCACTTCAACTAGATGTACGTGATCCAGAAAAGGTTTCTGAAATGATTCGACTTGTTGATGCTACATATGGAAGAATTGACGGACTTGTTAATAATGCTGCTGGTAATTTTATTTGTCCTGCTGAAAAACTTTCAATAAATGGTTGGAAAGCTGTCATAGATATTGTTCTTAATGGAACGTTTTATTGTTCCTCCGCTGTAGGACGATATTGGATAGAGAAACAAGTGAGCGGCTCCATCTTAAATATGGTTGCAACTTATGCCTGGGGAGCTGGTGAAGGTGTTATCCATTCATCTGCGGCTAAAGCTGGTGTTTTATCCATGACAAGAACTTTGGCTGTAGAATGGGGGAAAAAATATGGAATAAGAGTGAATGCCATTGCACCTGGTCCTATCGAAAGAACTGGTGGTGCTGAACGATTATGGGAATCCGAGGAAGCAGCAAAAAGAACGATTAATAGTGTTCCACTTGGACGTTTAGGAACACCTGAAGAAATAGCTTCATTAGCAGCGTTTATCCTCTCAAAAGATGCAGCATATATTAATGGAGAATGCATTGTAATGGATGGTGGACAATGGTTAAATAATAATCCGTTTTAAATAATGATTAAAAGGTTCGTTTCTAGAGCGAACCTTTTAATCATTGGAAAATTCCCCCTACTGTGCTAAAATCCTCTAAACTTTCCGTTATTATGCTATAATTATCATGATATAGATAGATATAGGTGAGGGGATTGCAATGGATCCATTAGATGTGTTGACAAACTTGGATAAGGTTATTCCATATTACCAAGCAATTTTTAGTGCTGATGAACAACGAGTCATTGGATATGAGGTCTTAGGAAGGATCCAGCTTAAAGACGATATAGAAAGTCTCGGTGAATTTTTCCATGATGAAAATATTCCTGATGAGTATCGCATTGAAGTGGACGATTTTATCTTACATAATGCAATTGATGAATTTTTAGAATTAAAGGAACCACAACTTTTGCTTTTTATTAATCGTGATGCAAACTTACTTATGCTAGATCATGGTGAGAGCTTCTTACAAGCCCTTTTGAATAAGCAGGAAAAGGGCTTACACTTAGATCAAATTGTTTTAGAAATTACGGAACACAATTTCCGCGGAGATATTGAACAGCTTTATCATCTTTTATTATATTACAGAACATATGGCATTAAAGTTGCAATTGATAATATTGGGAAAGCAAGTAGTAATTTAGATCGGATTGGACTTTTAACACCAGATATTTTAAAAATTGATCTACACCCTTTAAGGTTAACCTCTCCACTACAATCATATTATGATGTGCTTTATTCAATCTCGCTTCTGGCAAGGAAGATTGGGGCGACCCTTCTTTATGAGGACATAGAAGTGAATTTCCAGCTTCAATACGCGTGGAAAAATGGTGGACGCTATTATCAGGGTTTCTTTCTTAATAAACCTCAACGGAAGTTTATTAACAATGACGATCAAAAGGATAGACTTAAGTTTGAATTTCAAACATACATTAACTCAGAGAAAAAGAAGCTCGAGACACTTTATCATTTTACAGAAAGTTTCAACCAACGTGTTCAACAGATTTTACTAAAAATTGGGAAGCAATATCATCATTATCAACAGTTGCTTGAGCAGTTATCGAGTGAATTAGATGACTGTAGCTTTAGGATCTATATATGTGATGAAGATGGATTTCAACAATCAGTTAATATTTTTAAGAATAAAAATTGGGAAATACAGCCCCAATATTATCTGAATAATTGGAGCTGGAGACCATATTTTTTAGCCAATATCATGAGAATGCGGTTCGATCAGAAGGGGTTTTTAAGTGATGTATATAGTGATATTGAAACTGGAGAATTAATTAGAACATTTTCTTATCCGTTAAATCAAGCACATTACCTTTTTATTGATTTGTCGTATGACTATTTGTACGAAGAAGAAGGACTTTTATAAGTTTTCCAAGGGGATAAAAGGAATATTTTTTCATTATGTGAGTCATCCTATTTATAGAAGGGGTGACAGCAAGATGACCTATTTAACGATGGTTCTTGGTGTAATCGCATTGTTAATTTTAATAACAAGCTTAATTTATACGTTTAAAGTAGGCAGGCTTGTAAGTGAAAGAAAGGCGAAATATGATACACAACTAAACGAAAAGGTACAGGAACATCCATACACACGAAATCCCGTATTTCTAGCTTATTTGATTGCTGCAGCACTTTCATTGGCGTATATATTTTATTTAGCCTTTACAACATCTTGGTAAAACAGTGGACATCGTTCACTGTTTTTTGTGTGGAAAAAATTCTTAAAAATTGTGTAGTTTTAAAACTATGTCAGATAGGGTAAAGAATAATGAAGTTTGTTGTCGCAATTTGAATGGATTTTGCGAACGGTCATATAGCTGTAAAGACAAGATAGTTGATAAAATAAGGAAAGATACATGAGCTTGTCTAAAAGTCAGAAATGAGAAAGGGTGGAAAAGATGAGACAAACATATTTATACTATAGTTTCTTAATAATTGCCTTTATTCTTATGTTATCTCAATCAGTTTATGCTGCTGAGTTTGAAACCAATAATCGAGAAAAGGTCCTATCTCATTTAAAGACTGCATTTGATGCTCAAACTTCTTTGTCAGAAAAACCTAGAGAAAGAGATGAAATGGTCAGCATTCTTTCTACACATTTTGATAGTAAACTAATTAATCAGTACTTGGTAGAAAATACATCTGAAGAAGCCGGAAAATTTATTGTGTACGGCACTGATTTTCCAGTTTATGTAATCCCGTTTTTTAATTATGATGAAAATACAAAGATTATTGATGGTAAAGAACAAATTATTGTCTATGAATATTTTACAGCCTCTTCAGATGGACCGGTAAGTTATGATGATCATTATGAGTGGGTAAAATTAAAAAACACGCAACGCGGATTGAAAATAATGGAAATTGTAAACTATGCAAAAGAATTGGAGGGTGGAAATCATTCAAGAGATAACATAAAGGAAGGTCAAAAAACCAGTACAGTAAATACATTATATGTAAAGACGAAAGAAAATGATTTAATATATGAAAATGATAAAAAGACAAGAACAGGAGATCGTCCAGCGCTAAACAATGTCTTCATTCCCTATTTTTATTTTCAAACGAAATCAATCTTACAAGACTATTTCTACGAAAAATTCATATAAGGTTTATGGATTCATTCAAATGCTTAAAATATTTAAAAAAACAATTGACAATGAAACTGATAATCATTATCATTATAAATAAGGAAGGTAATCAAATACTTCTTGGATAGGAACTTGATTAGTCATAAGCTTTCGATTTTCCCCAAACCCCTTTAATAGAGCGAAAAAGCTTGGCTGGTCACCAAGCTTTTTTCTATATTTATCCTACTGGTTCTTTATAACTCTAATAATTCCTCAAGCTTCTTTAAATCAAATCCTGGGACAACATGATGATCTACCGTAACGGTTGGGGTTGAAGTAGAATTTAATTCTCCAACTAAAGTATTACGTGCTTCCAAATCAATCGTAACATCTTTCTCTGTAAATGAAATATTATGATGGGCCAAAAATTTCTTTACAACCTCACAAGGTGGGCAGCTTGGCTGTGTATACACTATTACTTTTTTCATTTTCATCTCTCCAAATTATCCGTAAATTCTAAATCTTTTTTTGTAAAGTTATCAACTAGACCTAATGCACAAACTGATAAATCAAGAGCAACCATATCATATAATGATTGTTCAAGTGTAGCTTTTTGTTTATGAAGGGTTGTAAACACCAGTTCTACTAGGTCTTTCTTAACAAGATCCGATGCCTCCTTAATTGATTCAATATTCAATCGAGTAAGAGTTTGTTTTGCTGTGAATACAAACATCGGAAACCATTTCCTTAATTCTTCAATTGCTCTTTGAGGGTTGGATGAACGACTAACATTTTTCTAAGGTAATCCTGCACCACTAGCATGATCTAAGTTGATATGTGTTACAATAATATAGGCTACTGATTCAACTGGAATGTTAAGTAAATAGGACAACCTTTTCATTCTGAAGAACATAGCAGCTTGTTCTGCCCTCTATTTGTAAATCCATTGTATCAATGATTGTTAATTGTTCGTCTATACGATTTGTTTGTGCCATTTTAATCCTCCTTGCTTATAAATCTTATATTAAGATTATGACTGATGAGGGTGAGAATAGGATGTTAATGGAGGATAGAAAAACAAAGCTTATTAAGCTGGTGTACCTGAAATTTTTAAAAGGAAAAGAAGCTTAGAATAAAGTAAGTTTATCATCCTCAGATAATTTCCTTGGAAATCCCTACATACATAGTGTAAAATTGACATGGCACAAAGTAAAGATGCTGATTATTGAAACGTTGTTTAGTGGATAGAATGTATGGTAGAGTAAAACAATAAAACACGAAGGAATTAGTTATACGTTAACTCTTCCGGAAGGGGGATATCTAGTGTCACAGCTTTTAGGTATTATTACAAGACTTCAAAATTTACAAGAAAATTCAGGTTCAGGTGAACCAATACAACGCTTCTTTGAAGTTGAAGGTGAAAAACGTTGTAGTGTGAAATACTTTGACAAAAATAGCACATTTGAGCTTGAGGTCTATCAAAAAGGAGAAAAGCCTCAGTCTTATCAATTCGATAATATCGATATGATTGCTATGGAAATTTTTGATCTCCTCCAATAATAATATTGGAGTAAGGAGGCAAAATGAAAAGACAGCCTTTTGTTATTTGTCCTTTTTGTGATGGACAAGGACCACTTTCAGAATCATTAACAGCACAATCTAATCAAAACGTTATCTTTACGTGCGCTCATTGTCAGAAGTCAATTAAAAACATTGAGACAAGTAAAGGGAAATAGTCATGCCTTATGGTATGGCTATTTTTTATTCATATTATCCTTTGTCTACATCATATATTATGAAAACGAATATTATGTGATGGTTATGAAATTTGACAAGGAGTTGAAATATGAACGAATCTTTCACCTTTTATAATGTCTCTGAAAAACAAATGCCCTTTCAAACGGTGATTGAGCGTATAAAAGGCTTTATGTTAAAGGATCCACGTTCAGAATACGTATTGTCTATCGGCTCAGACTCCCAAGTTCATCAGGCTGAGACAAAATTTATTACAGCGATCCATCTTCATAGAGTAGGAAAAGGCGCTTGGGGTTGTCTGAAAAATCACACTGTTAAACGGCCTATTGAAAGTATTAGGGAAAAAATCTCAATG
Source organism: Bacillus sp. (in: firmicutes) (assembly GCA_031180405.1). Lineage (GTDB taxonomy): Bacteria > Bacillota > Bacilli > Bacillales > Bacillaceae > Metabacillus. The sequence continues at coordinate 10,212 of JAPSLU010000004.1, read as the reverse complement.
GAAACAGCGCTTAGTCAGGAAATTGCATACTATTTTATAGCACAATACTTAGTTGAATTAACGGATGTTTTGATTCCGTTTTCCGATGAAGGAGCAGATTTAATTTTTGAGATTCACTTAGATATAGGGAGAAAAGGGATGACTAAGGAATTAATTCAGGAAATGACAGGTAGAATTGAAGCGATGGGAATCGAAGCAAAAATAAAACCGGATTCTTATACAGCTTTTAGCTATGCAAATAGGTACACAAAATAATGTCGTTATTGCATTAAGAAAGAGAAGAAGTAAACGTATTGTTGAAACCAGCGTTTGAATGTCTTTTTTTAAGATTATGCTTTTACTAGGAGTAATAATGGGAGGCAGTTTTGTGGATACAATAGTAAGTTTATCATATGATGAACAAAAATTATTAGTTGAAACATTATTAAGTCAAAATTACGCGATTGAGGTAATTAGCAGTGAATTGAATGATATTGAGTCAGGAAAAAAGAGTAAGGATGAGGACTCTTATCAACAATTAAAATCTCTTTATGAACGCTTGCGAATTTTATGAATTTTAATGAAGATACTCCTCTAGAGTATCATTTTTTTGTTGTTTTGAGGAAATAGTTTGTTAGAAATTTATACTTAATGGGTATTTTAAAGAAGAAATAGATTTTTATTTTATGATATGATAGATTAAGAAACTCTAACACCTCTTTGTGGATTAGAAAAAGCTTTTTTAGAGAGGAAGAGCAGCATGTTTAGCATAGACGCAAATGAATTAAAAGGTTTAACGATAAAGGATCTAATGATATCGGGAGATAAAGTAGCACATGTGCAAATTGGTAATAATTTGGAGCACGCATTACTTGTGTTGACGAAGACAGGGTATACAGCAATTCCCGTTTTAGATCCAACATTTAAATTGCATGGGCTAATCGGGATGAATTTAATTATGGATAATTTATTTGGTTTAAAAAGAATTGAGTTTGAAAAGTTAGAGAACATGAAAGTAGAAGAAGTAATGAATACAGACATACCTAGGTTATTTTTACATGATCCGCTTGAAATGGGGTTAGATCTTGTTGTAAATCATCCTTTTATTTGTGTACAAAATGAAGAAAATACATTTGAAGGAATATTTACGAGGAGAGCAATCCTAAAGCTAGTAAGAAAGCGAAATCAATTGTCTAACAATGACAAGAAAAGTGAATAATGATTAGGTGAAAATGATAAACCACTAAAGGGACAGACCCCACTTGAACCATCTTGGGGAAAGTCCCTTTTCTTCATCCTCTTTTCTTAATATTTTTCTTTAAAGGCGGTTTTTTTTTATGGAACATGGTCAATATGCTTTTCAGAAAAATGGTAGGAAAACAAATAGAACATACATATTAGCAACAGTTATGCTTGCTATGTTTATGGCGGCAATTGAAGCAACTATAGTTGCAACAGCTATGCCAGCAATTGTAGCAGAGCTAGAAGACTTTTCTCTCTATAGCTGGGTATTTTCTTCTTATCTGTTAATGAATGCAGTCACTGTATTAATTTACGGAAAGCTATCAGATTTATTTGGAAGGAAACCAGTTTTAACGATCGGAATCATTATCTTTTTAATCGGTTCAATCCTTTGTGGAGTAGCCTCATCAATGGAGTGGCTAATTTTTGCTCGTTTTGTTCAAGGATTTGGTGCAGGTGCAGTGATGCCGATTGCATCAACAATTGTAGGTGACATTTACACGAAGGAAGAACGCGCAAAAATACAAGGGTATTTATCCAGTGTATGGGGAATTTCTGCCATAATGGGACCTGCGATTGGTGGATTGCTGGTAGAGTTTGTTAGCTGGAGATTTGTTTTTTGGATTAATGTTCCTTTAGGGATTTTGGCCATTATTGGTTTATATCTCTTTCTTCATGAAAATGTGGATAAACGCAAACCACAGATTGACTATGGAGGGGCTTTTTTACTAACTGTTGCAGTTACTGCTTTTTTGTTAATTTTAGTAGAAGGAGGAGTTCGCTGGGAGTGGCTGTCATTACCTGTTCTCCTTTTAGGTTCGGTTGCATTGTTGAGCATACTGGCATTTGTATTATATGAACGAAAAGTTCAAGAGCCAATGATGCCTTTTGAATTATGGAAAGAGCGCTCCATTCTCATTGCAAATGTTACTTCCTTAACAACAGGGATTATTTTGATAGGGTTATCATCATTTCTTCCAACATATGTGCAAGGGGTTATGGAAGAAAAAGCAATCGTCGCTGGATTAACATTAACAGCAATGTCTATTGGATGGCCAATAGCTGCGACGATTTCCGGAAGATCTATTTTAAAGAATGGCTTTCGAACAACCTCTATTTTAGGGGGAGTTTTTCTTGTCTTAGGAAGCATTGTGTTTATTTTTCTTTCTAGTAACGATAGTCCGATTTTCGCTGCGTTCGGTTCTTTTCTAATTGGGGTAGGGATGGGCTTAACAACTACTGCATTTATTGTTTCAATTCAAAGTACAGTTGAATGGAACAAAAGAGGGGTAGCAACAGCGACAAATATGTTTATGAGGAATGTGGGGAGTACAATTGGTGCTGCCCTATTAGGGGGAATCTTAAACAGTCAGCTGTTAACATTCTTTACAACTAAAGAAGTGGAGAATGAATTAAACTTGGATTCTATAACTATGTTATTAGATGACCAACAAAGAAATAATTTATCTTCCCAGACACGTGAGCTTCTCCAAGATGGACTTGAAATTGCTTTGAGAGATGTTTATTGGGCTGTATGTGGATTTGCTGTCTTAAGCTTTATTCTCATTATATTTTTACCAAAAAACAAATAAATTTAAGCACGAAAGGGACCTCTTGGGAAGTCCCTCCTTGAGCTAATTAAGAAGCAGCTGACTTTTGAAGAAATTCAATTCTATTCATAAAAGGATCATAAAAGGAAAAACGTTCGATACCTGGGATTGCAGTTTCCTCTTTAATAACCACATTGTGCTTCTTCAAGTAATCCCGGGCTTCTTGAATGTCTTGAACGATAAAAGCAGGATGTCGTTTACTCTTTGTCATTTCAAATTCTTCTACACCTATGTGCAAGTTAATTTCTCCAACATTGCACCAAAAACCTCCATTTTTCTGTAAACAAGCCGGCTTATCAATTTCCACAAAATGTAATAAGTTAAGATAAAAATCCCTTGCCGTATCTTCTTTTCCGATCGGCACACAAATTTGGATATGGTCTAATCCCGTAATGGTAATCTCCATAAAAACCATCCCTCCTGCTAAAAAGATCTTTACAAATACCATTTACATCCTTATCATACAATTGAAATCTCAGGTAATAAAATTAGGAATAATTTTGTTCTAATTATAAGAAAAACTTATAAATAAGCAGGTGAGTAAACATGCAGACATCAGAACTTAGAATGCTTGTTGTTTTAGCGGAGGAAATGAATATGCGAAAGGCAGCGGAGCGTTTATTTGTTTCTCAACCCGCACTTTCACAGCGGTTACAAACAATCGAGAAATCATGGGGATTACAAATATTTATTCGTTCACAAAAAGGACTAACACCAACTCCAGCAGGTGAAAAAATTATTTCATATGCAAGAGAGGTTGTGGTAAAGGAAGAAAAAGTTCGAGAGGAGATATTAGCACTTGAAGGAGAGGTCCATGGAACATTAAAGCTTGCGGTTGCTTCCATTATTGGTCAACATTGGTTACCTAGTGTATTAAAAACATATGTTAGGAAATATCCACATGCAAAAATTTCTCTTATAACTGGATGGAGTAGCGAAATTTTAAAAAGCATGTATGAAGATCATGTTCATTTAGGTATTATTCGAGGAAATCCCGACTGGAAGGGTATAAAAAAACATCTTCTAACAGACACACTTTATCTTGTTGATACAGAGATTCAGAATATTGAAGAGGTATTCCATACGGAAAGGCCATTCATCCAATTTAAAAGTGATTCCTCTTATTATCAAGAAATACAAGATTGGTGGCATCGTCAATTTAATACCTCACCAAGAAGGACAATTGTTGTAGATCAGATTGAGACCTGTAAACAAATGGCTTTGAATGGAATTGGATATGCCATTCTCCCTTCTGTAACATTAAAAGAGGAGGAACAGGATGTATATAAAATTCCGCTCCTTGAAGAAAACGGAAAACCAATCGAACGACATACTTGGTTATTAGGTTTTGAATCTTCATTTGAGTTAAAACAAGTAAAAGCATTTATCGAAATTGTCGAGGAACATCAGTCAGGTTTGAAAAATTATTAACAACTAAATTTGATAAAGCTAAAATATTTATCGACAATATGACAAATTTAGCAGATCTCTTGTCATTAGTTTGATCCTTTGATACAGTAAACAATGACTTACTTAAGTACAAGGAGGATATACATATGAAAATGATGGATGCAAATGAGATTATCTCATTTATACAAAACAGCACAAAATCTACTCCTGTAAAGGTTTATGTAAAAGGGAACCTTGATGGAATTAATTTTGGTGAATCAGCACAAACATTTATTACTGGTAATACTGGTGTAGTTTTTGGTGAGTGGGCAGATATTCAAGCTGCTTTAGAAAACAACAAAGATCATATTGAAGACTATGTGATTGAAAATGACCGTCGTAATTCTGCGATTCCTTTGCTTGATCTTAAAGGAATTAAAGCACGTATTGAGCCAGGTGCAATTATCCGTGATCAAGTTGAAATTGGTGACAACGCAGTTATCATGATGGGCGCATCTATCAATATTGGTTCTGTTATCGGTGAGGGAACAATGATTGATATGAACGCTACATTAGGTGGACGTGCTACAGTAGGTAAAAACTGTCACATCGGGGCAGGAACTGTATTAGCGGGTGTTATTGAGCCACCTTCTGCAAAGCCAGTTGTTATTGAAGATGATGTTTTAATCGGAGCAAACTGTGTTGTTCTTGAGGGTGTGACTGTTGGTAAAGGTGCTGTTGTAGGTGCTGGATCTATTGTTACAAAAGACGTTGAACCATACACAGTTGTTTATGGTGCACCAGCTCGCAAAATTAAAGACATTGATGCACAAACAAAATCTAAAACAGAAATTATGCAAGAACTAAGACAATTATAAAAAATTTGAGGATGACTCTAAATGGCCTTCCCCACCTGGTGGAGCAGACTATTTAGTATAGTCATCCTCTTCTGTATAGAGAGGATTGGTCATCGTGGGGAAAGAACACCTCATTCAAATTCGTAGAGATCTTCACCGTATTCCCGAAATTGGCTTTCAGGAATTTAAAACACAACAATATTTATTAAGTCTATTAAAACAGTTTCCAGAAGACCGCTTAGAAGTGAAAACGTGGAAAACGGGAATTTTTGCTTTAGTTAAAGGAATGAATCCCAAAAAGACAATCGGTTATAGAGCGGATATTGATGGTTTGCCGATTACAGAAGAAACAGACTATGATTTTCGATCAGAACACCCAGGGTTCATGCATGCGTGTGGTCATGATCTACACATGACAATTGCAATTGGAATTCTTACTCATTTTGTGCATAACCCAATCTCAGATAACGTGTTGTTTTTGTTTCAGCCAGCTGAAGAGGGGCCAGGGGGTGCTGAACCTATGTTAAATAGTGAGGTTGCCAAGGAGTGGAGACCTGATATAATCACAGCGCTACATATCTCTCCTGAGCTTCCAGTTGGTACGATTGCGACAAAGCCGGGCTTGCTTTTCGCTAACACATCAGAGTTGTTTATTGATCTAAAAGGTAAGGGTGGACATGCAGCATACCCACATACAACAAATGATATGGTTGTTGCTGCTTGTTCTCTAGTTACTCAGTTGCAAACAATCGTTGCTCGTAATATTGACCCACTAGATAGTGCGGTTATTACAGTTGGAAAGATTACAGGTGGAACGGTTCAGAATATTATCGCAGAAAATGCAAGACTGGAAGGGACAATTCGTACGTTATCTGTTGAATCAATGGACAAGGTGAAAGAAAGAATTGAAGCCATTGTTAATGGGATAGAAATTGGCTTTTCATGTAAAGCAACCATTGATTATGGATCTATGTACCATCAAGTTGATAATGATGAGACTTTAACAACAGAATTCATGCATTTTATTTCTGAACATACAAGCTATGATGTAAGAGAATGTACTGAAGCAATGACTGGTGAAGATTTCGGGTATATGGTCGATCAAATATCTGGATTTATGTTTTGGTTAGGAGTAGGGTCTCCTTACGGCTTACATCATGCTAAATTACAACCGGATGAAACAGCAATAGAGGTTGCGGTTGATGCAATGTGTAAATATATTTCTTATAAAGCTAATCATTGAATGGTAGGAAAAAGCAATCGGTTGTGATCTGATTGCTTTTTTTAGTTGAAATTTCGGTCTTTTGTAAGGGAAGGTCTAATAGCTAACATAAATATAATTCTGAACAATGATAAAAATTAAAGATACAAGACATATCTCAATAACCGAAGATATGAGGTCCGCGACCAAGATTATTTTGGACAATACTACACTCCGTTAAATTTTGAAAGTATATTTTATCCAACCGTGTACACAATACATGTAGGAGGTGGATAAATAATGCCAAAAATCGGTGTAGAACAATCATTATCTGATGTTACTTCAGCATTACAAGAAAAAGGCTATGATGTTGTCCAATTAAACAATGAAAGTGATGCTAATGGCTGTGATTGCTGTGTCATCACAGGTCAAGACTCAAATGTAATGGGAATCAGTAACGCGGTAACAGCTGGTTCTGTTATACAAGCTAGTGGCTTGTCTGCAGATGAAATCTGCCAACAGGTTGAGAGTAAATTAAACCGTTAACTTGTAAAAAAGAGAGCACGATTAGTGCTCTCAGACTGTTGACAAACGCTCGCTTTCTTCGTTACTCGCCTTGCTGTGGTGCTCATTACCAACCCCGGTAACTCCGCTCCTCTCAAGGCTTCGTGCCTCGAAAGGCAAGCGTTAGCAATCAATCTGAAGGGTTAGCAATTTCACTTTGTCTACACACTGAGAGCACGATTAGTGCTCTCAAATTTGATTGAGAATCTTATGATTTATCTTTTAACTTACATAATAATAAAAAGGATGAAGTAATTAGCTTCATCCTTTTCATTATTAGAGACCCTAAAAGTCCAGGCTCCTGTACTACGCTTATTTTTTCTCAACATTCACCTGGTGAGGATACGGGATTTCAATGCCATTCGCATCAAATGCTTCTTTCAATGCTTTACGTAATTTACGTTCAACAGCCCATTGCTCCATGTTCTTAGTTTTTGCAAGTACTCTTATTATCACATCTGAAGACCCAAGTGCTTGTACACCAAGAACATTTGGTCCATCAACAATATTTTCGTCATCTGCAGCAACTTTATCACAAACATCCTGTAAAACAGAAATAGCCTTATCGATATCATCGTCATAGGAGATGCCAATATCAACTAAAGCTCTCATATTTCCTCGTGAATGATTACTTACATTTGTAATTGCTCTGTTTGGAACATAGTGAAGTGTCCCATCAAAACCTCTAATTTGCGTGGTACGGAGACCGACTTGTTCTACAATTCCATCAAAACCGGCAACCGTTACATAATCCTCTACATCAATTTGCCTTTCTAAAAGAAGAAAAAAACCAGTAACAACATCACTTACAAGTCCTTGTGCTCCAAAACCAATTGCTAAACCTACAACCCCAGCGCCAGCTAATAAAGCTGAAGCATTGTAGTTAAAGACCTCGAAAATCATGACTATAAAGATAAAGATTAACACATATGAAAAGATATTTAAGGACAAACTTTGCAATGTTAATGCACGTCCGTTTGAAATGTTATCACGTACTTGTAATCTGTTGAACATTCTTCTAATGATATTTTTTCCGATTGCTTTAATAACTAAAAAAGCAATAATAATCCCAATTAGCTTTAAAATAATAATTCCTGCACTGGTCATTAATAGTGACCATTCAATATCTTCTAAAAGCTCCATAAAAACATCCTTTCTCGAGACAGAGGTTCTTCTTTGTACGCAAGTTCTAATTTACGCTCTAAATTTTGACAGAAGAACAAGTTATTAATACCCTTTTCTATCAATGTTAAACATATTTTGTGTAAAAATTAAGGATTTAAGCATAACATATCAAAACCACATGACAATGATGATTATTTGTATAAGAAAATATGATTTCGTTCATACTAAATTTGTTGAAAAATTGTAAACTTCTTTAGAACAATTATTACCTACACTGACTGTAAGAATTGCTTGTCCATAATGGTCACTGTATTTGACGAATACATAACTGAGAAATAATTTTCAATTCATACGCAATTTAAAGAGAAATGACATGAGTTAAAACAATTTATTTGGAGGGATTACATAATGGCTGAACGTATGGTGGGTAAACAAGCTCCAAGATTTGAAATGGATGCTGTATTAGCAGACAAAGAATTCGGAAAGGTAAGCCTAGAAGAAAATATGAAGAATGATAAATGGACAGTTCTTTTCTTCTATCCAATGGACTTCACATTTGTATGTCCTACTGAAATTACAGCACTTTCTGATCGCTATGATGAGTTTGAGGATTTAGATGCAGTAGTAATTGGTGTTTCAACCGATACAATCCATACACACTTAGCTTGGATTAAAACTGACCGTAAAGATAATGGATTAGGGAAGATAGAATATGCTTTAGCTGCTGACACAAACCATACTGTTTCTCGTGACTATGGAGTGTTAATTGAGGAAGAGGGAGTAGCACTTCGTGGTTTATTTATTATAAATCCAGAAGGTGAACTTCAGTATGCTGTTGTAAACCATAACAACATTGGGCGTGATGTGGACGAAACTCTACGTGTTCTTCAAGCACTTCAAACTGGTGGACTTTGCCCGGCAAACTGGAAGCCAGGTCAATCTACTCTTTAATGTATAAAGAAAAATCATACTAAGAGGCTGACAAAGTGATGTCAGCCCTTTTTTACTCTAAGCTATTATTAGGAGGTACATTCAATGAAATTACGTGAGCCAATGCCTGAATTTAATGGTGCTACGGAGTGGTTAAATGGCCAAGTTACGAGAGAGGATTTAGTTGGTGAAAAACCAACCCTTCTTCACTTCTGGTCAATCAGTTGTCATTTATGTAAGGAAGCATTGCCCCAAGTAAATGAATTCCGAGATCAATATGGAGATAAATTAAATGTTGTTGCCGTTCACATGCCTCGATCAGAGGACGATTTAAACATTGAAGAAATTAAAAAGGTTGCTGCAGAATATGATATTAACCAGCCTATCTTTGTGGATAGTGAACATAAGCTAACGGACGCTCTTGAGAATCAATACGTTCCAGCGTACTACGTTTTTGATAAAGAGGGGAAGCTTCGTCACTTTCAAGCAGGTGGAAGCGGTATGAAAATGCTTGAAAAGCGAGTGAATCGGGTATTATCAGAACTTGAGAATGGTGAGTAAGTAGAGAGCGAAATTAGTCGGTTACCGCTTTACGGTAGCTGACTTTTTTTGCATAATTAAAGTCAATTAACTTTTAAAACATGGAGGGTTTAAATGAATCATACAATGGGTGTTTTGCTTGCTGGAGGGGAATCGCGAAGGTTTGGTCGTCCTAAAGCCTTTGCTAAATTTAATGGAAAAACCTTTTGGGAGCATGCGATACAGGTGTTAGAGGAGACGACAGAAAGACAATTAATAATAAGTCATCGAGGTCTCTTAAGACAATTTGAAACAGAATCTTCACATAAGGTAATAACAGATGATCCGAAAGTTGAAGGGAAAGGTCCTTTAGCAGGTATTTATTCAGCGATGAATAATGAAAAAGCAGAATGGTTTGTCTTTTTATCATGTGATATCCCTCTTATATCAGCTGAAATAATTCAAAAGCTCTTTACTTTCATTGATCATGAAAAGAAAATTATTATTCCAAAAATTGAAGGGAAATACCAACCGTTAGTTGGTATATATCATCATTCAGTTTTCCCTCTTGTGGAAGCTCAGTTGATAAAAAACGAACGAAAAATGATCAATTTTATTGATCAAGTTGATGTCAGTTTTGTGACAGAAAAAGAATTACAGGTTAATCCTCTTGTTTTTAGTAATATTAACTCACCAAAAGATTATGGTAACTTATTAAATAATGGTAAAATATCAGAATCTAAATAATTTAATTAAATTTTTATACCGGAGAGGGTAAAATGATAGAAAAAAGAAA
>JAPSLU010000129.1 GCA_031180405.1 Bacillus sp. (in: firmicutes) | reverse complement strand
ATCCCCCATATGATCTTTACCAGTTACGATGAGGACATCGGAAAGTCCCGCTTGCTTAAGTTTGAAAATAGGATGGAAGATCATCGGGTACTTCCCCACAGGAAGGAGGTGCTTATTCGTAACCTTAGTTAAAGGGTAAAGGCGGGAACCTGTTCCGCCCGCTAAAATGATAGCTTTCATGTTCCGCGCCTCCTGATTGGGAAAATTCACAACTCAATTTATTCCTAAATTAATGGTTTACTTTAATTGCTTTACAGAAAATGCCCATTTTTTATTTAGGGAAAAATTAATTATTGGTACTATAAATAACGCTATCACTTGTCCTATTAAATAATTATAAATAATAATATAAGTAAAGAAATATAGAATAGTTAAATTAATTGATAACCCAATTAAACAGACCAACAGATACTTTATAAAACTTTTTTTGTTTGGACGCTTTGAGTTAAATGTCCACTTAGTATTCATCAGAAATGAGATAATTACTGAGATAATAAAGCCTAATGATGAGGACAAAAGCGGATCAAGCCCTAATTCCTCCACTCCAAAATAGAGCGTGAGCGTATGAGAAATAGTCCCAACAATACCAACCAAGCCATATTTAATAAATTCAATATATACTTTCTTATCATTTCGCATCATTGTTGTTCTTTCTTGATTTTATCATTTCTAATTCACTTTTAAGTAATCCTAGTTCTTGCGTTAATTCTTTTATTTTCAAGGTATGCTTAGATAATTCATAGGTTAAACTATAAGTTATTAATAAACTTGCAAGTATCCCAATAAGAAAAAGGAGATTTGAAGGTGTTTGAATAGAAAGGATATTCGATATAAATTTAATTAATGAAGGGAACAAACTGATGACTAAATTAATCAGAATTATTAAAAACCACAGTAGTGTATATCGCAAATCCAATCTATATTTCCTTACCTCATTTATAAAAAATAAGAACATTACTAGACACATAACAACAAGCATAATTTGTAGCTTAATAGGTATTATCATTAGATAAACTCATCCTCACGGAAGCCTTATTCTTCTTTAACCTTAATCTATCAATTAAGACTGCGAATGTAACTTTAATCATGTAATAAATGGACTTGTGTATATTTATTGAAGAAGTTCCTGCAGATCTTTCTCTCATTATAACTGGGACTTCAGTAATACTAAAGTTATTTCTTAATAAAAACATAATTGATTCTGGTTCTGGGTAATCCAGAGGATACATATTCGCAAATAATGAGATAATTTCCTTGTTACATGCTCTAAAACCCGAAGTTGGATCAGTTACTTTTATTTTTGATAACAATTTCAGGAGGTTTGAAAAATATTTAATTCCAATCCTTCGAAGAAATGTTGATTGGAATCCAACTTTATCAATATACCTTGACCCTATCACGAAATCGGATTTTTCCTCTATAATAGGAGTTACAAGCATAGATATGTATCTTGGGATATGCTGTCCATCTCCATCAAGTTGTATCGCAATGTCATAATCATTTTGAAATGCATATTTATACCCTGTCTGCACTGCCCCTCCGATACCTAAATTGCAAGGCAAATCTATAACCCGTACCCCTTTTAGCTTACAAATCTCCGAAGTCTTATCTATAGATTTATCATTTATTACAATAACGTCGTATTCGTCCTTGTATGTCTCGAGTTCTTTTAATACCGAAACGATATTTTTTTCCTCATTGTAAGCAGGAATGATAATTAGAATTTTCATAGCTTCACCCTTATAAATTTCTTAGATAGGTCAACAAAATTTACCAGTAAAATTGCTGCACCAATTATAATAATTGGCATCAACGAATGATTATATCTATTAAAAGCATAGAAGGAAGAATATGAAATTGTAAAATATAATAATATCGAAATTATAAAGAATATATGAAATCTAATTTGTTTATTTTTAAATAAATTATATACAACCCCTAGACTAAATAATAGTAATAATGTTTGGTGTATCTTATGAATAGTATTTGCTTTAAAATCATAAATTTCAATCCAATAAAAAGCATACTCCCACATCAGTTTTGGCTTTAAAACTAAGAAACTGTATAAAAAAGCACTCCTATCTTTTGTCCACCAATGATTCAATCTGTCTTTGGCGATTGACTCCTCCTCTTTAAATCTGTTATACCAGCTAAGATGTTCTTTCTCATCCAATTCTCTAACAATTGTCTCAAGATCTTTTTCCGCAGGGTAGCCTATACCTTGAAAAGTTCCTAAAAGCAGTGGATTCCCGGCCCCCCCACTTAGTGGAATAAATTCATCAAATACTACAAAGTTCCTTACCCACCATGGCATTACGCAAATTAAAACAATACCGCCTGAAATCAAGGCATGTTTAAAAATAAGCTTGACTGGAAACTTTCTAAATAAAAGAAACAAAAACAATATAGCGGGATAGAGTGCTATAGTAGGTCTTAAGTAAAGGCAGCAAATGTAGAGTAAGGTTAATGCTACTAGATCTGATCGTTTTCGAGTATCGAAGTATTTTAAGGTGAAATAAATACAAAATATGAAGAACATCGTAAATGGTGTTTCGGTTAATAGTAAATTGTCAGTTAATATTTGTGGTACGTAGAGTGCTAATATCAAAGCAGATATATACCCAACAGTCTTCCTTTTAGAAAAATACTCACCAAGTAACTTCGTCCCATACACTGACATGACTCCAATGAAAACAAATAATAGCTTCACAATATAGAGACCGATTGTTCCTGAACCAAAAAATAAAAAAACAAATGAAATTATGAACGTCATTCCCGGCATAATGTGAACTGTCGCTTCATTGGGGTCATGATATGTTAATTTACCACTACTCAGTAAGTTTATAGCGCTCCTTACATACCCTGTATCATCACTATTAAGTGTAAGGCTAGTCCCGTGATTCAATAGAACTACCCATCTAACCATGAATGCTAAAATAAGCAGTGCAATTGTTAGATGTTTTTCATTTAATACCAAGGATTTATCAGTCAATTTATACCCTCCCCTACCTCGATATTTATTTATAATATAAAACTTGAATATTTTCTTTTAGCGAATAAGTATATTGTTTATTTGACTAGCTCTTTTTTCCCAAGTGTTATTACTCAAAAATGAAGCAACATCTTCTTTGGAAAGGCAATCTTCCAATTGCTCTGTTTTTAACCTTTCTATCAATCTCAAAGCTTCATCATGAGATCTATATAACTGAACAAATGGTTTAAATTTATGCATTTCTTCATAATCAATGGAAATTATTGGCTTGGAAAAAATTAGGTATTCATATATCTTGACAGGATCAACTGATAAAATAAGATCATTTAATAAGAAGGGCATAATAAACGCATCCGCACTATCTGCATACCTTTGCAAATTCTCATGTATCACAGGACCTATCATATTTAATCGTGGATGGTTAACAAGAGGTATCTCAAGTGGACCAACCAAAGTGATATTGACATCTTCAAATTTATTTAAAATAAGATAAATAAGATCTACATCAAACCAATCACTTATTGTTCCTATGTATAATAGGTTGAGATGTCCTTTTTCTTTTATGTTAGTTGTGGCTCTTAAATCTCTCAACATTGACTTATCAATTCCATTGTTTATACAGATAGGTTCCACTCGTAATTTAGCACCATAATTTCTCATGAGTTCGTTTTTCAATGTATTAGATGAAGCGAAAACAAATTTTGAATACTGTAGTAATTCACATTCTAATTTAAAGTATTTTTCTGCATTTCTCTTAATTGAAGAAAATTCCAAGAAATTATCCATACAATCGTAGATAATCATTTTATTATCCAAGAATCTTCTCGGGACAAATTGAAGAATAAGTGGAGAAGTAATCCAAATATATTGGTACTCCCCCATTATTTTATTTCGATTTAGCATACTCTCTATACAGCACAGTAATTTATACCTTGATGAGTAAGGAATTTTTGTTATTTGTCGTATAGATGATTCAGTATAAGTTTTTCTAGAATTCTGGATAGCCAGATTTTTTTTATCAAAAACACGCCCAATATAAAACAAGTCAATATGAAAGTATTTTGTTAGCTCTTCATATAGGAAATGGGGACGTTGTTTAATCCAGTTCCAATGAACATGCATAAAATACGCCATTCTAGGGAGGGTCAAATCTTCTCCTCTTTTCAATAAGATTCTACTAACTTTACTAATTGCTCCATGAATGTTTTGTCGATTTTATCAGCATAGGTTCTAGCGAGATTAGAATGATGCTGATAATCAGTGAGTATATTATCAATTTTTTCAATTGTTTTTGAAATTTCATTTGAACTGAATAAGAAACTATTGTCATTTTGCACCAGATCTTTGTGAGCTTCATTATTTAACAATAGCACTGGGATGCCTAATGTCATAGCTTCAGCAGCTGATAAGCCAAATGTCTCTTTTAGCGAAGCAGATATAAATATACCGCCTTGGTTCATTACAAACGTTAATACCTCCCAGACTTTATCAAACCTCACAGGGGGCATGTAAACAACTCTGTTTAATACTTCATATTTAGTTAATAAATTCCCCAAATCAATTTCATGTTCAATAATTTGACCTACGAGTATTAAAATTAACTTATCATTTAATTTGTTGTATTCAGATATAATTTTGATCAACTCTTCAATATTTTTATGCTTATCAAGCCGACCGATATACAGAAGAGGTCTTTTATTATATATCTGTTCATTAAGTTTATTTTTTGCGTTTACAAATGCATAGTTAGTTAATACACGTAACTTAGATTTTAGGTTATAGGGTAACTCATCGTAAATTTCCTTGTAAAAGTGCTCGGAAGGAACTAGTACTCCTCTTATATCATCAGGAAGCGATTGCAAGTATTGTCTATTTCTTTGATATGAAGTATGGCATTCAATGAATATTTTTTCATGAGTAGCTAACTCAATGATCTCCGGAGTGTCTATAGAAAAGATAAAATCATAATGGTCATTTATTTCATCAACGACAGTTAGAACATCATTTAAGTTATGTTTGTTTATATATTCAACGAATAGCTCTTTACCACCACTATCATGAAAAAAATAGACATCCATGCAAATATTTTTTATATTATGCTCTTTAATTGCATGAGCTCTATTTAGTAGAACTCTTTCTACCCCTCCCATGGTTGCCCACTTATATACGTTTAATATTTTTATATCTTTCATTTATACAACCTCACAAAGGTGTCATTTTTCTTCACTGAGTCCAGCATTTTATCAAATCTAGAATCCCAAGAAGTATATTCCAAGAACTCTTGTAATTCAATGTTCTGATTGGGGGTATTAATTCCCTGGTATGATTTCTTAATACTCTCTATTACCAATTTTGGATCGTTTTCACAAACAGTTACATTAGGATATTTCTGCAAATGGTCAATTCCTGTAACAATTGTCGGAAGACCAAAATATAAGTATTCATAAATTTTAATAGGATCAACAGCCTGAGATAACTTACTATTTGTGAAGGGGATTATTCCTACATGCCACTTTTCTACGTATTTATGAAGATCTTGAGGCTTGACTTTTCCATAATATTTTGCATTAGAATATTTTTTCAACTTTTTTATAATATTGTCGGAAGCTCCATATCCAATTATATGCAGTTGAATGTCTGGATCTGAGAGCACCTCAAATATCATATCCCAATCAAACCAAGACTCTGTTAGGTGACCAAAATAACCGACATGTACGTAATTTTTATCGCCTTTCTTTTTATTCGATATATCACCATTTCCTAGTAAATTTTTGAAATAACCATTACCAATTACCTCAATGTCACTCCTTAAATTCATGAATTTTTCCTTTAATGGGAGCGAAACTGTTATTACACTGTCAGCTTGCAAAACTAGTAATTCCTCACAATCTTTTCGATACCATGGTGCCTGACCCACTTTTGAAAACTGCTCCCACTCATCCATTATATCGTAAATAATACAAAACTTACTTTTCCTAACATCAGGAATTATATTACAGTACTCAAGCGATGGGGTATTATAAAATGCAAATCTATCAGTGATAGTCTCATCGAAAATATTAAGTGCTTCAACATTATCGATGAATGTATACATAGGAATTGAAAAGACGTTAGGGAATACTTCCTTAAACGCTTGGTTAGATAACTCCTTCCTATTCCATTGCCATGAGATATATAACACCCCAAAGTTTCTAGAAGATAAGTATTTCGCCAAATTTATAGTTCTTTGGTTATACAATTCATCAAAAGGGAATGCGCTTTGAATGATGCTAATACCGCTCAGTTTATTTTTATTATTTAGTGAGTTGATATGCTTATACAAATTAATTAGGGCAAGTTGTGAATCTCTATCATTAACTCTATCTTTCGCATTCTTTTTAATTTTGGCACCCAAAATTCCCCAAAATGTTTCAAATCCATGCTCTTTTATTATTTTTAGTGATTTATATAAATGCCGTGGTCCAGGCAATTCACGCAACTTATAATATTTAGTAGCAAATTTCCAAAAACCGGAGTGATATATTTTGTTCAACTCAGTTTCCTTTTTATAGTTTTCAGCTAACAGCCATTGTTCCTGCCTTTTATAATAATCGATAGCATCAAGCTGCATTTTCTGTTTTGAAATAAGTTCCTTCAGTTCATCTATATGGTTACTCTTTTGTTTAATTAAATCATATTGTCTGTTTAATTCTCGATTTAACTCCTTAGTAGTTTCTTCTTTATCTTTAAGTAATGCCAACAGTGTATGACTTTTTTCAAGAGATGTTGCCAAAATATTTTTAAAATATTCTAGATCTTTTTCAATCAAATTAATTTTAGATTCATAAGATTTCTCTCTTACTTTAAATTTATCGACCGAACTTGATAAATCCCCTATATAATCTTCTAATGTTGGACTCAGATTATCACTTGATAAATTCCTTTTATATATTAATAGTATTTGTTTCCCAGCCCAAAACATATTTTCTACTACAGAACAGTCGATCTCCCTCGAGTAAACAAGCAAAAAATTATCATGTTGTACTTTGAAATCACGATATTCAAAAGTATAGAAGTGTTCTTTGAATCTCTCTCTTTCTTGAAAAGGTAACAATAATACAACGTATTGGTTTGAAATTTCAAATAACTTATCTAATATTTTAAATGGTTCATGAAAGTGTTCAAGCGTATTAGAACTGTATACAACATCATATCTATCTGTAATATCCATAATGTCAGAAGCAATAAACTCAATTTCTGGAAATGAATTTTTAGCTTTTAAGATAGCATTATGTGAAAAGTCAATTCCAGTAAAAATGCTTTTTGTATATGCAGAAGCTAGAAAGTTGGTACAGTCCCCTTCTGCACAACCTATATCTGCAAAAGTAACACCGTTTATGAGTATATTATGGAACCATTCAGGTAAGTTCATTAATGTCAAATTACAAAAATATAGAGTCTGCTCTCTTCCTGAATTCATATCCCAGTCAGTGGAAAATCGAGAATCCCAATACTCTTTACTATTTATATCCATGGTAATCTCCATTCTAACAGATTCTAAGTTACTTTAATTTAGATATTTCCGAACTGGTGGATGCATTATGCCAAACAATTGAATGTCAGTGACAGATTTAATATACCCTGCACCCTCAATGTAGTCGTAATACTGAGGGTGAACTGAACTTCGATCCTCGATGGCTACTACTAAAATCAACTCAATATCGGTAAAAAAATTCACAAATTCAAAAGTAATATCCCCATTACCTACAAGATCTTCAATATCGTTATCATCTTTAGTAGTATATACTAGAAGATCTAACCCCATATTATTTTTCAAGGAAATAGCTATGCTAACACTCTCTGGATTATTTGTATCTGGCAACTCATATCCTACAGTAATACGGACTATTTCCCCATGCTTAATTGTTTGAGTCCGTTGCCCCTTTTCATTAATAATTCTAACTGCTTTAATTAAATTTGGTTGGCTTCCCCATCTATTGATTATCGTTTCAGTAAAAGAAAGCTGATTATCTGGAGAGACTGGAGTATGGTTAGTAAGTTGATCGACCATTTGGGGTAAAGATTCATTCTCCGAATTCATAAATTCCATGTATTCGGAAGTGACTTCAAGTGTCTTCCCAAATAAAACCATCTCTCCTTGGTGTAACCACATTGTTCTATCGCAGAACTTTCTTATGCTAGAAATATCATGGCCAACGAACAAAATTGTGACTCCGTTACTTTTCATTTCTTCGAATTTTTGAAAGCATTTGGTTTGGAATTTCATATCCCCAACCGCCAATGCTTCATCAACAATCAAAATATCTGGATCTACATTTATAGCAACTGCAAAAGCTAATCGCGCGAACATTCCACTAGAATAAGTTTTCACTGGTTGATTAATAAAGTCACCAATATCCGCAAAACTTAGAATACCCTCCAGTTTTTCATCTATCTCCCGCTTTGATTTGCCTTGTAACGTTCCATTTAAATAAATATTTTGCAGTCCTGAATACTCCATATTGAAACCAGCACCTAATTCAAGAATTGCTGACACGCGACCTCCTACATTCATAAATCCTTCTGATGGAATTAGAACTCCTGAAAGTATCTTCAATAATGTTGATTTCCCCGATCCGTTTCGGCCTACAATACCGATAGTTTCACCTTTCTTAATTTCAAATGAAATATTTTTAAGAGCATGAAATTCCTTGTGTTTATTTCTAGTTCTAAACAATGTCTCAACAAGTCTATCTTTTGGATTTTCATATACCTTGTAAATTTTTGACAAATTATCTACCGCTATCATAATTACTACCTACTCCTTATAGAACATCTGCAAAGTGGGGACTAAGCTTTTTAAATAACTTTGTACCGAAATATAGAAGTACAATCACTATCAACCAAAAGTACATTGTTAAATTATAGTGCTCCCAGAACCAAATTTTGTTAATAAAAGTATCTCTGTACCCCTCCACAATATAAAACAATGGATTTAATTTAAATATAAATTCAAACTGGTCTGGTACCAAAGAAAAAGACCAAAAAATCGGTGTCAACCAAAAACCAAATTGCAAAATTACAGAAACGATCTGTCCAATATCCTTTAAGAACACATTCAGCGCCGAAGTAATCCAACTAAGCGCAATAGAGAACATAATTAATGAAAAACTATAGTAAAATATTTGAAGAAGATAAAGATCCATACCAATACCATAGAAAAAAAACACCAGAAAAGTAAGGCTGACAAATAGTAAATGAATTTGTAATGAAGATATTATTTTTACTATAGGTAAAAGATGTGTCTTGAAAACGATTTTTTTAACAAGGTAACTGTTTTGTTCAATTGAAAATGTCCCTGCCGAAAGACTATCTGAGAAAAAAAACCATGGAGTAATACCGGCTAACAACCATAAGATAAACGGAACATCTCCCACTGGATAAGATCGTAAACCAACTTGGAATACGAACCAGTAGATTAAAATTAACAATATTGGATTAATAATAGCCCAAAACACCCCGAGAGTTGACCCAAGATATCTTGAACTAATATCTCTTTTCGCCAGTTCCCATACTGTTCTCCTATCACTATAAAAATCGGTGAAAAATTCCTTAATAACCATACCTAAATACCCCTCATTGTTGTTTGTTATTTTCTCTATGAGCTTGCTAGTAGTTTATAAAACATAATTTATGCTAAAATATTGTCGTATCTACAAGAAAAGGAGCTAATTACGTTGTCGAAACCAGTATACGGCAAAAAAGCCGCTGAGTCGAGGAAGAGAGAGACAAGATCGGCTTTATTTTGGGTGTTAATAGTAGGAATCATTCTTTTTCTAGCATGGACGCCATTCCAAACGGCATTATTCAACGGACAAGAATTGAATTTTGAAAAACCTATATTTTGGGCAGCCATCCTATCCTGCCTACTATTGTTCCTATGGATTGCTCAATCCTTCAAGAGCATTCAATTAAAAGATCAACGTGACTGGTTAGCAGTAGGCGTACTTTTACTTCCCCTGACATACGTAATATCGTTACTCAGCGCAGCATCCCAGGTTCTTGCGATGAACATGGTGATCATCAACTGTATTTACGCGACCATCTTTGTGATTGGGATATATACGCTTCGTGACAAGTTGGGAAATCGAATCATCCAGAATACCATCATGACGGTCGCGTACCTAATTGTTGTTTTTGGCCTCCTGAATTGGTTCGGCCAGGGTAAGACAGCCGGTGCGATCGCAAAATGGTTCTCCAACACCGTGCTCAACGGCACATACACTCATGCCGTCATGACAGATTCCAACGGTTTGCGTCTTACTTCCGTATTCCAGTATGCCAATACATACGCTGCCTTTTTGATGGCATTCCTTTTTGCAGCTGTATTCTGCATTACGGTTTCACGAAAATGGTACGGCAAAGCGTTTCACAGCTTCATGCTGGTACCGATCATTGTGTCACTGCTCTTGACGCTATCCCGTGGCGGTCTGGTCATGCTGCCGGTTGTATTTGTTCTACTGCTCTTGTTCCTGAAGCCGGCCCAGCAGCTGCTATGGATTCTGTATTGCGGCATTGCCGGCGTAGCATCTCTGCTAATCTCTAAATCCGTGACCGAACTGGGACTTCAGCTTAATGAAACGTTTAGCGGTAGCGGCGCTTTAAAGGGATGGGGAATCCTGATTGGCACATCGGCAGTCGTAGGACTGATCGGGTGGGCCATCCAGAGCTTTGTCGCTCCGAAACTGGACAAGGTTTTGGAGAATTTGTCCTCTAAAAAAGGCGCCAGCTTGTGGATTCCAATTGGATCTACGGTGATCGGCGGCCTGTTGATCTTCCTGTTTATTGGGACGGGCCTCAAAAATATTTTGCCGCAAAATATTAGCGTCCGCTTGGAAAATATCAACTTTAATCAGCATAGTGTTCTCGAGCGTTTCACTTTCTATAAAGATGCAATGAAAGTTCTTGCGGATTATCCGATTATCGGTGCAGGCGGCGGTGCCTGGGCCTCGCTGTACGAGCAGTACCAGAACAACCCGTATACGAGCCGTCAGGCTCACAATTTCTTCCTGCAGTATCTCGTTGAGGTTGGTATTCTCGGCTTTGTGATTTTCATGGCATTTATCTTGTATATCTTCTATAAATATATTCGCGGCTACATGAAGGGAACCGAGGAAGATCGAAACAGCCACTTCCTGTATCTCATTATCGTACTGTCCATTCTGATGCACAGTATTTTGGACTTTAACATGAGTTACGTGTTCATGGGGATTCTCGTATTCCTTGGGCTCGGCGGTATGGCTGCAGTCATGGAACATAAATCGCTCTCCAAATTGAAGGTAAATGATTCAACAGCCAGGGGTGTTTATAGTGCAGTTGTCGGTATCGGTGCCATTCTTGTCTTCATTACATCGATTCGTTATGTGCAAGCCGCCGATGCAGCAATGGATGCTCGCAGAATTGTCCAGGTTAGCAACTCTTTTGAAGAGATCAAAGCACCTCTGGACAAAGACCTAGGTATCCGTCCAAGTCATCCGGATTCCGTACTGTTGTTAGCATCGCTTTATCAGGCTGTATACCAGCAGAATCAGAACGAAGACTTCTATAACGCATCTGTTAGTTTATTGAATAAAGCACTGAAAGATGAGCCTCACAACAAAGCAATGCTTCGCAGCTTGATAAAGACATATGAAATGAAACAACAGCCGGAGCAAGCATATGATGTCTTGATTCAGAACGCTCTTAAATTCAATTGGGACATTGCATGGTACCAGGACATCATCCTTCAAGGGTACGAGCTTGGCATGAAAGCTCTCGGAACAGGCGACCACGCTAAAAAAGATGAGTACTTTAAGCACGCAACCGATGCTTTCGCCAAGGTTCAGGAAGGTATTCAGCATCTGAAGACGCTGCCGGAAGGTCAGCTCCAGGGGAATCCGTTTGAAAATACTCCGGAAATGATCCTCCATGCAGGCAAGATGCATTACATGATGAATCAGCCGGACCAGGCAGTTAATGTGCTCAAAATCGGCATTCAGGACGATCTGTCACAGCCGTTTGCTCAAGAGATTGTCAGATGGTATCTCGCTGCACTTCAGAAGCAAGGCCAGAGCGACGAAGCTCAGCTTGAGAAGTTAAAGCAAGTTGATCCGAATGCGGAACAAAGCATCAAGCAACTTATAGATCTTCAATTCTAATCAAATAGCGGGTACGTTCCCGGTAGACCCTCATCTACCGTAACGTACCCGCTATTTCTTTTTCATGTAGAGACTATCTTACTTTCTCCATTATTTTACTCATGTAAGCTAGCAAGTCTTCTCGTAATTCCTCACGCTGCAGTGCATAGTGAATACCCGTCTCAATAAAACCAAGCTTGTCCCCTACGTCATGCCGGAGGCCTTCAAAATGGAACGCGTAAATCGGATGCCGCTGAGACAGAGAATACAGCGCATCTGTCAGCTGAATCTCGCCATTCTTCCCTTCCTTCTGCCCTTCAAGCAGATCGAAAATATCCGGCGGCAGAATATACCTACCCATAATTGCTAGATTGGAAGGCGCCTCATCTCTCGAAGGCTTCTCCACCAGCTGGGTAGTCTTATAGATCCGATCGCTCACCCGTTCACCCTCCACAATACCGTACCGATCCACTTCTCCCCAATCGACCGTCTGGACGCCTACAATGGCCGATTGATATGTATCGTACACCTTCATCATTTGTTTCAGGCACGGCACTTCCGACTCT
>JAPSLU010000128.1 GCA_031180405.1 Bacillus sp. (in: firmicutes) | reverse complement strand
TTGCAGCTCGGGTTTCTGAAAATGCTTCGCGGCACCGGGATGCGCCACGACGCGGATAATAGGTACGGCAAGTGCCTGCTGGAACATCCATAATCATCGCTCCAATTGGTCCTAATCCAAATGTCCAGTTTTCTTCAAACGGTGTTGTCAAAATATTTTCCATACTAAAATGCATTGCTGACTTTACGTCAGGATTTGCTGACGCGATACCTGTAATCCTACCTTGTCCAACCCCTTTAAGGCCCTCACATGTATCATCTAAACGACGCATCGAACTATACAGATCGTTTCCCTCATATCCAAAGAAGGCACGTCTGGTTTTGGTTCCTTTTGTATTATCAATTGTCACTTCAGCGATAATAGCTGGCACAATGGTTAGCATCATTTCTTCATCCGATGTTTTTGCTGGATCTGGGACAGATTGCGCCTGAGAATAAACTTTAAACGTTAAATCTCCCGCTTTCCATGTGTCAGTTCCAAGTTTAAACTCACGTGAAACATCATCTTTTGCATATGGAAAAATGATTTTGGGCTTATTCTGATCGGGATCTGGATTTTCAATATCATAACGCTTACTTTCATCATCCCCAGCATCGAAAAATGGAAGCGCATCATACATACCTTCCCGTTCTAGAGATTCCACACCGATAAATACACTTTTACGTGGAGAGCGACCAAGTTCGAGGTCTAAGCCTCCACCACTACCAGGAAAGCCTAATGTAAAGCTTGAAAACGAACCGATTGGTGAGTGGTGAGCATTAAAAAATTGATTTTTTGGCATAGTCACGATTCCTACTTTCCTTAATGATAATGGGGGATGTAAAAAAGTAAATCGACCGTTCGGTGATTATTACCCTACACCCTCTAATTAATAGAATTATCCTTTTACAGAACCTGCTGCAATTCCTTCAACAATACGATTACTAAAGAAGAAAAATGCGATTAGAATTGGAATGATACTAATCATAAGCGTTGCACCGATTGCTCCCCACTCTGTCATATACTGACCAATAAAGTTCTGTATTCCAACAGTTAACGTTTTGTATTTATCAGAGCTAATGAATGTGTTGATAAAAATAAATTCATTCCAGTTGTAAATCATATTAATGATGACAGTTGTTGATAAAACTGGAGCTGACATTGGTAACGTAATTTGAAAGAAAATTCGATGAATCGAACATCCGTCTATAATTGCTGCTTCTTCCACCTCACGGGGTAGCGTGTAGTAAAAGCCCATTAAAATCATAATTGTGATCGGCAAGTTAAATGCTACATATGATAATACGACTGACAATGGATGATCAATCAAGTTAACTTTTAGAAAGAAATCGAAAAGTGGAATTAATGTTGAGTGTACAGGAATCATTAACCCTACCATGAACAATCCTAAAACTAGTTTATTTAACTTCCAGTTCATTCTTGTTATCGCAAATGTAACAAAGCTTGCTAAAAGGACCGTTAATACAACGGATAATACTGTAATCCATACACTATTGAAAAAATATAGACTAATGTTTCCTTCCGTCCAAACCGTCGTGTAGTTCTCCCATTTTGGACTTGTTGGAAGAGCGAATGGTGAATTACTGAACACTTCTTGATTATCTTTTAAAGAGAAGAAGAATAACCAAATAAGTGGATACACTTGAAATACTGCGATGACTGCTAGAACTATATAAAGCAACCCATACCCAATACGTTTGACTAGTACATTTTCTGTTTTCTGGGTAGAACTAGTGATTCCGGTTTGAGTTTGTTGTTTTGTTACCGTACTCATGTTTATTCTACTCCTCTCTTAATACTGAATTTCTTCGCCATTTGCCGTTAATTTTCTAATAATCCAGGTAACAACAAGACAGATTAATAGTAAGAAGAAGCCAACAGCACTTCCGTATCCAAAGTCATATGTGCCAAATGCTTTCTGATACATGTAAGAAGCCATTACTTCACTTGATCCATTTGGTCCCCCACCTGTCATAACATAAATCAAGTCAAAATATTTCAATGAACCAACGATTGCTAATACGATCGTTACCTTGATCACACCAGCAATGAGAGGTACTTTAATTTTGTAAGCAATTTGAAAAGCATTTGCCCCATCAATTCTTGCTGCCTCAATAAGAGACTCTGGTATATTCTTTAAAGCAGCATAGTAGATTAAGATATAAAACCCTGCATATTGCCAAATAATTGGAACAAAGATTGCAGATAAGACAAGCTTTGGCTCAGCTAGCCATGCTGGTGGATTTTCTACCCCTATGGACATAAGCAAGCTGTTGACCAATCCGTTTGAGGGATGATAAATCTTTAGCCAAAGCTGTGCAATGGCAACAGAGGATAATAACATAGGAATTAGGTAGATTTTTCGCAAAAAATTAGCTCCCTTAATTTTCCCAGCTAGTATTAATGAAATAATTAAGTAGCCTACTAAGCTAAACGTCGAGAAAATTGCTAATAAAAATGAGTGATAAGCACTACCCCAGAACTCTTTATCTGTTAAAAGAGATAGATAGTTTTCCAGACCGATAAAGGTCATTTCTCCGATACCGTCCCATTTCATCAATCCATAATATCCAGTTAAAATAATTGGGATATAAATCAAGACCATAATTAAAAGAAGTGCAGGAAGAACATATAGTGCGATAACTAATTTATTGGACATCACTTTATCCATTTTTTATCACCTTTCTTTCAGAAGGCTTTTATTCGTACAGGTATCTTCCAGTACGGTAACTTGCCCTACTTACTTTCGCAAAATATATTGTAATAAAATAAAATTTGAACCTTATCTGAAAGTTTCAACAAAAATAATAGTTTTTTGAGTATAGAAAAGGACATATCGTACAATATTGATATGTCCTTTTCCCGTCTAACAAAATGTTCGTTTATTCCTCACTTGCAAGTGCTTCTTCATGCTTTTTCGCAAATTCTTCTGGTGTTACTTCTCCACCAAACAATGCTTGAATCATATTTAAATGCTCTTCAGCCACAGCAGCACTCATTTGTACGTCAGCATATAATGTAATATTACTCGCTGCATTAAGTTCATCTAATACGTCGATATACATCTGTGGTAAATCAACAGAAGCTGTATCAACTTTAGTCGCAGGGATTACTCCAGCGTCTGTTACAGAACGCTCACCCCATTTTTGAACAAAGAATGCAACGAATTTTTTCGCCTCTTCTTTTACTTCAGAACTTTCAGATACGAATAGTCCTACTCCAGGACCACCAACAAAGCTGTTGATATCTCCTTTTCCACCTTCAACAGTTGGGAATTTAAAGAACCCGATTGAATCTCTAAACTCTTGTGGAACATCTTCGTTTGTTGTGTAGTTTGGTAGTTCCCAAGATCCCATTAAGTACATTGCCGCTTGTTCGTTCATAAATGGACCTTTTGCTTCATCGTTAGATAAACCATTGAAACCCTTTACAAATGCATCCATACCAACTAAATTCTGAATTTCTTCAGCAGCTTTTATTAATGCTGGGTCCTCGAAAGAGCCTGAGCGGTTGATTGCGTTTGTTAATGTTTCAGGACCACCTAAGCGATCTGCTAGATACATATACCACAATGATCCAGTCCAACGATCTTTATTACCTAATGTTATTGGTGTTACACCATTATCCGCAAGCGTTTTAACAACGTGTTTAAACTCTTCATGGGTTTCTGGTACTTCAAGATTGTATTTTTCAAATATTTTTTTGTTGTAGTAAACTGGTGCAATATTTAATTCCAACGGTAAACCATATGTCTTTCCGTCAATTGCATAAGCCTCAGTTGTTCCTGAGATGAATGAATCTTTTAACCCACCATCAAGGATGTCATCAAGTGGTGCAAACTTATTTCCTTTTACATATGGATCTAAGAAACCAGCAGCCCACGTCATTCCGACATCTGGTAATTCATTTGATGCTGATAATACTTTTAGCTTTTCTTTATATTGCTCATTACTTAAAATTTCTTGTTCAATTTTAACCCCTGGATTTGCTTCTTCATACTCTGCCGCAATTTCATTCACGATCATATTATGTTGTTTTGAGCTACCTGAAGGCCATAAATGCATCAGTTTTACTGTTACATCGCCACCAGAGCTTCCTTCATCTGCCCCTCCTGAACTTGAGCTTGAACAGCCAGTTAATGCGAGCCCGAAGATCATTGTTATGGCAAAAAATATTGATATCGCTTTCTTTTTAAACATGAAGCTTTCCCCCTCTAATATGTTTGATCCTTTGTTATGCGCTTACAATGTTATTATATCAGCGTTTTTAAAGTAGAATAAGGTAACGGTGTTTGGGGAAAATTCCACAATTATTAGGTTTCTTTCATAATAGCTGTTTTTCGATATTTACTTGGAGTCTGTCCTTCATATTCTTTAAAAAGCTTAATAAAGTACTTTGACGTATTATAACCAACTGCTTCAGCAATGTCGGAAACAGACATATTTGACCCCATTAATAAGTTTTTCGCTTTTTGCAAACGGCTTCTCGTTACATATTCACTAAACGTCATCTTGGTTTGTTCCTTAAATAGTACACTAAAATAGCTAGAATTTAAGTGTACATAGGCTGCAACTTCTTTTAATGATAGTTGCTGTTCAAGATGTTGGTCTACATAACTCATCGCCTTTTGAATTGGTGAGTCTTCTTCTTTTTCCTCAACCCTCACATCTACTAATCTCTCATCAATAATTTTATTTAGCTTACCTTCTCGCTCTCTTTTCTTTTGCACCTCAATTGCTTTTTCTACCGCTTCTATTAATTTCTTTTTGCTTAATGGCTTTAATAGATAATTTAAGACACCTAATTGAATCGCTTCTTGAGCATAATCGAACTCGGAATAGGCAGAGATTATGATAACAACTGGGTATTGCTTTTGTTCCTGTAGCCGCTTCAGCATTTCTATCCCATTCATTTCAGGCATAGAGATATCTGTTATTAAAATATGAATTTCTCTTTGTTGTAAAATGGTGATAGCAGCTTGCGCTCCATCTGTGCTTATAATGTCAAATCGACCTTCCGCCCAATCTTCAAGTGTTTTTTTTAACCCTTGTCTTGTTTTAGGTTCATCATCAACAATCAAGATCGTTTTGTTCAGCATATGATCCACCCCTATTTATTGGAATTTCAAAAGTAACATAAGTTCCTTCATTGATTGTGCTTGAGATGTTAATTCCACTAAATTCATGATGTCTGTAGTAGAGATTCAATCTTTTGTTAACATTGCCAAGCGCCATTCCATTGCCTTTTAATGACGATACCTTACCTGTCTCTAGTAAGCTCATTATGTTATCAATAGTTTCTTGTTCCATCCCAGGACCATTATCAATCACTGATATCGTTAAATAATTTGGATTTGCTGAAGTCTCTACTTTTACGTTTACAAAGCCTTGTCCAACCTTGTTACCTACTCCATGTAAGATCGCATTTTCCACAATTGGCTGAATCAGCAGTTTTGGAATTGGTACATCTTCTAGTGCTAAAGGAATGCTTACCTTCCATGTGAATCGATCTCCGAATCTCATTTTCATCAACTGCATATACAGCTCGACATGTTCAATTTCTCGTCTAATCGTTACCCATTCATCTTGGTTCTGGTGGCTAATTGTATATCTGAATAACTCTGACATAGCTAGAACGGATTCCGCCAGCTCTTCTTCTCCTTTTTCATCTAATGACCAATACATAGCATCTAATGTATTGAATAAAAAATGAGGATTAATTTGTGATTGCAATGCTTTTAATTCTGCTTGACTTTTTAAAATTTCTTTTTCATAAACAACTTGTATGAGTTGGTTCGTATTTTCAACAAGCTGATTATACGATTCGTTTAATCTATTTATTTCTATCGTTGATGAAGTTTCTGGATTAAGTGTGAGTTCTCCTTCAATCGCTTTTTTCATCGTTTTTGTTAAACGAAAAATCGGTTTTGTAATCATTGTTGAAAGAAGTACAGCAGAAAACGCAAAGATGAGAAATCCGAATGCTCCTGATAAAAGGATTGCTGCTCGTAGGATAGTGATCCCACTCATTACCTCATCTACTGGAGTTAAAATATAAAGCGTCCATCCCGTAACAGAAGACGTTTGCTTTACCAACATGAAATCGCTTCCATTTAATGTAATTGTTGTTTCCTTTTCTGCAATAATCGGGGCTATATCTCCATCAAAGTTACTAGTAATTTGTTTATTATTTTGATCAACTAAAATCATATATTCGTTGTTTAGCCGCGTATCCGAGAACTCAAAATAATTAGGATTTATTTGAATGACGATATATCCACCATTTGAAAACCATCGATCCATTAAACTAACCCTTCTAATTGCAAGGAAAAAATCCGGTTCCTTTGGGTCTTGGCCAATCCAGATTAATTTTCCTTCAGCCCTGTTTGCTTCCATAATCCAACTTTGATTAATTCGCTTATGTAAAGCTTCACCATCAAGTGGAATAAGCTTACGATTAGTAGCAGAATAAATTTCTAAATTATTAATACCGTTTGTATACGTGAGATATTCAGTACCAAGTCGCATCAATGCTTGTCTTTGTTGAAAAGAAGCCATCTGTCCAAGAGTTTCATCCTGTAAAAGCTGTTGAACTGTTGAATTTGTTGCCACTTGTCTTGTTAATAAATCAATTTGCTGATGAAGAGATTCCATTCTCCCATTTGCTTCCACAGCGGTTTGCTGCATTTGTTTTTCAGCATTGTCCTTTAATAAAGTTGAAACGATGTTATATGTCATAATTCCAACAAAGAACAACACAATTATCATAACAGTAATGAAAACTAGTAAAATTTGATTGCGTAACGTATTGTATCTGCCTAATTTAACCCACATCGAACCCATCCTTACCTAGATTAGAAAATAGTAAAATACTTCTTACATACTTTATCATACTTACATTTACTTTATCTACTGAATAAACTAAGTTAAGATTTTCCTTTCCACAAAAAAAGAACTGTCCCATATTTTTTAAGACAGATCTATTCCCTATTTAACTATTAATTTACCGTTTCTTGGTCAACATTAAATTCAATTAGATTATGATCAGGATCCATACAAAAAATTTGCGCAAAACCACTTGTACTTTTTGGTTTTTCTCTTATTTCAATCCCTACCCCTTTTAGATAATGCAAAGTTTCATGGTAATCTTTTACTCTAATTGCAAAATGCCCGTCTTTTGAATTGATTTCATTTTTGTTTCGAAGGGTGGTCGAGCTTTCATGAACAATTAAGTGTAGCTGCTGTTCTCCTATTTGGTACCACGCTCCAGGAAAATCAAAAGGAGGTCTTTTTAACTCCTTAAAACCTAATAATGTGCCGTAAAAGTGCTTTGCTTTTGATAAATTTGTTACGGAAAGACTTACATGATGGATGCTTTCTACTCGAATCATCAAAACAGCTCCTTTTTATTTATGCTCCTCGCCTACTACGCTTTTGCGTTCAAATCCTAAAAATCGGGTCCCTTGAAATGACAAAGTCCCAACATCTCCCTCAGCAAGCTGACCATACTCGCTGCCAGACATTTTTAATTCTGAACGATCTCCACTTGCAAACTCAAATGTTACAAAGTATGTAGTTCTGGAATGCCCCTCATGGCCACTACTATTTACATGAGTACGCCTTGACTTTACCTCTGCTAAAACTGACAAACGCGGTGATTGTTCATTCTTATTCCATTGTCCGATCCCCTTAAACACTGAAAATAAAATAAAACCAAATACAATGATAAAAATAAGACCAATAAATAGTGGAACGATTTGAAATACTGCGTCACCAGGATAAAACGGCTCTCCCATTATTACTCCTCCAATCTATCCTATTTATACGGAACAATCAATTATAAGGTTTCAAAAATTGCGTACCACTAGTGAATTAGGGACATTAATTAAGAATTATATCCGATTACTTAGAAACAGTTAAATGTATCTGTCACTCCTTGCTCCTACCGAAAAGCCCTTAACCGGGGTTCTTTATTTGTTTTAAATTTTAAATGACCCTACAGTGGCAAGGCAAATTTTTAAAAAAGAAAACTCCTAGAGCTGTATGCCACGCGCTTATCAACAGTTAACTGAATTTTATATATTCCAAAGCGATAAAAAAGCGACTAACCTCTTTATAGGCTTAGTCGCTACCTCCATTATTTTACTATTACCTTCTGGTTCGCAAATTGCGGTAACCAAACGCCATGTGCTTCAATTAAATCATCACACATCGCGATAATATCATCCATTGATAACTCAGCAGCAGTATGTGGATCTAATAGTGCAGCTTGGTAAACTGCTTCTCTTTTTCCAGTCATTGCAGCTTCAATTGTTAATAGCTGAGTATTAATATTTGTTCTATTAAGCGCTGCTAGTTGCTCTGGAAGATCTCCGATGTATGTTGGCATAATACCGCTGCGATCTACCACACATGGTACTTCAACACATGCATTTTCAGGTAAGTTACTGATAAGTCGACCAGTGTTCAAAACGTTTCCACCAAACTTGAATGGTACGTTCGTCTCCATTGCTTCAATAATACGTGAGCCATATTCATGTGAACGGGTATGAGACAGGTGGCTGTTATTGACCATTTCTTCTCTCATTGTTTCCCATCTTTCAATCTGATCTACACAGCGACGTGGATATTCATCTAATGGAATATTGAAGCGGTCGATTAGCTCTGGATACTTGCTTTTAATGAAATATGGATGGTATTCTGCATTATGCTCAGAGGATTCCGTCACATAGAACCCGAATTTATCCATTAATTCATAACGAACCATATCCTCGTGTTTTGTTTGTTGTCTTTCTTTTGCAC
This sequence comes from Bacillus sp. (in: firmicutes), assembly GCA_031180405.1. Classification (GTDB taxonomy): domain Bacteria; phylum Bacillota; class Bacilli; order Bacillales; family Bacillaceae; genus Metabacillus. Next base: position 4,011 of record JAPSLU010000128.1, on the reverse strand, counting down.
GGCGTTTAATTTCTGGGTATAAATCTTTGCCATCACGCTTTACTTCTAGAAGCCAAGCCATGTGATTAATACCCGCGATTTTTTCCTCAATCCCCTCATGATCCATACCTAAATCTTTAAATAAATGTGACGTGCAAACTTGAACACTATGACATAACCCAACCGTTTTAATGTTCGTATAACGTAGCATCGCTCCTGTTAATGTTGCCATTGGGTTTGTATAATTCAAGAATAATGCATCTGGACAAACTTCTTCCATATCTTTTGCAAAATCAAGCATAACCGGGATCGTACGTAATGACCTAAAGATACCTCCGATTCCAATCGTATCTGCAATCGTTTGGCGTAATCCATATTTTTTAGGAATTTCAAAATCAATTACCGTACTTGGCTTATAGCCACCTACCTGAATCGCATTGATCACATATTTGGCTCCCCTTAACGCTTCTTTGCGCTCCGTATAAGATTTGATTGTCACATTACAATTGTAATTTAGCTTTAAGTTATTCAGCATATTCTCTGAATCTTTTAAACGCTGTTCATCAATATCAAATAATGCGAATTCGAATCCAGCTAAAGCTGGGACAAACATACAATCTCCTAGTACATTTTTAGCAAATACTGTGCTTCCTGCACCAATAAAGGTAATTTTAGACATTCTTCCTCATCCCTTCAATATTGTCTATATAGCAAGCTTGCTATTTATTATGATACTGCAAGCTTATGCTTAATTTTTTTCAGTACAATCGTTGAATTCCATGTTAGCCAAAACGCTATGCTACTTCCTAAGAAAAAGATAAACAGTCCGGCGAATTTAGCAAATACAACGAAAATCGTAAAACACCCCATAACCATGATGACACTGTGAAAAATGCGTAAAATGCTAATAATTAAGACGTTTTTCAAAAATTCTCCAAGTTTTAATTTCTCTTGAACAAAAAGTGGAAACACCAATGGGAGCATAATCAGGTAAACAAACCCCATTGTGATCATAAGGTATCGCAGCATATAAAAGATCGCACCTTCTTTTTGGAAGAAAAATTGAATATTAAAGTAGAGTAACCCACCGATGACTAGTAGAATTGCCCCTAATAGCTGTGAGCGTAAAAATTCTTCTTTGAATTTTGAAAAAAAAGTCTTAAATAATGGAAGATCAGTATTCCCAGCTAACCATTCTTTTGTTATATGAAACATAGAAACTGTGGATGGGAATAGTCCAAATACAATTACGCCTCCTATTGTAAATATTAACCATAAAATATTAAGGAATAGTAATCGATAGATCCATTCAAATACTTGCATTAACTTATTCATTTTTTCCTACCCCCATTCCACATAACTGGTTAGCTTTTAGATCCAGTTAACGCAATACCTTCAATAATTTGTTTTTGTGCAAAGATGTACACAATAATAACCGGAATTACGGAAATTGTTGTTCCCGCCATCATCAATGACCAATCTGTGAAGTAAAGACCCTTAAATGTATTTAGTAGTAATGGCACAGTGAACTTTTCAGGTGATGTTAAGTAAATTAATGGTTCTAAGAAGCCATTCCAAATTCCCATGAAAGCAAAGATTCCAAAGGCTGCTAATGCTGGACGAATCAATGGAAGAATAACACTCCAATATATACGCATTGGATTTGCACCATCAATAACAGCTGCTTCTTCTAATTCATTAGGAATCCCCCTAATAAACTGTCTTAATAAAAACACCCCAAATGCGTTAAATAATCCAGAAGGAACAATTAGAGATAAATGGGTATCGATCCAACCTAAGTTATCCATGATGATATAAAGTGGAACCATCGTAACCTGCTTTGGTATCATCATAGTAGCTAAGAACAAGATAAATAAAACATCTGCACCCTTAAAGCGAATTTTCGCAAATGCATAGGCTGCCATCGAGCAAGTTAACAAGTTTAATAGAACAACAACCGCGGTAATATAAAAACTATTAAAGTAAGCTGTATCAAATGGCATTGCCGTTAATGAGTTAGGATAGTTTTGAAATGTAACTGGGTCCGGTAACCATTTTGGAGGTATGAGGAATATTTGAGACATATCCTTTAATGAGCTACTAACTGTCCACAAAAATGGAGCAACCATCAAAAAGGAACCAATAATTAACACAACATGAAGTAAAATTCTTGCTGGTTTTATTTTCTTCCCGAGACTCAATGACACATTCTGATTAGGTACAGTTTTCGTTTGAACATCATTGATCTTCATAATGAACCCACCTTTTTGACATCTTAAACTGGAATAATGTAAACATTAAGATAATGACGAATAAAATCATGGCAGCAGCAGAGCTTATTCCCATATTAAAGTCAACAAAAGCTGCTTCGTAGATATGATAAACAAATGTATAACTGGATTTTGCTGGTCCACCACTTGTCATAACATAGGCTTGGTCAAACACTTGGAATGATGAAATAATCGCCATAATCGAAATGAAAAATGTTGTTGGTGATAGTAAAGGTAACGTAATATGACGGAACTTTTGCCAGTTTGATGCACCATCAATGTCAGCAGCTTCATAATAAGAACGTGAAATTCCTTGAAGACCTGCTAGGAAGATAACCATGTTATATCCGAGTCCCCACCAAATACTTAGCAACGCGATTGACGGCATAACCCATTTCATGTCTGTTAACCACATCGGTCCGTCAATACCAACTTTAGCTAAAACTTGGTTTAGAATTCCGAAATCACCGTTTAAAATCCACATCCAGATAACACCGATTGATACAGAGCTTGTGACAACAGGCATAAAGAAGAATAAACGGTAGAAGTTTTTGCCTTTAATCTTATTTAAAGCAATGGCTACAGCTAATGAAATACCAATACTAAAAGGAAGAACTAAAAGTGTGTAGTACGCTGTGTTTACCAACGCTTTCCAAAAATCCGGATCTGTGAATTGATCCTGATAGTTTGCTAAACCAATAAATTCTTTTGCACCAAAGCCATCCCATTTCATAAAACTCAATGATAACGTAAATATCACGGGTATTAATGAGAATGCAATTAAACCAATTAACTGTGGAGATAAAAAGATAAACCCCCATAAATTCTGTTGACGACTTTTCATGGTTTCACCTTCTTCTGTAATAGATAGAAGGTGAAGAAAGACTGTTACTAGATTATCAATCCAGCCCTTTCTCCACCCTTTCATTTCCTGATTATTGACCTTTGTACTCTGAGATCATTTCTTTTGCTTTATTCGCTACTTTATCAACAGTTGTTTGTGCATCATCTTTTCCAAGATACATTAAGTCCATTAAATCTGTTACTTCTTTATCTAATCCTGGAATTGTTGATTGAACTGCATTAGCAAAACCTTGCTCACGAGCTTGAATAATGTAATCAACATGTTCAGGAACTTGAGAATCTGTTACAGCTTCATCTATTCCACCAATAGAAGGAATCGCGTTTCCTACACCAGCAAGACGCATTTCTTGACCAACTGTAGAAGTATAGTAAGTAACGAATTTCATAGCCTCTTCTTTATGCTCTGAATCGTTGTTTGCAGCAAGATATGCTGTCGGAATCCCTACAGGCTCTGTTTTGTTACCTGTATTAGAAGGCCAAGGAATATAATCCCACTCTAAAGATTTGTTATCATTGAATAAAGGAGTATACCATCTACCAGCAGCAACCATACCTACCTGACCAGACATAAACATTGCTTCAGCACCTTGACCTTTTGGTAAAGATCCTGAATAAGTGAAGTTCTCTTTGTCAAGCATTTTATCTAAGAAAGATACTGCTTCAATACCTTTTTCATTTTGATCTAAAACAAATTCACCAGTTTCTTTATTGTAGATTTCTCCGCCATTGGCCCAAATCCAACTAAATAATGGTCCCCACCAGTTATCAACGATAAATCCGTACTTACCACCTTCACGTAATTGATCTGTTACTTCTTCCATCGCAGCAAAGTTCCATTGACCAGCATCGAAATATTCTTGCGGTGATTTAATACCCAGTTCAGAGAATAACTTTTTAT
>JAPSLU010000127.1 GCA_031180405.1 Bacillus sp. (in: firmicutes) | reverse complement strand
TCTTTATCCGTATTGAGTTCGAATGCCCTAATCTGAAGGAAAAGGCTTCTGAAATGGAGCAACAGTTCAGTGAAATTGCAAAAGAGTTTTCAATGGAGTGGAAGTTCGCACATGTATACAATTTAAAGAAGGTTGCGATTTTTGTTTCAAAAGAGTTACATTGCTTACTTGAACTATTGTGGGAATGGCAAAGTGGCGATTTAATGGCCGATATTGCTCTTGTTATTAGTAACCATGAGGAAGCAAGGGAAGCTGTAGAGTCGCTTAAAATTCCGTTCCACTATATCCCTGCTAATAAGGATATTCGTGAGCAAGTAGAGGAAAAGCAACTTGAGTTACTAAAAGAACACAATATTGATTTGATTATTTTGGCGAGATATATGCAAATTTTAACGCCTAAATTTGTTTCGGCTAATCCAAATAAAATTATCAATATCCACCATTCTTTCTTACCTGCGTTTATCGGGGCAAGACCATATGAGCGCGCATACGGAAGAGGAGTTAAATTAATTGGAGCAACTTCACATTATGTCACAAATGATTTAGATGAAGGTCCAATTATTGAACAAGACATTAGCCGTGTTGACCATCGTGATAATGTTGATAGATTAAAGAAAATTGGACGATCTGTTGAACGAAGTGTACTAGCGAGAGCCGTTAAATGGCACTTAGAAGACCGCATTCTTGTTCATGAAAATAAAACAATTGTCTTTTAATAAGGCTCTTTTCTGATAGATTGTTGCTAATTGATCTAATAATTTGGTTAAAACAGTGTTTCTATCGTAAATAAGGCAGAATTCTAAGAATTAAAGTGCTACTAGACCTTACTTATAGCAACAAAGCTTAAGAAAACAGCCTTTAATATTGCAAAAAGGGGTTCGAACATATATGTTCGAACCCCTTTTTGCAAAGCTAAGAAAGCATAAACTCTTCACATGGGAAAATGACTTATATGGTGTTTGCAAGAAAATGGGTTGAATTTGCAAGAATATTAAAGAATTTGCAAGAAAATATAAGTAATTGCAAGGAAATGTTCCAATTTGCAAAATTAACAGTAATTTTGCAAAAATGGTTTCCTTACAAGACAAAGTGACCTTCAATTAGTCTCTATTAATTTAAATAACGAACTTTTCAAAAAAGTGGTACAATATGGACAACATATATTAACCGGAGGTACGTTATGAAACGACTAAATGGCAAGACGATAGCCCTTGTAGGTCAGCGTAAATCTGAAGAATTAAGTAAGTTAATAGAAAATTTAGGTGGGCAAGCGTTAATACGACCCGCGCAGGGAACTGTTTTTTTAGATGATACAAATGTAGAAAAAGAGATTCATGCACTCATTGAAGGTGATTTTGATTGGCTTATTTTCACAACAGGAATTGGGACTGATAAGCTTTTTCAGACAGCTACAACTATGGGATTGGGAGACCAATTTATTGAAGCATTGGCTAAGGCAAAAATTGCAGCAAGAGGTTATAAGACTGTAAATGTGTTGAAAAAATTAGGGCTAAAACCAGATGTAAGAGATGATGACGGTAGTACCGCAGGTTTGGTTAGAGAACTCGCTGCTCATTCTTTATCAGGTAAGCGCGTTGCCCTTCAGCTCCACGGCGACCCAGCCCCTATTTTAATTGACTGGCTAAAGGAACAAGGTGCTATCTATCGGGAGATTCTACCTTATAAGCATATTCCGCCAAAACCAGAAGTGATGGAGCAGCTTGTTAGTGAAATTTTAGATGGGAAAATTGATGCGGTCAATTTTACAAGCACACCACAGGCTAGATTTCTAATGTCATATGCCAAAGAACATGGTTTAGAAAAGGAAGTATTAGAGGCATTCTCTGAAAATGTGATGGCAGTTTCTGTCGGGAAAGTAACGGCTCAAGCGTTAAGAGAAGTAGGCATTACAAGAATGGTTGTCCCTGAAGAAGAACGAATGGGAAGTGCTATTATTGCACTAGTGAATTATTATAAAGGGCTTGAAGAAAGTACTAATTAAATAAATGATGCCTGGCACCTTAAAATTGGTGCCAGGCATTTTATTTTACTATCAGAGGTTATGTACTTAGTTTTGGAGTCTAGCTCCAGGCGCCATCGGCCCTAGGGTCTAGTCAATTTAGAATTGAAGGCAAAGAACAACTTCTATTCTAAATCGCCTTATGCTTGTTGCCGAATGTTTAGCACCTTGCGTTTTTCTTTATCTACGAACGATTCACAAAGAACGGTAGTGATTCAATTCCATTCAAACGAGCATATGTGAACAATTGCCCTTTATGATGAATTTCATGATCTTTTCCGCTTTCGAGTAGAGCAATACCAGGCATTTTCATACCAGCAAACTCAACAAGCGCATTTAATTGCTCATCAGATAGTGCTTCTAGTGTAGCCTTTGTTTGGTTTGTTATAGCTTCTACTTTAGCTTTTAATTCACTGATTGTTTCAATCTGTTTAGGTGGTTCTGAAGGTGGAGTGAATACTCCATTTTTCACTATATCAGCAAACATTGCCATCGCACCAGAGATATGTAAGACAAGTTCAGAAAGTGACATAGCCCCTTCCCATGGTTTGTATTGAAGATGTTGATCTTCGAATGTGTCTATTAGTTCAAACAATACTTTTCGGTGACTCATCCAGCCTGTAATCAATCCATTAATCTTTGCCATGATTTTCAGCTCCTTTTCCATTTGAGAAATTATACCCCTTGCAATTATATCCTATTTAGTCAAAAATGACCGTGCATAAGCTCCTTCCTCTTTTTATTTTGATATATCTCTCTGTATAAGGCTCTTTTCTTGAAAGATTGTTTTGACCTAATAATAATCGTATAAAGGTACGATTCTAAGGAGATAAGGCGCAACTAAACTTTATATAGTGCTGTTTTATTGCGGAAATATCCTTTTATAAAAATGATTCAGTTAGAAAATTAATTAAATTTATCAAAAAAACACCTTGTATTATTTGTATTTTTCTATAAAATAAAAATAATTTAATTTTTACGACAAATTTAGACAAAAACCTTCCTTGCTATAGAGAAAGGGTTTTTTTGTTAAATACGAACATTTTTTGTTAATTTTAAAAAAATGTTTGTATTTTATCTTTATTTCCTCTTTATTTAAATGAAAAACTAGTGTATATTTGTCAAAGAAACAAAAAAACACGAAAATAAAGGTGGGTCTTACGTGAAAAAGTTATTTATCTTTATTACATTATTTACATTCCTTCTAGCTGGTTGTGGAGCGAATGATACAACTAAATCAGCAGGTGAAAAAACGGAGGAAAATGCTAAGAAGATTGCCCTTGTTCTTCCAGAAAAAATTGGTGTTAATCCATTTTTTCAACAAATGGATGAAGGTGCGAAAAAAGCAGCAGAGGAATTTGGTTTTGAGTTTAAAACAATCGAATCAACAGATCATTCAGCGATTGAAGAGAACCTACGTGTAGCAGTTGCAGAAGGTTATGATTTAATTATCACTTCTTCTTTTGAATCAGAGGATGCGTTGAAGAAAGTTGCGGGAGAAAACCCTAATCAGCAATTTGCTATTATTGATACAGTAGTAGATTTGCCGAACGTTCGTAGTGTAAACTTCAGAGAATATGAAGCAGCTTATCTGTTAGGTGCAGCAGCAGGTTTAGCTACAAAAACAAACAAGGTTGGTATGGTAACAGCTATGGATATTCCACTTATGAAGAAATGGACTGTTTCGTTTGAAAGTGGTTTAAAGGCAACAAATCCTGATGCAGAATTCCTTGTGAACTATGTTGGTAGTTTCAGTGACCCAGCTAAAGCAAAAGAGCTTGCATTATTACATGCATCAAAAGGTGCTGACTTTATCGCGGGTGCAGCAGCAGTAGGTGACCTTGGTGTATTTGAAGCAGCGAAAGAGAAAGGCTTCTTTACATCAGGACAAGATGTTGATCGCACGGAATTAGATCCAGAACACATCGTATTATCTCAATTAAAAGGAACAGATGCAGTAGCATATGAAACAATTAAAGCTTTTGCTGAAGGCACATATGAACCAGGTGTTGTTGCTTATGGATTAAAAGAGGAAGGCGTAGGCTTAACTTACGTTACCCATGAGAGCAAAACACCATTGAATGATTTTATTGGTCAAGAAGTAATTGATCAAGTGAAAGCAATTAAAGATGATATTGTAAGTGGAAAACTAGAAATTCCTAATCCTTTAGAGAATTAAATAAGTAACTATTAGAAACCGACTACAATCTTTGCAGTCGGTTTCCCATGCTTATCGGAGGGAGGCAAAAAAATGACAATTCGGTTAGAAATGAAAAATATGACGAAAATGTACGGAAGCTTTAAAGCAAATGACTCTATTTCACTTTCACTCAAGGCTGGAGAAGTTCATGCTGTTATTGGTGAAAACGGAGCGGGTAAAACAACCTTGATGAGAATGCTTTATGGAATGGAGCAGCCAACCTCAGGTGAAATTTTTATAGATGGCAAGAACGTTACATTTAATAACCCGAATGATGCGATTAAAAACCGTATTGGAATGGTTCATCAACATTTTATGTTATTTCCTGATTTTACAGCTGCAGAAAACATTGTGATTGGTCGGGAACCAAAGCAGGCTGATTTTTTTAATCGAAAAAAAGCCGTTGAGATGGTGCAAGGGTTAGTAGAGAAATATCAGATTCCAGTTAGACCAAATGCAAAAGCAGCTGATTGCTCTGTCGGGGAACAGCAAAGGATTGAAATATTAAAGGTGCTCTACCAGGGGGCCGATATCATTATTTTAGATGAGCCTTCTGCTGTTTTGACTCCAATTGAGGTAAAGGGTCTCCTTAAGACCATTCGCCAGCTAGCTGATCAAGGCAAGATTATTATCCTCATCACACATAAGCTTCGTGAAGTGATGGAGGTAGCAGATCATATGACTGTTTTAAGAAATGGTAAAGTGACAGGTACTGTTTCAAGAGATCAAACATCTGTTGATGAGCTAGCAAAGCTAATGGTTGGACGTGAACTACATGATTTAAGTGAACGTATTCAAATGAATGGTGAACCTATTCTCGAATTACAAAATGTAACTGTGCAGGAGAAGATGAACAAGCCATTATTGGATGATGTATCAATGACTGTGAATCAGGGAGAAATTGTTGGAATCGCTGGGGTTTCAGGTAACGGCCAATCGGAACTACTTCAAGCGATATCTGGCTTAAGATCCGTTAAAAAAGGGACCATTAAATTAGCTGGGAAAAATGTCACAAACCAATCAGTAATATCTATAAGAAATGCAGGCTTATCACATATTCCTGAGGATCGTTATTTATGGGGAGCTGCAAAACAAGCAAGTGTAGAAGAAACAGCACTAATGGGTTATCACAAAAAAACTCAATACCGCTCTTTTGCATTTTTGCGAAAAGCACCCTTCCGAAAGTTGGTCAGTAGCTGGATTGAAAAGTATGAAATTAAAGCAGGCTCAATAGAAGAAAAGGCTGGGAACTTATCAGGGGGAAATCTTCAAAAGCTAATTGTTGCGAGAGAGCTTGGACAAGAGACACCTATTCTTATTGCTGCAGAGCCAACTCGCGGGGTTGATATCGGTGCAATGGAATATATCCATGAAGCACTAATTGAAAAGCGAAATAAAGGAGAAGCGGTTTTACTTGTTTCTTCTGAATTAAGTGAAATCATGGCTTTATCCGATCGTATTCTTGTGATGTATGAAGGGAAAATTGTCGGAGAGGTTGAACGTCGAAATGCATCAGAAGAAGCAATCAGTGTATTGATGGCAGGAGGAAATCACCATGAAAAATAGTGTTGTTCAATTACTTCGTTCCTTACTCCAGCCGTTTAGCGCTATTATTATAGCTTTAGTTACAGGAGCAATAGCAATTAGTATTGTTGGAGAACCCGTACTTGCCTCCTATAAGGAAATGTGGAACGGTGCTTTTGGGAATTTCTATTTTTTCACATCTACATTGGCGAGAGCGACTCCGATTATGTTGGTTGGACTAGGTGTAGCGCTTGCTTTTCGTGCAGGGGTATTTAATCTTGGTGCGGAAGGTCAAATGGTTCTCGGAGCAGTAAGTGCCGCTCTTGCAGGTATTTATTTGCCTGGAAGTGGAATTATAAAAACAATTCTTGTGTTACTAGTTGGAATGATAGTTGGTGGACTGTGGTCATTGCTAGCAGGCTGGTTAGAGGCGAAATTTAAGGTTCAGTTACTAATTTCCACTTTACTCTTAAACTATATCGCTGTGTTATTTGCAAGCTATCTCGTTTCAGATCCTTTTCAGGATAAAACGGGATCAGCTGCTCTTGCCCAAACTGTCATGCTTGATCAAAGTATTTGGTTACCTAAGCTGTTTCAAGGGATGAGCGTGCATTGGGGCTTTGTGATCGCTGTCTGTGCTGCTCTTATTATGTATGTTGTTTTCCGTACAACATCTGCTGGCTATGAGGTGAAAATGCTAGGGTTTAACCCGTTTTTTGCTTCATATGGTGGTGTAAATAAAATCAAGGTTATGCTGACAAGTATGTTTATTAGTGGAGCACTTTCTGGACTCGCTGGTACGGTGGAAGTATTAGGAGCACAGTATCGCTTTGTTGATGGAGCATTGACTGGACCAGGTTTAGCGTGGACTGGCTTAATGGCTACACTCCTAGCAAACTCACATCCTCTTGGTACAGCAGTTACTTCGATCTTTTTAGCAGCTCTAGAAACAGGGGCAATGGGAATGGAACGAAATACACAAGTTCCGCTTGAGGTTTCAAGTATTATTCAATCAGTTCTTATTTTATTTATTTCAGCAAAAATCACGTTAAAGTGGTGGAAACGAAAATCGAAAGCGGGTGGCTCACATGGAACTCTTTGATTTAACTCTATTAAACTCGACCATTCGCATGGTAACACCGATTCTGCTTGCTGCGCTAGGTGGAGCTTTATGCGCGCGTGTAGGTTTATTCAATGTTGGTTTAGAAGGGTTAGTTTTAATCGGAGCCTTTTCTGCAATTGTAGGGAATCATGTGACGGGAAGTGTCTTTCTAGGAGTTTTATTTGCAGCAGGAATATCAGTGTTATTTTCTATGTTATTTGCTTTTATGACGATACAATTAAAAGCAAACGACATAGTTGTTGGTGTAGCAATTAACTTTTTAGCTCTTGGGTTAACGACGTTTGCACTTAGAACCATTTTTGATGTAAAAGGTGCTTATTATGATAAAGACATGCAGGGCCTTCCTAAGTGGGACATTCCAGTTATTGAACATATTCCAGTTATAGGTCCGCTTTTATCAGGACATTCTCCACTTGTCTATTTATCATTTTTGTTAGCGATCTTGTTATATATTTTCCTATATCGAACTGTTACAGGATTTCGTGTACTATCTGTAGGCATGAACCCTGTTGCCGCAAAGAGCTTGGGCTTAAAAGTAGGATCTCTGCAATACTTAGCGATTGCCCTATGTGGAATTTTATGTGGACTAGCAGGTGCACAGCTGTCACTTGGTCAAGTAACTATGTTTACAGAAGGGATGACAGCAGGACGCGGATTTATCGCCTTAGTTGCGATGATGCTTGGTCAATCACATCCGATTGGAATTATTGGCTCAAGTCTATTGTTTGGCTTTATGGACGCCGTTAGTATCCGTCTTCAAGGTTTTTCATTACCAACACAATTTACCCAAATGCTTCCATATGTCATTACCATTTTTGCTATGTTCCTTTTAAGGGACCGTGGCATGGGCTCACAACATGGAAACCAACAGAGCGGAAGATAAGAGAAGAACTTCGGGAAAGGATGGGAAATATTGAAAAAGGCAGATCGAATTAAACGTATGAAAGTGCCAGCAGTAGATCCGAAGCTAGCAAAACGATTACCTCCTGGCCAGGTACTAACCGAGCGTTTTCCAATTCTAACTGAAGGGGAAGTACCGAAATATGATATGGATAAATGGACACTCCGAATATTTGGTGCGGTGAATAAAGAAGTTACATTATCTTATGATGATATTATGAGTATGAAGCAATCATCAGTTACGCGAGATATTCACTGTGTAACAAGATGGTCACGCTTTGATAACACATTTACGGGTGTGAAATTTCAAGATTTAATGAAAGAGCTAAATCTTGAAGCAAAAGGGAAATACGTTATGCTTCATGGGGATTATGATTATACGGCTAATTTAGCTTTAACGGATCTGGATCGAGACGATGTTTTACTCGCTCATTCTTTTGAAAATGAACCTTTAACAGACAAACATGGTTGGCCGCTTCGTCTGGTTGTCCCACATCTTTATTTCTGGAAAAGTGTGAAATGGATTAGAGGGATTGAGTTTATTGATGAAAATCAACCAGGATTTTGGGAGCAAAATGGGTTTCATATAAACGGTGATCCATTTAAGGAAGAACGATTCTCTGGTGAAGATTTACCAATCCCAGAGGACGAATGGGAGAGAAAAGACTATGACTGATAGACTTCCTAACCTAAAAATAAACCCAGAAGAATTACCGGAAAAAATCATCGTTTGTGGTGATCCAAGCCGAGCTGAACAAATTGCTAGTTTACTTGATGGTGGACGGCCGCTAGCGAAAAATAGAGAATATCACAGCTATAAAGGTAACTGGAAAGGCATTGAAGTAGCTATTGTTAGCCACGGTGTAGGTTCGCCAGGAGCTGCTGTTTGCTTTGAAGAACTCATAAAAGGAGGAGCTCAAGTTCTAATTCGTGTTGGAACAGCCGGATCCTACCAAAAAGAAATTCAGCCAGGACATCTTGTCATTAGTACAGCTGCTGTTAGAATGGACGGATTAACACGCCAACTAGTGCCGGAAGGATTCCCAGCGATAGCTAATCGGCAGATCGTTGAGCAATTAGTTCAGGCTGCCTCTTCAAAAGGACAATATGTACATGAAGGAATCACATTAACTTTGGATGTGTTTTACTCTGGAGTAGTCGAGTTTCCGCATGAGTTATACAAACAATCAGGAGTATTAGCAGTAGAGATGGAAAACTCAGCATTATTTACGATTGGTGCTATTCGTGGAGTGAAAACAGGAGCTATTTTAGCTATCGATGGTTTTGCTGACGCTGATTTAAGTAATGAATACAATCCACATACAGATGTAGTAGCAAAAGCGATCGAACAGGAAGCGCTTGTCGCGTTGGATGCATTGGTGCTTGAATAGTAGGTAAAGAGAGTGTGAGCAATTTAATTTGTTCACACTCTTTTTTTTATTTCTTATGAATATATAAAATTCTTGTACTTGTACTGTAGATAAGCGCGTGACATCCAGCTCCAGCAATCTTATTGCCCGAGGCTGATCAAGGCGCTTGCGCTTTTGTTCTAGAAAAGCAAAATTGTTTTGTTAGCGCTTCAATTGTACTATAATGTATATTGTTTGAAACGAATAGAAATCGATTTCTTAAAAGGGATGGTGGAGAGAATGAAATATCGTCAACTTGGTGATACAGATCTAAAAATAAGCGAATTAAGCTTTGGAACATGGGCTATTGGTGGTTCTTGGGGGAAATCTGATGACAATGAAGCATTAAAAGGCCTTGAACGTGCAATGGATGCAGGGGTAAACTTCTTTGATACGGCAGATGTATATGGAAATGGCCATAGCGAAGAGCTTTTAGCAAAGGCAACAAAAGGAAAAGAAGACAAAATACATATTGCCACAAAGTTTTGCCGTGCAGGTGATATTTTTGATACTGAAACATATTCAGAGAGAGCTGTTACGGCTTATTGTGAAGCAAGCTTAAAGAGGCTTCAGCGTGAAACTATTGATCTTTATCAAATCCATTGTCCACCTATGGAAATTCTAAAAAATGGACAAGTTTTTGAAGTGCTAGACAAGCTGCAACAGCAAGGTAAGATTAGACACTATGGGGTAAGTGTTGAAACCGTAGAAGAAGGTCTATTTTGTTTAGACAAATCTAATGTAAAAGCACTACAGGTTATTTTTAATATTTTCCGCCAAAAGGCCATTCCTGAGTTGCTTCCACAAGCTATGGAAAAGGGTGTAGGTTTATTAGCCCGTGTCCCGTTAGCAAGTGGTTTATTGACAGGAAAGTTCACGACACAAGCTACATTTGAAGCTGATGATCACCGTAACTTTAATAAAGATGGTGAGGCTTTTAATGTTGGAGAAACCTTTGCTGGTGTTGAGTTTTCAAAAGGTGTTGAGCTAAGTCGGGAACTAAGTTGGATTTCTGAGGGGCGTGGGAATATGGCTAGAGCAGCACTGCGTTGGATCTTAGATCATGAAGAAATTACAACAGTAATCCCAGGCTTTAAAACAGTGAAGCAAGTTGAAGACAATTTACTGGCAACAGAAGTGCCTTCATTTAGTGAAGCGGAGCTAAAGAGATTGACTGATTTCTACGCAGAAGAGATTCATCCGAATATTCGTGGAGTTTACTAAAGATATAAGGGTTGAAGCATGCTGTGGTGTGCTTTAACCCTTTTTTTAAAGAGTTGATAGATTATCTTGGAAGTTGATAAATTTTTAAAAAAGTTGATAGATTATCTTGGAAGTTGATAGATTTAAAAAAGCTGCTTACTTCATCAGTAAGCAGCTTATGTGTATTAATAAATGATAATGTCTAGTCCTTAAGGCTGTTTATAAGCTCGATTCCCTCCATTCCAAAGGAGCTGGAGAGCCCTTTTTTCGATTTTGCACGAATTTGTACGCAAACGTTACAAAAATTAAGAACAATCCACCTAAAAGATAAAGAGTTTCATAGCCTAACTGAGCAACAACGATCCCAAGCACAAATGATCCAGCTGCAATGCCAGTGTCAAAAAGCGTGAAGAACGTAGCTGTAGCATGTCCGCTTCGGTGATGTTCAGTTGATTGTACAGCAAGTGTTTGCATACATGGGACAATCGTTCCGTAACCTAAGCCGATGAACGCACCTGCTAGAAGAAACATGAATGTAGTATGTGTGATACTTAATAAAAGAAGCCCGATCATAAAAAAGCCCAGAGCCGGATAGATCACAATATTTGGTCCTTTTGCATCAAATAATCTGCCACTAAAAGGTCTTGATACAATCATAACAACAGCAAATACGACAAAAAAGAAACTTGCTGCATCTAATAATTCCAATTCATTTGCATACATTGAGATAAAAGAAATCACACTCGAGTACGTAAAGGCTACCAAGCTTCCAACTAATGCGATAGGTAGTGCTTTACCATCAAGTAAATCTTGAAGCTGAAGTCGTTTCTTCTCAATAGGAGCTGTTCTAACAACTTCTTTTATCTTACTAAAAGCTGTAAATAATACACCGATTGTAATCAAGATCGCAAGGGTTAAGAAAAGAGTTGAAAAGGAAGTAAATTGTAAAAGAGTAAGGGCAAGAAAGGGTCCACAAACAACTGCTAAGTTCATTGACATCGCGAAATAACCAAGTCCTTCACCACGTCTTTTGATTGGTACAATATCAGCGGCAATGGCGCCTGTAGCTGTTGTAGCAATGCTAAACCAAATGCCGTGTATAAAACGTAAAACAAGAAGTAACGCATAGTTATCAATCCATAAATATAAAAACGAAGAAATGGTAAATAAAAGCATGCTCACCAATAACGTACGCTTTTTACCAAAATCCTGAAGAAGTTTCCCGGAAAAGGGACGGACAATAATTGCAGATAATAAGAAAATCGTAACAATTAAGCCTGCATCAACACTTGAACGGCCAAGGTCTTCCACAACATAAATTGGTAATGAGGTTAGCAGTCCATAAAAAGCAAGGAAGATAAAAAAGTTACTTAGGAAGATGCTAATAAAGCCTTGTGTCCAAATCGGTTGTTTTTCTAATTTGTTCATATACGTTTATTCCTCCTCACTGTTATCTGGTTTACCGAGCTTTTTTAATAAATGAAATAAATGATCCTGTTCCTCATCGGTTAAGTTCACGACCATTTCCTGTTCAAAATTCCTCATATCTTGTTCAACAAAGGGTAAAAGCTCATGAGCTTTTTCTGTTAAAGATACTAGTCTCTCACGTTTGTCACTTCCGGGAGTACGCTTTATCCAACCACTTTCCTCTAGCTTTAGAATCGTTCTGGTGACTGTAGGAGCCTCTACGTTTAAGTAACGCCATATATCACTTTGGGTCATGGATCCATTCGTTTTTAAGCAATAGATAATGGACCATTGTGAACTGTAAAGTCCATGTTTTTGTAAGTGTTCATTAACTTCCTTTGTCATATGACGAGTTTTTTGATACAACATATGGAACAGTTTATTAGTATTAATCAATGTCTATCACCCCAATTTATTTACCTAAGTAAGTATTGACCTGGATATCATGTATTTACCTAGGTAAATAACTTACTTATTCTAAGATACCAGATATTTGTTATTTGTAAAGCAACAAGCTTCTAGTTCACCAGAAAAAACTCTAGCCAGCATGTGACTAGAGTAAAATAGACGTATTTTTAAATTTTTACCGCATTTCCCTTCACTTTCCAAGCTTTTTTCCATGAGTGGCTTACCAGGAGTAAGATTGAAAAAGTGACTAATGCGATAATCGAATATGTGATAAACCCGGAAGCATATGAACCAGTTATTTCTTTGAGAGTTCCTAAAATATTTGGCAAGAAGAATCCGCCGATACCACCAGCAGCTCCAACAATTCCTGTGATCATTCCAATTTCCTTTTGGAAACGTTGTGGGACTAGTTGGAACACAGCTCCGTTCCCCATTCCTAAGCACATCATTCCGACAAAGAGTAGTGCTGTAATAACAAATAGTGGAGGTAATTGGCTTACCCCAAGCATACATGCGGCAACACCAATAAATAAGAAGGAAAGAACCTTTACACCGCCAATTTTATCGGAGATATAGCCACCAACTGGTCTGAAAAAGCTCCCTGCTGCAACGCAT
>JAPSLU010000126.1 GCA_031180405.1 Bacillus sp. (in: firmicutes) | reverse complement strand
ACTTAAACAACGTAAAGACTCCCTCCAGGAATTCAAAAATGCTGATCGTTTGGACTTAGCTGAAAAAACACAAGCAGAAATCGATATACTTGTCGATTATATGCCTGAGCAGCTTTCCGAGGAAGAAGTTTCCGAAATTGTGAAACAAACAATTTCTGAGGTGAATGCTACTTCTAAAGCCGATATGGGGAAAGTCATGGGAGCACTTATGCCCAAAGTAAAAGGTAAAGCAGACGGAAGTCTTGTTAATAAGCTTGTACAACAACAGCTATCATAAATAAAAAAGCATCTTGCATTGGCAAGATGCTTTTTTATGATTATATAACATACATGATGACAGTAAACTGGAGTAGACTAAATTAAGAAAAATTGTGTACATAATAAAATAAATGAAACCATTAGGTCTTCTAATCGTATTAGTACTATGTAATAAAGAAGGGAGGTAGAAAGGTGAGAAAACAGTTTTTTCTATTTCTGATTGCTTTTGCTTTTATGATAAGTTTCTATCAGGGTTATCAATCAATCGTCAAGGCTGACTCAAATCAAAAAGTTTATGTTATTCCAGTCGAAGAAACGGTTGAAAAAGGGCTTTCACAATATATTAAAAGAACGATATCAGATGCACAGGACCAAAAAGTAGATCATATTGTCTTAGAAATTGATACGCTAGGTGGTGCAGTTGATGGAGCGATGGAAATATCAGACACTATCCGTTCTAGTAAGATCCCAATAACAGCCTATATTAATAGGAGAGCTATCTCGGCAGGCGCATATATCGCTTTAAATGCTAATCAAATATATATGGCTCCTGGCAGTCAAATGGGTTCTGCTGCGATTATTACTGGAGATGGAAACGCAGCAGATGACAAAGCTCAGTCGTTATGGTTATCTGAAATGAAAGAGTCAGCGGAGCGTAATGGCCGTGATCCAAAGTATGCCTTAGCGATGGCTGACAAAGATGTTGATATACCTGAATATGGTGCCGGAAAAGGAGATTTGTTAACTCTTGAGACGAAGCAAGCTGTAAAAGTAGGCTATGCAGAAGGTACTGCTACTGATATAACGGATTTATTAACTCAGCTTAATCTTCAAGATGCATCTGTCATAAAAGCTGAAGAAAGTCTTGCTGAGAAAATAGCTAGATTCATTACTAATCCTGTTGTAGTGCCAATACTATTGTCTATAGGAAGCTTGGGTTTAGTCGTTGAGCTTTATTCTCCTGGCTTCGGTGTTCCTGGCTTTATGGGAATATCTTCACTCCTTTTATTCTTTTACGGTCATCTAGTAGCTGGCTTAGCAGGGATGGAATCTATTATACTGTTTATATTGGGAGTTATTTTCGTCATAGCTGAATTATTTGTTCCGGGTGGCATATTAGGCATTATAGGATTTGTAAGTATTATTGGTAGCTTATATATAGCTTCAGGTGACTTCATGCATATGACAATTTCGTTATTAATTTCGTTTGCTGTAGCAGCTACAGCATCAATCCTATTAGTAAAGGTGTTTGGAAAGCGTATGAATATCTTTAAAAAGCTAATATTGCGTGACTCAACAAATACCAAAAGCGGATATGTGTCACATGTATCTAGACATGAGTTATTGGGTGGAGAAGGAGTTGCTCTAACTACATTAAGACCATCCGGAACTGCCAATATAAATGACGAGCGTCTAGACGTCGTCACAGAAGGTGGTTATATTACAAAAGGTCAAAAGGTAAAGGTCGTGAAAGTGGAGGGCTCACGTATAGTTGTGAGAGAGGTAATTGAAAATTAGTATAAAATTTTAGGAGGAATTCCCCATGGATGCATCTGCCATCTTATTAATTGGACTTGTTATTTTAGGATTAATCTTTTTAGGTGTTTTCTTTACTTTTGTACCAATCGCACTTTGGATCTCTGCATTAGCAGCAGGTGTAAGGGTTAGCATATTTACTTTAATTGGAATGAGATTACGTCGAGTTATTCCGAGCCGTGTTGTTAATCCGTTAATTAAGGCACATAAAGCAGGTCTAGATGTCACAACAAACCAACTTGAAAGCCACTATTTGGCTGGTGGTAATGTTGACCGTGTAGTGAACGCATTAATTGCTGCAGAACGTGCGAACATTGAGTTAACATTTGAGCGTTGTGCTGCCATCGATCTTGCGGGTCGTGACGTGTTAGAAGCTGTTCAAATGAGTGTAAATCCTAAGGTTATTGAAACACCTTTCATTGCCGGTGTAGCAATGGATGGTATTGAAGTAAAAGCAAAAGCAAGAATTACAGTTAGAGCCAACATTGAGCGTTTAGTCGGTGGTGCTGGTGAAGATACAATTATTGCTCGTGTAGGTGAAGGGATAGTAAGTACGATTGGTTCTTCTGATAATCATAAGAAGGTATTGGAAAATCCTGATCTTATTTCTCAAACAGTATTAGGAAAAGGGTTAGATTCTGGAACAGCATTTGAAATTCTCTCGATAGATATTGCGGACGTTGATATCGGTAAAAATATTGGAGCAGAATTACAAACTGAGCAAGCAGAAGCAGATAAGAAGATTGCGCAAGCTAAAGCAGAGGAAAGAAGAGCGATGGCTGTTGCACAAGAACAGGAAATGCTTGCTCGTGTACAAGAGATGAAAGCCAAGGTTGTAGAAGCAGAGGCACAAGTACCACTTGCTATGTCTGAAGCTCTTCGTTCAGGTAATATTGGTGTTATGGATTATATGAACATTAAAAATATCTCTGCTGATACAGAGATGAGGGATTCAATTGGTAAAACAAATAAAGATCATAATGATACAGATCAATACTAAGTGTTATAGATGATAAGGGAGTAGATGTGTCAATTACACACCTCCCTTTCCTCACAAAAGGAGGGAGAAATCATGGATATTATGGAGATTATCTCCAATCCAATTGTTTGGGCTTTTCTTGTGTGGATGTTTTCTAGGCTTTTTACAAGTAAAAATAAAGAAGAAGAAAACAAACCTAAAGGTCCTAATCAACCAAAGAATCGTCCTGAACCAAGGCAAAACACAAGACCTAATTCCAGACCCGTACCAAAACCAGTTATGACAACTGTTGAAACAAAGCAAAGAAAAGTGGCCCGTAAACCACCTTTACAGACCGTACAAGAGGCGTACGAAATGATGAAGCAACATTCTTCATTACAAGTAGTAGAGGGAAAGGTTGTCAAAGAGCAGCCTAAGCGGACCAAAAATGTAAAGAACGAGCCCCCTCCGATGGTTAACCGTAACGTACGTCAGCAACATCTAGTTATCGATCAAAAGAAAGCTGCACAAGGTGTAATATGGAGTGAAGTTTTAGGACCTCCACGTGCTATGAACCCACATTATACAAAAAAACAAAGACATTCATAACTTCTCGAATAATACTGTTATAAGACTCCGTTTTATCTCATACATATGAGATGAAAGGGGGTCTTTTTTTATGGCAAAAAAATGGCGCCAGCAACTTACACGATGGATAACAAATACAATCGAACTACCGCCGGATGTCATGATGGATCTTCCTAGAATAACGATGGTTGGTCAGCTTCATATTTACATAGAAAATCATCGTGGACTCCTAAAATTTTCTGATACTGAGCTTCGCCTCTTACTAAAACAAGGACAGCTTTTAATTAAAGGTGAGGCCTTTGTCATAAAAACGATCCTGCCAGAAGAAATTCTTCTTGAAGGTAAAATTATTCAGGTTGTTTACCTTGACGAGACATAATTCTTCTTTCACATTTTGTAGTGATGAAATTTACTATAACACCAAAAGGATCTATCGGGTCATGTTCTCTAGGTG
The DNA here is from genome assembly GCA_031180405.1 of Bacillus sp. (in: firmicutes). GTDB lineage: Bacteria > Bacillota > Bacilli > Bacillales > Bacillaceae > Metabacillus. Next base: position 9,077 of record JAPSLU010000126.1, on the reverse strand, counting down.
TCTGCTGTGCTTATCTGGAAAGGACTACACAGCAGACAAAATATAGGTGATAAGTTTGATGTGGTTTACGAGGGGGATGAGGATGAAGAATCAATGGATTAGTTATTTATATGGTGTTGTAAAAGTTAGTATCAATGGTAGAGGTACTGAGAGGTTTCTAAATGATTGCATGAGAAATAATATTACTGTTTGGGATGTCAAGAGAGGTATGGACAATGGATTAAGTTTTTTTATTCGCCTTCAAGATGTACATGCCCTTCGTGCGGTTGTGAGAAGGAATGATTGCAAATGTAAATTCCAAAGTCGCCTTGGCTTTCCTTTCTTAGCTAGAAAATCTTGGAGAAATAGTGGGTTTGTTCTAGGTTTTTTGGCTTTTTTAGTTGTTATTTTTGTCTTATCAAATATGATTTGGGGTATTAAGGTGGAAGGTGCATCACCTGAAACAGAGCATTTAATAAAAAAAGAACTGTCTCGGATTGGTGTAAAAACAGGTAAATTCCAGTTTTTTGTTGAAAATCCTGACGATATTCAAAAATCACTAACAGACAATATTGGGCAAATCACATGGGTTGGAGTTGAATTATCAGGTACGACCTACCATTTAAAAGTAGTCGAAAAAAATCAACCAGAAGATGAGGAATTGGTTAGTCCAAGGCATATAGTGGCGGAAAAGGAAGCTGTTATTACTAAGATGTTTGTGGAGCAAGGTCAACCACTAACAACTTTAAATGAGCATGTCAGAAAAGGACAAGTGCTAGTGTCAGGTTTAATTGGTAATGAGGAGGAAAAAAGGCAAGTTGCAGCAAAGGCTGAAATTTTTGGAGAGACTTGGTATAAGTCATCTATTACCATCCCTTTAAATACGACTTTTCATGTGTTAACTGGAGATACTAAGGATAAGCATTATCTTCAAATTGGTTCTTTTAGGCTTCCTATATGGGGGTTTGGTGAGAACGAATATAAAAAATTTGAAGTGGAAGATGATATCCATTATGTAAAATTTTTGAACTTTACATTACCAATTGCCTATGTGAATGAAAGATATTTGGAAAAAGAAGAAGTTACAAGAAAATATACAGTTAAACAAGCAAAAGAGGCAGCATTAGATCGGGGTAGAAAGGATATTGAAAATAAATTAGATGCAGAAGAAGAAGTAATTGGAGAAAAAGTTTTGCACCAAACGAATGAGAATGGTAAAGTTAGGTTAACTGTTCTGTATCAAGCAATAGAAAATATTGTTAAAACTACACCAATTGTTCAGGGAGACTAAAGAATGCCAGAAGAATTAGTGACAATGAACCAGCAAGTAGAAAATCCAAACGAGGCGATAGCGCTGTTTGGAAATCATGATCTTCATTTAAAAAGAATTGAAGAAGAGCTAAATGTATCCATTGTAACAAGAGGAGAAGGAGTTTTTGTATCAGGTAGTGCTGAGCATGTTCAACTCGTAGACGAGTTACTTAAATCGTTACTTCTTATCATTAGAAAAGGGATCAACATTAGTGAACGTGATATCCTCTATGCTATTAACATGGCTAAGGAAAAAAAGTTAGATCAGTTAGAAAATCTTTATATGCAAGAAATTGCGAAAACTGCTAAAGGAAAATCTATTCGCGTTAAAACATTAGGTCAACGTCACTACATTTCTGCAATTCAACACAAGGATTTGGTATTTGGAATAGGTCCAGCAGGAACCGGAAAGACGTATTTGGCAGTTGTGATGGCAGTTAATGCTTTAAAGCTTGGATCAGTAAAACGAATTATCTTAACGCGTCCAGCAGTAGAAGCAGGTGAAAGCCTCGGATTTCTACCAGGTGATCTCAAGGAAAAGGTTGATCCATATTTAAGACCGCTGTATGATGCTTTACATGATGTTTTAGGTATGGAACATACTCAGAGGTTAATTGAGCGTGGAACGATTGAAATTGCGCCCTTAGCGTACATGAGAGGGAGAACATTGGATGATGCTTTCGTTATTTTGGATGAGGCCCAAAATACGACACCGGAGCAAATGAAAATGTTTCTGACAAGACTAGGATTTGGTTCAAAGATGGTTATTACCGGGGATATCACACAGGTGGATCTACCAAAAGGTGTAAAATCCGGTTTAGCTGCTGCTAAAGATATCCTTACAAATGTAAATGGATTAGCATTTGTTTATCTTGAACAATCAGACGTTGTAAGACATCCACTAGTTGCTAAGATCATTACTGCTTACGAAAACTCAAAAGAAGGATCGTGACCCGAGCACCCGTTTTCGGGTCACTTTCTTTTTATAATTTTGAAATTATGTATAAGCACTTTTCATTGTATAAAAGTAATGTATACATTTGAAAGTGCTTGCACTTTTGCTCTTTTTTTGTCATATTTTGTCTTAACAGTTGAACATTTTTCGATAAAATTTAATAATGGAAGAAAGAACTGTTATATAGAAGCTTTTTCTCGAGAAGGTTTGCTAGAGGATGGTGCAATTTTGAAGAAGAATAATCCTAACTCAAAGAAATTAAAACAATCGAATAAAATCCTGGAAAATCTAAAAAATTATCGATTTTTGCATGTTTTCTTATATGTTATTTTAGCTGTAATTTTGTTTGTTGCATTATACAGTAATGTAAAACCTGAAACGTTAGATATTGAACTGTTTACTGTATCAGATCAAACCATCTATGCCCCGACAACAGTTGAAGATAAAATTGAGACTGAAAGAAAGCGGCAGGAGGCCTATGATTCAGTAGAAGATCAATATGTATTAAAGAAAGAAATTACTGAAAAGCAAGTTGATCTTATATCTTCAATATTTGATGCCTTGATTGAAGTGAGAAAAGAAGAGGCAGCTAAACAAGATCCTGCTTCAACAACACAGGAAGAGAAAGTGGAAAAGGTTCAAGATAAATTAACACCATCTATTAACAATAAAATTCCTGGAGAAACATTTATCCCACTGCTTGAAACAACAGACGATGAAGTTGAATTAGCAAAGGATACTGTTGTAACTGCTGTAAATAATATAATGAGTAAGGAAATTCCGATAGTACAGCTTACTGAAGCAAAGAAGCAGGTAGAGGAGGAGTTGCAATATACTTCATTGAGAACAGATGTGATGGAATCAGCCACTGTTCTTGCTCGATTTGCAATTACGCCAAATTATGTGTTTGATTTAACCTCCACTGAAGAACAGCGTCAATTAGCAGTTGATAGCGTGAAGGAAGCGCAGATTAAACAAGGGCAAATTCTTGTTGAAGAGGATGAACTAATTAATCGTGAGGTTTATCGCAAGCTCGGATTAGTAGGTTTACTCGATGATCAGCAATCATTTAAACCATTTATAGGACTAGGTCTATTTATCCTTCTTATTATCGCCGGTGTGGTCTACTTCTTTGAAAAGAAAGATAGTCCAATTTCTAAAAAGAATAATTCTTTGTTATTATATTGTTTAATCTTTGCTATTACGATCCTACTTATGAAGATTGTTAGCTTATTTCAAAAGATTGATTACACACATATTGGCTATATCGTACCAGTCGCTATGGGGGTTATGCTTGTAAAGTTATTGTTAAATGAGCGACTTGCAATTTGGACAAGTATGATTTTTGCTGTATGTGGAAGTGTGATCTTTAATGAAGGTGTAACAGGTAGTTTTAATTTTTCTGTAGGAATATACTATCTCTTTGGTTGTTTGGCAGCAGTATTATTTTTGGGCGAGCATAATCTTCGCTCTAAAATACTTCAAGCAGGATTATTTGTGGCTGGGGTCAATATTCTAGCGTTAACTTCAATCATGCTGATTAGAAATGGTGGTTATTCTAACGTTGAAATAAGCTCTTATTTTATAATGGCATGTGTGTCCGGGCTTGTATCCTCAGTTTTAACAATTGGTTTTATGCCATTTTTTGAAACGGGCTTTGGAATTTTATCTACAATGAAATTAATTGAGTTGTCCAATCCAAATCATCCGTTGTTAAGGAGAATCCTAACCGAAACACCTGGTACATATCATCACAGTGTTATGGTTGCAAATCTGTCAGAGTCAGCATGTGAGGCAATAGGCGCAAATGGTTTACTTGCTAGAGTTGCCGCTTATTATCATGATATTGGAAAAACGAAACGACCGCAGTATTTCATAGAAAATCAAATGAATATTGAGAATCCACATAATAAGCTATCAGCTCAACTTAGTAAAAATATTATCATCTCCCATGTCACTGATGGTGTGGAAATGCTGAGAAAGCATAAAATGCCAAAGGAGTTTATTGATATAGCGGAACAACATCATGGAACAACGCTATTGAAATATTTCTATCATCAAGCAAAACAAACGAATGATTCGATTTATGAAGAAGAATTTCGCTATCCAGGCCCGAAGCCACAAACAAAAGAAATAGCTATCATTTCAATAGCAGATAGTGTTGAGGCAGCAGTTCGTTCAATGTCAAATCCAACTCCCGAGAAAATTGAAAAACTAGTGAAATCAATCATTTCCGATCGTTTACAAGATCACCAATTAGATGAATGTGATATTACATTAAAAGAGTTAGATATTATTGCAAAGTCATTTTGTGAATCATTAAAAGGGATTTTTCATTCACGAATTGAATATCCAGAACTAACAAAAAAACAGAAGGTGAAAAAAGAATGAGATTATCAATTGATAGTCATGATGAAACAGATCAACTAACACAAGAACAAGTACATACAGTTGAGGAGCTTCTTCAATTTGCCGCTGAAGCGGAGAACGTAACAGAAGGAGCGGAGTTATCAGTTACTTTCGTAACGAATGAGCGTATACAAGAAGTAAACAGAGAATACAGAGATAAAGACCAACCAACTGATGTCATTTCATTTGCTCTTGAAGAGATGGGTGAAGGGGAAATGAAAATTATTGGTGTAGATCAACCTAGGGTGCTTGGAGATATTATAATTTCTATCCCTAGAGCACAAGAACAGGCAGAAGATTACGGTCATTCATTCATGAGAGAACTTGGCTTTTTAGCTGTTCATGGTTTTCTGCATTTATTAGGATATGATCATATGACAGAGGTCGAAGAGAAAGAGATGTTCACTAAACAAAAGGAAATATTAAACAATTATGGACTTAAAAGATCCGAAGAACTCTGAGTGGAGACGTTTTTATAAAAGTTTTCAGTACGCATGGAACGGAATTGTCTTAACACTAAAAACCGAACGTAATTTTCAAATACATGTATGCTTATCAATTATAATGGTATTAATCGGTACATTCTTTAGTTTTTCTAAAATTGAATGGATCATTGTTTTATTTTTAATAGCTGGCATGTTAGCTCTTGAGCTACTAAATACGGCAATAGAGCACGTTGTTGATTTACTAACAAGTGATTATCATCCGATTGCAAAGGCTGCAAAGGATGCAGCAGCAGGAGCTGTTTTTGTTTACGCGATTCTTTCAGTTATAATTGGGATAATCATATTATCAAATCACCTTTTTAGCCCATAATATCCATTGCTTTTCAAGTGAAATGTAAGAGATTCAAACATATTTTCAGTTTATTTTAAGTTATTTCCGAAAATTCTTACAATTAAATTACAAAATGCGAAATAGGCGTGAAATTACCGTGTAAATTAGGTAAAATAAAGAAGAGATAAAGTCATTCGCCAAAGAAAGGAAGAAACAGTAGTGAAAATTGATCAACTCATCGAAGAAGCGAAGACAGCAAGGGAAATGGCTTATACTCCCTACTCGAAATTTAAAGTAGGTGCAGCACTGTTAACAAAAGAAGGTAAAGTATACAAGGGCTGTAATATTGAAAATGCTGCATATAGCATGTGTAATTGTGCTGAAAGAACAGCAATCTTTAAGGCTTATTCAGAAGGCGACAAAGAATATGCTGCTATAGCAGTTGTAGCTGATACGGTTCGACCTGTCCCACCGTGTGGTGCTTGTCGTCAAGTAATATCAGAGCTTTGTCCAAAAAATATGAAAGTTATTTTAACTAACCTCCAGGGTGATATAACAGAACTTACTGTACATGAATTACTACCAGGAGCATTTTCAGCGGAGGATTTACATGAATAATAACCAACAATATAAATCAGGATTTGTTTCAATAATAGGAAGACCAAATGTGGGGAAATCAACCTTTATTAATCGAGTAATCGGACAAAAAATTGCGATTATGAGCGATAAGCCACAAACGACTCGAAACAAAATCCAAGGAGTTTATACCACTAACCATTCACAAACAATCTTTATTGATACACCTGGTATTCATAAACCAAAACACAAACTTGGTGATTTTATGATGAAGGTAGCTCAAAATACGTTAAAAGAAGTCGATTTGATTTTATTTATGATTAATGCTGAAGAAGGCTTTGGCCGTGGTGATGAGTTTATTATTGAAAGACTGAAGCAAACAAATACACCCGTATTTTTAATTATTAATAAAATCGATCAAATTCATCCAGATCAGCTATTCCCTTTAATTGAGCAGTATAAAGAGATGTATCCATTTAAAGAGATTGTCCCTATATCTGCATTACAAGGTAATAATATAGACACGTTATTACATCAAATTGAAGGGGTTCTTCCAGAAGGCCCTCAATATTATCCAGAGGATCAGGTAACAGACCATCCAGAGCGTTTTATTATAACCGAGCTTATTAGAGAAAAGGTATTGCATTTAACACGAGAAGAGATTCCACACTCGGTCGCTGTTGTGATGGATACTCTTGAACGCAGAGAAAATAATGCCGCAATTTATGTGGGTGCGACCATTATCGTCGAACGTGATTCACAAAAAGGGATTGTTATTGGTAAACAAGGCAGTATGCTAAAAGAAGTTGGAAAGAGAGCTAGGGTTGATATTGAGGCGTTGCTTGGGTCAAAAGTATTTTTGGAACTTTGGGTAAAAGTTCAAAAAGATTGGCGTAACAAAGCTTCTCAATTAAGAGACTATGGATTTAGAGAAGATGAATACTAAAAAATAGATCGTATTCATTTAACACATTAGCAAATATTGTTTGACATGAAAACAAGAAAAAAAGGTCAAGATAACTGTAAAGAAATTGGATTGATGCTTGCTAGTCTTAACAGCTGAAAGGTGGGGTTTATATGTTGGATTTTACCTGGAAGGTTTTTTCGCAAACAGGTAGCATTGATACGTATCTTCTTTTTAAGGAACTAGAAAAGGAGAATGATGAAGGACCCGATTCTCAAGAAGATGAACTAGCTGAATTAGATTTTCCAATTTCCTGATCTTGCCCTTAACCTTTGAAAGGTGAGGGGAATTTTGCTTCAAAAATGTGAAGGAATTGTGATTCGATCAACCGATTACGGTGAAACAAACAAAATTATTACACTATATACAAGAGAACTAGGAAAAGTTGGGGTTATGGCAAGGGGCGCTAAGAAACCTAATAGCCGCTTTACTTCAATCACCCAACTTTTTACGTATGGGACATTTTTATTTCAAAAATCAAGTGGACTTGGAAGTCTGCAGCAAGGGGAAACCATTCAGTCTCTAAGGAGCATTAGAGAAGACATATTTTTAACAGCTTATGCCTCATACATGGCAGAGTTACTAGACAAAAGTACTGAAAATATGGAGAGAAATCCGTTTTTATTTGAATTATTAATGCAAACTCTTCAATTTTTAGATGATGGTTTAGATCCTGATATTTTGCTCTACATTTTTGAAATGAAAATGCTACCTGTACTAGGACTTCACCCACAACTTGATAGATGTACAAATTGTGGCCATAGAGATGGAACTTTTCATTTTTCCATACGAGAAGGTGGATTTTTGTGTCACAGATGTTTTGAAATAGATCCTTACCGGTTAAGCATTTCACCTATGGCAGTTAAGCTGCTCCGACTTTTCTTTTATTTTGATTTAAATCGGTTAGGGAATATTTCAGTAAAGCAAGCAACAAAAAATGAAGTTAAACTGGTAATACAAGCTTATTATCAGGAATATTCTGGTCTTACGATAAAGTCCAAAAGATTCCTTGATCAATTAGATTCATTAAAAGGAAAGCTTTGACCTTACAATATTGACATCTACAAAAATTTCGATTAAGATGCAAATATAATATTACATTGTTGTGTTGATGGAAAGAAGTAATTACGGGTATTCAATAAAAAGCGACCTTAGGATGGTGAGAGCTAAGGATTGAACCATAATGAAAGGCATTCCGGAGCAAATTTATTTAAAGTGGCTTATTAATAGGATAAGCAATTAGGGTGGAACCGCGGGTAAGCTCTCGTCCCTATGTCGAAGATTTGACATAGGGGTGAGAGCTTTTTGTATTTTCAAAATTTAATTTATTTAGTACTTAGTACGAGTGTCTAGTACCAGCCCCTTGCCCCCTTGAGATCTTAAGTCACAAATAAACTGATGACAAAAAACGTCCTCTATTCATTTGTTTCTTTCCTGGGCGGGTAAAGGTGCTTGGGCTTTCAGATACATGGGTAATTAACTACGGAGGTGTAAGTGGATGAACATTCAAAACATGATTTTAACGCTACAAAAGCATTGGTCTGATCAAGGATGCGTGCTTATGCAGGCTTATGACACGGAAAAAGGGGCTGGAACGATGAGCCCTTATACATTTTTAAAAAGTATTGGACCTGAGCCATGGAAAGTTGCATATGTAGAGCCTTCGCGAAGACCTGCAGATGGACGGTATGGGGAAAATCCTAATCGACTTTATCAACATCATCAATTCCAAGTCATCATGAAACCATCACCAGATAATATCCAGGAACTGTATTTAGATTCTTTACGTGCATTGGGGATCAATCCTCTAGAGCATGATATTCGTTTTGTGGAGGATAACTGGGAAAACCCTTCATTAGGATGTGCTGGTTTAGGGTGGGAAGTATGGTTAGATGGAATGGAAATTACCCAATTTACCTATTTCCAACAAGTAGGTGGTTTAGAATGCAAGCCGGTTTCAGCAGAAATTACATACGGTATTGAAAGACTAGCCTCATATATTCAAGATAAAGAAAATGTATTTGATTTAGAATGGACTGATGGGTATACAGTTCGTGATATTTTCCTTATGCCAGAATACGAGCATTCAAAATATACGTTTGAAAC
>JAPSLU010000125.1 GCA_031180405.1 Bacillus sp. (in: firmicutes) | reverse complement strand
CAGCTTTTTTGTATATAGAGAGGACTTTAGGAAGAGTGAAAGACCGAAGCAAGGAGACTATTATCCTTTGCTGGATTTTTATCCATTGAATGTTGAATTCCCAATTGATATAATGAGAAATAGTGTATTTGTAAGCTATGTAGGAGTGAAGACATTTTATGAACAGAGACGAAAAGTTAAAAAGGCAGTCGAGAATCCGTAATTTTTCGATTATTGCCCATATTGATCACGGAAAATCTACTCTAGCAGACCGTATTTTAGAAAAAACATCTGCTTTAGCACAGCGTGAAATGAAGAATCAATTATTGGATTCAATGGATTTAGAAAGAGAACGTGGTATAACCATTAAATTAAATGCTGTTCAATTAAAATACAAAGCGAACGATGGAGAAGAGTACACGTTTCATTTAATTGATACCCCAGGACATGTTGATTTCACTTATGAGGTTTCTAGAAGCTTAGCAGCATGTGAAGGTGCAATATTGGTTGTTGATGCTGCCCAAGGTATTGAAGCACAAACTCTAGCAAATGTGTATTTGGCTTTAGATAATGATTTGGAAATACTTCCTGTCATTAATAAAATTGATTTGCCAAGTGCTGATCCAGAGCGTGTTCGTCAAGAAATTGAAGATGTAATAGGTCTCGATGCTTCTGAAGCAGTATTAGCATCTGCTAAAGCAGGAATTGGAATTGAGGAGATCCTTGAACAAGTTGTTGAGAAGGTTCCCCCACCAGAAGGAGATCCAGAAGGGCCTCTTAAGGCGCTGATCTTTGACTCTCTCTATGATGCTTACCGCGGTGTTGTGGCTTACATCCGTGTTGTCGAAGGTACGGTTAAAGTTGGTCAAAAAATCAAAATGATGGCTACTGGGAAAGAATTCGAAGTTACAGAGGTAGGAGTGTTTAATCCTAAGCCAGTTCAGCTAAAAGAGCTGAATGTTGGAGATGTTGGATTTTTAACAGCTGCGATCAAAAATGTAGGCGATACTCGGGTTGGGGATACGATTACCGATGCAAAAAACGGTGCAACTGAAGCCCTTCCAGGTTATCGTAAGTTAAACCCTATGGTATTCTGCGGCCTTTATCCAATTGATACAGCGAAATACAATGATTTACGTGAAGCACTAGAAAAGCTTGAATTAAACGATTCATCCCTTCAATTTGAGCCAGAAACATCACAAGCTTTAGGGTTTGGTTTCCGCTGTGGTTTCTTAGGATTACTGCATATGGAAATTATTCAAGAACGTATCGAGCGCGAATTTAAAATTGATCTTATTACAACAGCTCCAAGTGTAATCTATGATGTTCACTTAACTGATGGTGAGACCTTAAGAGTTGATAACCCATCAAATATGCCTGATCCACAAAAAATTGATCATATTGAAGAGCCTTATGTAAAAGCAGCAATTATGGTCCCTAATGAATATGTTGGAGCGGTTATGGAACTATGTCAAAAGAAACGTGGAAACTTTATTGATATGCAATATCTTGATGAAATCCGAGTAAGTATAAATTATGAGATTCCATTATCAGAAATTGTTTATGATTTCTTTGATCAGTTAAAATCAAATACAAAGGGCTATGCATCTTTTGACTATGAATTAATTGGCTATAAAACATCAACATTAGTTAAAATGGACATCCTTCTTAATGCTGAAAAAATTGATGCTCTATCGTTTATAGTGCATCGTGATTCCTCATATGATCGAGGAAAGATTATCGTTGAAAAGCTAAAAGAGTTGATTCCTCGTCAACAATTCGAGGTGCCAATTCAAGCTGCAATCGGTCAAAAAATCGTAGCGAGATCAACAATTAAAGCGATGCGTAAAAACGTACTTGCTAAATGTTACGGTGGAGATATTTCACGTAAACGTAAGCTGTTAGAAAAGCAAAAAGAAGGTAAAAAGAGAATGAAGCAAGTCGGTTCAGTGGAAGTGCCTCAGGAAGCATTTATGGCAGTACTGCGTATGGATGAAAGCTGATTTTTTCATCAAATACGAGATCGTGTTATACTAAACTCTATATATTGAAATGAAACTGATGCCGCAGCGATGTCTGCGGCTTCTTAATTAGAAGGTGAAACAATGATTCAATCGGCATACATTCATATCCCCTTTTGCCATCATATCTGTCACTATTGTGACTTTAATAAGGTGTTTTTTAAACAACAACCAGTTGATGAATATATTGAAGTCCTTATAAAAGAGATGCATCATGTGAAACAGGCAGAAAGAGAAGAGCCTCTGAAGACCGTTTTTATTGGAGGAGGAACACCAACTGCTTTATCAGCTAAACAGTTAGATCGTCTTCTAGAGGGAATTACAACTGAATTACTTCCAACAAATCAACTTATAGAGTTTGCGGTTGAAGCAAATCCTGGTGAACTTACCCTAGAAAAGCTCCATGTCCTTAAAAATGCTGGAGTAAATCGTTTAAGTATTGGTGTTCAAAGTTTTGAAGATGAGCTTTTAAATAAAATTGGGCGTGTTCATAGAAAAGAAGATGTGTTTAGAACAGTTCAGCAAGCAGAGCAGGCTGGTTTCGATAATTTAAGTCTTGACCTTATGTACGGTCTTCCAGGACAAACAATAGACCAATTCAAGAAAACACTAGAAACAGCTTTCACTCTTAATGTTAAACACTTTTCAGCTTATTCGTTAATTATTGAACCTAAAACAGTTTTTTATAATCTCATGCAAAAAGGCAGATTATCTTTACCCCCACAAGAGCAGGAAGCATACATGTATGAACTTGCAATGGAGGAAATGGAGAAACACGGGTTTGCACAGTATGAAATCAGTAATTATGCCATTCCGGGATATGAAAGTAACCACAACATAACATATTGGAATAATGATTATTACTATGGATTTGGTGCTGGTGCACATGGTTATGTAAATGGTGTAAGAACATCAAACATAGGACCTATTAAAAAATATATGGATAAAGTGGTAGAATCCGGAAGTGCTTATCAATCCCAAAATCAAGTTACCAAGGAAGAGGCAATGGAAGAAGAAATGTTTCTAGGGCTTCGTAAAGTAAAGGGTGTTGAAAAAAGCAAGTTCCAAAAAAAATTCTCTATTTCTTTAGAAGAAAAATTCGGTGAGCAAATTCATCAACTTGTTAACCAAGGATTATTAGTAAATGATGGTCATGCTATTTTCTTAACGCATAAGGGGAAACTACTAGGAAATGAAGTATTTCAAGAATTTTTGATTTCATAATGCCTGTTTTAAAAAATCAATTATTTATCTTGTATTTAATAATTGACAATTTATTTTGGTTTTGATAACTTTTTATATATATTTAGCACTCACAAACATAGAGTGCTAACAGAGGTGATGAATAGTGCTAACAGATCGCCAATTGTTGATTCTTCAAGTAATAATTGATGATTTTATTCATTCAGCTCAGCCTGTTGGTTCTCGATCATTAGCGAAAAAAGACGATATTACGTTTAGCTCGGCTACTATAAGGAACGATATGGCTGACTTAGAAGAACTTGGTTTTATTGAAAAAACCCATAGCTCTTCAGGACGTGTTCCTTCTGAGAAGGGATATCGCTATTATGTGGACCATTTATTATCTCCACAACGATTAACCAAAACAGAAGTTTCTCAAATTAAATCCATTTATGCTGAGAGAATTTTTGAATTAGAAAAGGTTGTACAAAAATCAGCTCAAATTTTGTCTGAAATGACAAACTATACATCAATCGTACTTGGACCAAAAGTGAATGAAAATCGCTTGAAGAAGATACAAATTGTCCCGATAAATCACGATACGGCAGTGGCCATTATCGTTACAAATACCGGACATGTTGAAAACCGTACGATTACATTTCCCGGTTCGTTAGATCCAAGTGATATAGAGAAAATGGTCAATATATTGAATGAAAGATTGGTTGGAGTTCCAATAGTCGACCTCCAGGACAAAATTTACAAAGAAGTTGTAACTGTTCTGAGAGATCATATTGAAAACTATGATATGCTATTGAAAATGATGGCAGGCTCATTAAACCTAGATCCAACAGAAAAAATTTACTTTGGTGGCAAAACAAATATGCTTAGTCAACCAGAGTTTTCAGATATCGGCAGAATACGCTCTCTGTTAACAATGATTGAGCAGGAAAAAGAATTATACGGACTTTTGAAAAGCAACCATGCTGGAATAACGATAAAAATAGGCAAAGAAAATGAAAATTTAGCTATGGAAAATTGTAGTTTAATCACAGCAACTTATTCTTTAGGAGAAAATCAATTAGGTACAATCGCTGTATTGGGTCCTACAAGAATGGAGTATTCACGCGTTGTCAGCTTACTTACACGAATGACCCGTGACCTTTCTAAATCCCTTACCGATCTGTATCATGGCAGATAAGCTTGGTTATATTGATAATGGATGGAATAAGCCTATTCCATCCGATTCCTATGCTTATACAGAAAATTTAAATATAAACAACTTTAGAAATTTCTTTAAGGGAGGTGAAATATCGTGTCAAATGAAAAAAACGTTGCAGAACAAGAAGAAACAGTTGATACACAAGAGAATGATGTTGAGGTGGAAGTAGTTAATGCAGAAGACATAGTTGTTGAAGAAGCAGCAGAAGCTGTAGATGAATCAACTGTGAAAATTGCCGAACTACAAGCTAAGCTTGACGAAACAGAAAACAAAATGCTTCGTGCTCAAGCTGACTTTGACAATTTTAGACGACGCGTGCGCTTAGATCAGGAAGCTGCTCAAAAGTATCGTGCTCAAAGTATTGTTTCTGACATTTTACCTGCTCTTGATAACTTTGAAAGAGCGTTACAAATAGAAGCAAATAATGAACAAACAAAGTCATTATTACAAGGGATGAATATGGTATACAACCAATTAGTTCAAGCCCTACAAAATGAAGGTGTCGAAACGATTAAATCTGTTGGTGAACAATTTGATCCTCACCTACATCAAGCTGTTATGCAAGTTGAGGATGCTAATTTTGAATCCAATACAGTTATCGAAGAATTACAAAAAGGTTATAAGTTAAAGGATCGAGTAATTCGACCTGCAATGGTAAAAGTAAATCAATAAAAAATATAATTACATATTAGGAGGTTCTAACCAATGAGTAAAATTATCGGTATCGACTTAGGTACAACAAACTCATGTGTCGCAGTTCTAGAAGGCGGAGAACCGAAAGTGATTCCAAATCCAGAGGGTAACCGTACAACTCCTTCTGTAGTTGCTTTCAAAAACGGCGAACGTCAAGTGGGTGAGGTTGCAAAGCGTCAAGCAATAACAAATCCAAATACAATTATTTCAATTAAACGTCATATGGGTACTGACCACAAAGTAGAGGTTGAAGGTAAAAACTATACACCTCAAGAAATTTCAGCTATCATTCTTCAACACTTAAAATCCTACGCTGAAGAGTACTTAGGTGAGCCAGTAACTAAGGCAGTTATTACTGTACCTGCATATTTCAATGATGCAGAGCGCCAAGCAACAAAAGATGCTGGTAAGATCGCTGGTTTAGAAGTTGAACGTATTATCAATGAACCTACTGCTGCTGCGTTAGCATATGGGTTAGATAAAACAGACGAAGATCAAACAATCCTAGTTTATGACTTAGGTGGCGGTACGTTCGACGTATCTGTACTTGAGCTTGGTGATGGTGTATTCGAAGTACGCTCTACTGCTGGTGACAATCGTCTAGGTGGAGATGACTTTGACCAAGTTATTATCGACTACTTAGTTGCTGAATTCAAAAAAGAAAACGGCATTGATCTTTCAAAAGATAAAATGGCGTTACAACGCTTAAAAGATGCTGCTGAAAAAGCGAAAAAAGATCTTTCAGGTGTAACATCAACTCAAATTTCATTACCGTTTATCACGGCTGGAGATGCTGGTCCTCTTCACTTAGAAGTAAGCATGTCACGTGCAAAATTTGATGAACTATCATCAGATTTAGTGGAAAGAACAATGGGACCTGTTCGTCAAGCTTTAAGTGATGCAGGTCTATCAGCTAATGAAATTGATAAAGTAATTCTTGTAGGTGGATCTACTCGTATCCCTGCAGTACAAGAAGCAATCAAAAAAGCATTAGGTAAGGAACCGCATAAAGGTGTAAATCCTGATGAAGTTGTTGCGCTGGGAGCTTCAATTCAAGGTGGAGTTATTACAGGAGACGTTAAAGACGTTGTATTACTTGACGTAACACCACTTTCGCTTGGTATTGAGACAATGGGTGGAGTATTTACAAAACTTATTGAGCGTAATACTACAATCCCAACAAGTAAATCACAAGTGTTCTCAACTGCAGCTGATAGTCAAACAGCAGTTGATATCCATGTTTTACAAGGTGAACGTCCAATGGCAGCTGACAACAAAACATTAGGTCGCTTCCAGTTAACAGATATTCCACCAGCACCACGTGGTGTACCTCAAATCGAAGTATCATTTGATATTGATAAAAATGGTATCGTAAATGTTCGTGCGAAAGATTTAGGTACAAACAAAGAGCAAGCAATTACGATTAAATCAAACACTGGTCTATCTGATGAAGAAATCGAACGCATGGTTAAAGAGGCAGAAGTAAACGCTGATGCCGATAAAGCGCGTAAAGAAGAAGTCGAACTTCGTAATGAAGCAGACCAATTGGTGTTCCAAACAGAGAAAACATTAAAAGATCTTGAAGGAAAAGTAGATGATGCTGAAGTTGCAAAAGCAAACGAAGCGAAGGATGCTTTAAAAGCTGCGATTGAGAAAAATGAATTAGAAGAAATCAAAGCGAAAAAAGAGGCACTTCAAACAATCGTTCAAGAGCTTTCTGTAAAATTATATGAGCAAGCACAGGCACAACAAGGCGGCGAAGCAGGAAACAAAGCAGCTGATGATGTTGTAGATGCTGAGTTTGAAGAAGTGAATGATGACGACAAAAAATAAGTCATACTAAGGTGAAAAGTCAAAGTCAGGGTAGTCTTGACTTTGACTTTTTTTGTACGATCAGAGAGTATAAAGTTTCTATGGTTGATAGTATAAGAAAAACTAAGGCTTTCGCCATTAGATCTAGGCGACAAGCCAAGTTTTTCTAATTAAAATGGAGAGTCGTTAACTAATAATAACATTATGTTGCTTTTCCTCTCTTTTGAGTGATACAATTTACCTTATGTGAGAAAATCGGGAGTGAGAAATTATGAGCAAGCGTGATTACTATGAAGTCCTCGGGTTAAGTAAGAACGCGAGTAAGGATGAAATAAAAAAGGCTTATCGTAAGCTTTCAAAGACATATCATCCGGACATTAACAAAGAAGCTGATGCAGACGCAAAATTCAAAGAAATTACAGAAGCATATGAAACATTAAGTGATGATCAAAAGAAAGCACATTACGATCAATTTGGTCATGCGGATCCAAACCAAGGCTTTGGCGGCGGCGGAGCAGGTTTTGGCGGAGATGGTTTTGGCTTTGAAGATATTTTTAGTTCAATCTTTGGCGGGGGTACGCGCAGAAGAGACCCAAATGCTCCAAGACAAGGTGCAGATTTACAATATACAATGACGCTTGATTTTGAAGAGGCTGTCTTTGGAAAAGAAACAACGATCGAAATTCCTAGAGAAGAAACATGTGAAACATGTGATGGTTCAGGTGCACAAAAAGGAACGAAACCCGAAACGTGCACACACTGTGGTGGAAGTGGACAACAAAGTGTTGAACAAAATACGCCATTTGGTCGTATTGTTAATCGCAGAGTATGTCACCACTGTGAAGGAACAGGGAAAATGGTAAAGCACAAATGCGGAACCTGTCGCGGTAGTGGAAAAGTTAAAAAGCGCAAGAAAATCTCCGTGAAGATTCCAGCAGGTGTTGATGATGGTCAACAATTACGAGTTTCAGCTCAAGGTGAGCCAGGAGTAAATGGTGGACCTCCAGGAGATCTTTACGTTGTGTTCCATGTAAGAGAACATGAATTCTTTGAAAGAGATGGCGATGATATTTATTGTGAAATGCCATTAACATTTGCTCAAGCAGCACTTGGGGATGAAATTCAAGTGCCAACATTGCATGGAAAAATAAAACTAAAAGTACCGGCAGGAACACAAACTGGTAAGAAGTTCCGTTTATCTGGCAAAGGTGTGCCAAATGTAAGAGGGTATGGTCAAGGTGATCAATACGTTATTTTACGTGTTTTAACACCAACAAGCCTAACTGAAAAGCAAAAAGAACTTTTAAGAGAATTTGCTGATATTAGTGGTTCAAAGCCGGATGAACATGAAGAAAGTTTTTTTGATAAGGTAAAAAGAGCCTTTAAAGGTGACCAATAATCAATATTATTTAATGGTTTAGGATTGGAGTTGGTAGATATGAAGTGGTCAGAATTAAGTATTCATACAACACAAGAAGCAGTAGAGCCTATTTCAAATATCTTGCATGAGGCTGGAGCGAGTGGTGTAGTAATTGAGGATCTTGCTGATTTAATGAAAGAACGGAGTACGACACTTGGCGAAATCTACCAACTAGATCCAACCGATTATCCTGAAGAAGGCGTTGTTGTGAAAGCCTATTTACCTGTTAATAGTTTTCTTGGTGAAGCCGTTGATGCGATAAAAGCAGGAATCAATAATTTACTGATGTTTGATATTGATCTTGGAAGAAATCATATTACAATTAGTGAAGTAAATGAAGAAGAATGGGCAACTGCATGGAAAAAATACTATCATCCTGTAAAAATCTCAGAAAAATTCACCATTGTACCGACATGGGAAATTTATGAGCCTGTAAGTTCTGATGAATTAATCATAGAATTGGATCCAGGTATGGCGTTTGGAACAGGAACACACCCTACAACAGTTTTATGTATTCAAGCCTTAGAACGAACAGTTCAAAAGGACGACACAATTATTGATGTAGGAACAGGTTCTGGTGTGTTAAGTATTGCAGGAGGTTTACTTGGTGCCAAGCATATAGAAGCCTATGATCTAGACCAAGTTGCTGTAGAGAGCGCGAAGCTAAATATTAAGTTAAACAAGGTCCATAATATCGTGAACGTTTCACAAAAGAACTTATTAGATGGTGTTGAAGGACCAGTTGATCTAATTGTGTCAAATATATTAGCAGAAATCATTGTTCGTTTTATTGACAAGGCCTATGAGGTATTGAAGGAGAACGGAACGTTTATCACATCTGGAATTATTCAAAATAAAAAGCAGGAAGTTAGAGATGCTCTCATTAAAGCCGGCTTTGTGATTGAAGAAACCATGGTTATGGAAGATTGGGTAGCGTTTATTGCAAAAAAGAAGTAAAGAAAGAAGGAGTTCCCTTTGCAACGATACTTTATAGAGGAAGCAAAAGCTAATAGTGAGAAAACTGTCCGGGTCAAGGGTGATGATGTTCATCATATTTCACGTGTATTACGTATGCAAGCAGGAAATAAAATTATTTGCTGTACGAAGGATGGGTTTGAAGCACTTTGTGAAATTGTTGAAATTACCAGTGACCAGGTTGAGTGTTTTGTATTAGAATGGATGACAGTGAACCGTGAATTACCTGTATCTCTAACCATTGCGAGCGGGTTGCCTAAAGGGGATAAGCTTGAATGGATTGTTCAAAAGGGCACCGAATTAGGTGCTTCTTCATTTATCCCTTTTAATGCTGCCCGTTCAATTGTGAAGCTCGAATCAAAGAAAATAGGGAAAAAGCTTGAACGATGGAATAAGATTGCAAAGGAAGCTTCTGAGCAATCTTATCGCAATAAAATTCCAGAGGTTTTAGAGCCATGTGATTTTCATGATTTAGTAGAATTAGCAAAAAGCTATGACGTGAAAATAGTAGCCTATGAAGAGTCGGCAAAACAGGGTGAAAAGAAAAATTTGGCTAAAGCCTTTGAAGAATTAAAAGAGGGTGGCTCACTACTTGCAATTTTCGGACCAGAAGGTGGTCTTACTGAGAAGGAAATAGAAAGACTAAAGCAAGCTGGTTTTTATATATGTAGTTTTGGCCCAAGAATTTTAAGAACTGAAACAGCACCATTATATTTATTATCAGCTGTTTCTTATTATTTCGAACTATCGAGGTGATCAATAATGCCTACAGTTGCATTTCATACATTAGGTTGTAAAGTAAATCATTATGAGACGGAAGCTATTTGGCAGCTATTTAAAGAAGCTGGCTATGAGCGGACGGAATATGAACGTGTTGCAGATGTATATGTCATCAATACATGTACAGTAACAAACACTGGTGATAAAAAGAGTCGGCAAGTTATCCGTCGAGCTATTCGTAAAAATCCAGACGGTGTTATTTGTGTAACAGGGTGTTATGCGCAGACTTCACCAGCTGAAATTATGGCAATTCCGGGTGTGGATATTGTCGTTGGGACTCAGGATCGTGTAAAAATGCTTGAGTACATTGAGCAATTTAAAAAAGAAAGACAACCAATTAACGGTGTTAGAAATATCATGAAAACACGTGTGTACGAAGAGCTTGATGTTCCATCTTTTACAGATCGTACAAGAGCATCATTAAAGATTCAAGAAGGCTGTAATAACTTCTGCACATTCTGTATTATTCCTTGGGCACGTGGATTAATGCGCTCTCGTGATCCAAAAGAGGTTGTGACTCAAGCAAGGCAGCTTGTCGAAGCAGGTTATAAAGAAATCGTATTAACAGGAATTCATACTGGTGGTTACGGTGAAGATTTAAAAGATTATAATCTTGCGATGCTATTAAGAGATTTAGATGAACAAGTTGAAGGGTTAAAACGCATTCGAATTTCATCTATAGAAGCAAGTCAAATCTCCGATGAAGTAATCGAAGTTCTTAAGAAATCAAATAAAGTTGTACGTCATTTGCATATTCCTATTCAATCTGGTTCTGATACGGTGTTAAAACGCATGCGCAGAAAGTATACAATGGAGTTCTTTGCTGAGCGCTTAGATCGGTTAAAAGAAGCATTGCCCGGCCTAGCGATTACATCTGATGTTATCGTTGGATTCCCAGGAGAAACAGAAGAAGAGTTTATGGAGACATATAACTTCATAAAAAAATATAAATTTTCAGAGCTACATGTGTTCCCTTATTCTAAACGTACTGGAACTCCTGCAGCGCGAATGGAAGACCAAATTGATGAAGAAGTCAAGAATAACCGTGTTCATCGTCTAATTGAGCTTTCAAATCAACTTGCAAAGGAATATGCTTCACAATTTGAAAATGAAGTGTTAGAGGTTATTCCAGAGGAAAGATTTAAGGATGTGGCAAACGAAGATTTATATGTTGGCTACACAGATAACTATTTAAAAGTTATTTTACCTGCAAATGAAGAAATGGTTGGGAAAATTGTAAAAGTGAAAATTACGAAAGCTGGCTACCCATATAATGAAGGACAGTTTGTAAAAGTAATGGAAGACTTGGGCCAACCAAAGGAAGAAATTCGTTTAACGTCATGATTAAAGGGTTAGCATTTAATGTGCTAGCCCTTTTTTTGATTAAAAATGTATAAAATCTTGTACTGTGGATAAGCGCAAGACATCCAGCTCAAGCACTCTTACTTTTTTGAAGAAAGTAAGATGCCTAGGCGCTCTTTGACCTGGCTAATTTAGAATTGAAGGCTAAGAACGCTTTCTATTTAAACCATTTATCATATTGCCCGAGTTTGATAAAGGCGCTTGCGTTTTTGTTCTATACGAAAAACCTACACAAAGACTTTTGTTAAGAGATTTCTTCGTGATAAAAAATAGTTAACTGACACAAATTAATTTCGTACTCGTTTTTATAAAAAATTAATGTTAAGATGTAAGAGGTCGGACAACTATCAATAAGGAGGCGATACATAATGTCTAAAATAGCAAATATGATTGACCATACTGCTTTAAAAGCAGATACTACAAAAGATGTAGTTGAAAAGCTGTGTCAGGAAGCAATTGAATTTAACTTTGCCTCGGTATGTGTAAACCCGACGTGGGTTGAAACTGCTGCAAAGCTATTAAAAAATTCAGAAGTTAAAGTTTGTACAGTTATTGGTTTCCCATTAGGTGCAAGCACTCCTGAGACAAAAGGATTCGAAACAAAGGATGCAATTGAAAAAGGTGCGACAGAAGTTGATATGGTTATTAATATTGGAGCACTAAAGGATAAAAATGACGAACTCGTATTAAGAGATATTAAGACAGTAGTCGATGCTGCAAAAGGAAAAGCGTTAACAAAAGTGATAATTGAGACAAGTTTACTAACTGAAGAAGAGAAGGTTAGAGCTTGTGAACTATCAGTTCATGCTGGGGCTGACTTTGTTAAAACATCTACTGGTTTTTCTACTGGAGGAGCAACAGTAGAGGATATAGAGTTAATGAGAAAAACAGTAGGTCCAAAAATTGGGGTTAAAGCATCAGGCGGGGTAAGGGACACTGAAGGAGCAGAGTCTCTTCTTAAAGCTGGAGCAACGAGAATTGGCGCAAGTTCTGGTGTAGCTATTGTAAAAGGGGAAGCATCTACCTCAGATTATTAAGAGGTGTCAAACCTAGTATTAATGGGTAAGTGAAAAATTTTGTTCAAGTCATTTGCGTATTTCTCATCGTTTAATTATATTTGTACAATCAAAGATATGCTTAATTCATAAAATAACCTTAAGATTAACGTATATCTTTTTACTATATGAGTTGACCTGTATTATTCATTATATTATAATGTCAAAGTACATGTTTATCTATAGGCATGTTTTATTTACTAGATGTCGATTGGTTGTATTCGGAGGGAGGGAAAGAGAATGTCAAAAACGGTCGTTCGTAAAAACGAGTCGCTTGAGGATGCTCTTCGTCGTTTCAAACGTACTGTATCAAAAAGTGGTACAATACAAGAAGCTAGAAAGCGCGAATTCTATGAAAAGCCTAGCGTAAAGCGTAAGAAAAAGTCTGAAGCAGCTAGAAAGCGCAAATTCTAAAAGAGGGTGTACGTATGAGTCTTCTTGATCGGTTGAATCAGGATATGAAACAAGCGATGAAAAACAAAGAAAAAGACAAATTAGTTGTCATTCGTATGGTCAAGGCTGCTTTACAAAATGAAGCAATTAAACTTGGC
>JAPSLU010000124.1 GCA_031180405.1 Bacillus sp. (in: firmicutes) | reverse complement strand
CGTCCGCCGCTAATCTTCGGGAGCAAGCTCCCTCAGATCCGCTCGACTTGCATGTATTAGGCACGCCGCCAGCGTTCGTCCTGAGCCAGGATCAAACTCTCCAATAAAGTGTTTGATATAGCTCATATAAATGTCTATTAAGACAAAAAATTAACATTGACGTTTCTGTATTGTTCAGTTTTCAAAGAACTAATTTAATTTAACAACATGAGTAATCTTAACAAGAATTTTCGTTTTCGTCAACTTCTGCGAAGAATGTTTTTAAAAGAAAAAACATCTTCTTGAAACCTTATAAACACAATTATTATTGTATCACTGAACTTCGTAGAAGTCAATGCGTTTTTAGAAGCTAGATAAACAATATAGCATCTCAACCTTTAAAAGGTCAATCTATTTTTCAAATCCTCTGATTTAAACTCAGAGATAAGAAAGTTCACAACAAAAATTTCGTTTCATTTAACTTCCGCGAAAATTTTTTCGAACAAAAAGATCGCTTTGAAAATCCATGTTTTTCAGCGACATTTATTATCTTACCATTTATTTTCGCAGAAGTCAACAGATGGATTTAAACCAAGGATTATCAATCAAATTGGCGTTAACAGGTAGGTAAATCAAACTTTATAATATGAATTAGTTTGTTAAAATGTAGATTTTAGAGTGTGTTATCAATCTCATTTACTTTTTGTGGCCTATTAACAAGATATATTCCTACTAATATAATAGCCCCACCTATTAATGTTGCAATATGCAGTTGTTCATTTAATAGAAACCAACCGAATATTACACCAAAAAGAGGAGCCAGAAATAGAAAAGAACTTACCTTCCCCGGATTTTCTTTTTGTAATAGAAAGAACCAGATAGCAAATTGTACAATTGAGGCCATAATCGCTAACCACAAAACAATCAAAATTGAAACGGATGTAAGGACAATATGCACTTGTTCAAATAATGCACTTCCTAGTAACAAAAGGAGACCACCAAATAGCATTTGATAGGCTGTTAAAACCCATATATCAAATAATGATCCCCATTTCTTCAACAATAAAGTTGCGATAGCCCATGAGACTGCGCTTAACAAACCAAAAAGGGTACCTAATTGTTGAAAATCTAAGTTAGCACCTAGTGTAATAAATACACCAGTAAAACCAACTAGAACACCAAACCACTGAATCCACCGATATTTTGTTCCTAAGAACAAAGTACCAAATATAATAACAAGCAAAGGATTAGTAAAAGTTAAAATGGATGATTCTCCAGCCGTTATCGTGCGTAGACTTAAAAATATACAACCCATAACCCCAGTTGTTTGAAAAAAGCCGACAATTATAATTCGGATCCAATCCCCCAGTTTTTTTGGATGATTCCGTTTCAATAAAATAACCATTAACCCCATCAGTAAACCAGCAAGCGTGAAACGCAATCCGACCAGAAGTAAAGGTGACATATAATTTAAGCCTATCTTCCCAACAGCAAATGAAGACCCCATTAAACTTGTTGTTAAAACTATTAATAAAATAAACCCTGCACTATTCATCCCTTGTTCCCCTCCACAATAACTCACTCATGATATCATACTAGGTATAAAAACCCCTCCTCACGAACGGAGGTGAGACACTATTCTACTCTATAATTGACCTTCCCTTTTCTCTATGTGCCAAATGTAGAACCATTTACCATTTTACTAAAATGAGTCATATAGGAACAAGGATTTTCAACTTAAGGAATAATTGTTGATTTCTAAATAAAAATCCTGTTTCGTTAAATATTAATTATTTCTTAGAACCGTAAACCTTGTTACTTATTTCCTTATTGACTTTAACTAATTCTCATCCTTCAAATCAGAAGAAAAAATACATCATGACTTGTAAAAATATTCGTTTTTTGCTATCCATTGCGCCATGAAATTTCAACAATCAATACAACATCATAGACTTCTCATAACTATTTCAAACTTCAAAATCTTTTATTTTGGCATTAGGACTTAATATTTTTTCAGGATTAAATTCTTTTAAAGGTTCATCGTTTTTCACTCTATTGACCCAATCAGCATTAGCAAGTGCACCTTTACCTAGAGTAACTATATCTGCCTCACCTTTGTTGAGTATTGCCTTTGCCCTTTCTGGATCTTCTAGACCACCATTTGCAATAACAGGCAGTTTTCCGTACTTTTTTGCTAAGGCAGCAAGTGAAGGACCACCATCAGCAAATGCAGCATCTGTTGCCTTGGTCCCCTCTCCTTCAGAAAATGCAGGTTGCCACGCCTCGTATTCGGTTACATGAATGTAATCCAAGCCTGCTTGTCCCAGCTGACTAAAAATAATTTCTGCATCCTTTTCTTTGCCTGCCCATTTATGCGTATAATCATTTACCTTTCCTTGTGAAATACGAATACCAACTGTATAATTTTGACCTACAGCCTCTCGAACAGCCTTCGATACTTCAACCAAAAGCTTAAGGCGATTTTCAGTTGATCCACCGTACTCGTCTGATCGTTGGTTTGTGTAATCTGTTAGGAATTGATCTAATATATATCCATTTGCACCATGTAATTCGATACCATCAAATCCTGCATCTATCGACCGTTTCGCCGCATCAACAAAACCTTTTACTATATCTTTAATATCATCTCTCGTTGCTTCTTTTGGTATTGGAAAAGGCCCCTCTCCCCCATAAAACTTCATTTGTTCGCCCCTTGGTTGAACAGAAGATGGAGCCAACGTTTCTTTAGTGTAACGATTTCCTTGAGATAGAGCACCTGCATGCATTAACTGAACAAAAATCTTACCACCTTCTCGATGAACAGCATCAGTAACTGTTTTCCACGCTTGTACTTGTTCACTATCAATGATCCCGGGCTGATCAAAATAACCTTGACTGTACTTACCGTCTGGATAGGCTCCTTCCGTAATAATTAAACCAAAACCCCCTCGTGCAAATTTTGCATAGTAGTCCACCATTTGGTCAGTTGCTAGTCCCTCTGGTGTCGCACTTGTTCGTGTCATTGGTGCAACTCCTACACGATTATTTAAAGTTGTGCTTCCTAGATTTAAAGTATCGAATAAAATGGTTGTCATTTATCATAATCTCCCTTCTTTTTTAAAATACTGAATTATTATCTACAAGTATTTGATAATAATTCATGTATAGTATCAACATAAACCCATTATTATTCATTTTTGTTCAACTTTCATATAAAGTATTGTTTCTAAATAACTAATTTAAAAATTGGGACAGTTCAAATAATGGGCTCAGTTTATAAAGAATGAATGCTTAAACATTAAAAGGAACAGTTTTGGTCCTTTATAAAACATTGAAAACATCTTCTTTTTAATATTATATAAATATAAAAGGAATCTGAGGAAAAGTACTAGCAGTCTGATCCGACGTGGCCTATTCCTTATGGATTTATTTTTCTAATACTCCTCTTTTAGAAAGATACAAAAAACGATACTTGTGCACTATTTATTGCCCAACACGTAAGGGAGACCTTAATTCCCACCAATACCTTTGTTATTAGCACACAAAAACATAAAAAAGTCCCGTGGATGTACCCGACTCTGGATACACTCACGAGACTTTATTTATTCTGATTCAACAACTATTGTTGGATGACAACAAAGTCGGGTACTAAGAGACATTCTTATAATTCTTTTTAGAAAAAGGCTAAATATTACAGTTCCTAATGTTATAAACAAAAATAAGTAATAGATAATCCAAAACCAAGTTGGAAGAGTTTCTGTACTCAAATTTCCACCTCATTTAAATTTAAATAATTTCTTTTAATTATTTTAACATTAAATTCCATTTAAAAATTAAAATAATAATTCTTGCAACTAACCTGCCACTTCGTATTAGAGGGTCAGCTAGATATTTCTGGTTGATAACCTTTGAATTTATATTAACGGTTTAATGAAATAAGTTCAGATCATTTTGGCTTCGTGAAGGCATAGTCAAAAAAGACGTTTATGATAAATATAATCGCCTACTAGCTTGGGTCTGGGTATATGGAAAACTGCTTCAAGAAGATATCACAAAAGTTGGTTGGGTTGAAGATTTTTATGATTATGGAAATTATTAATATGAGAAAAAAGTTCGTGACGCTATGAACTATGCTAAAAAGAATCGCAAAGGAATATATAAGTAAGATCAGCTCCTCCAATAGGAAGGGCTCTTTTTTAAGTAGTGCTTTCCCTTACAATGACAACTTTTTGATATAATATATATATATATTACAACTTATGGGGGATATCCTAATTGAGTGCAACGTTATTAATAAAGTTAAAATCTGCATTTTACTCTACTCTCGTACTAGGGTTACTTGATTTTCTGGTTGAAATATTAATGGATGGATTCTCGGGCTTTTTTATTATCGCATTCTTTTTTGCAGGTATAGGTAATTTCCTATACGGAATTCCTGTTTCTTTCTTTTCTGATTTCTTGAAAAATAAGGTTGATAAACATCAATTTAATATAGCTGCCTTTATCCATATCTTATTTGGGTTTCTAACTATCTTTGTTATTGGAGAATTAGGTTTATTTGCAGTTGTTTGTTCCTTATTTTTCTTCCTGTTTGATGAATGGCAAAAAAAATCAGTAAGAAAGAAAGACATAAACAAAAAAGTTATTCTTACAAACGGTTTTGTAGTAATATTCTTGTTCTCATTAGGTTTAATTGGAGCTACGCAATTGGTCCCTGTCTTACAGGAGAAAACACATGATTATTATATTATTCCTGAAGGATATGTAGGTGAAGTTATAGTTGTTTACGATATTAAACACGCTCCACCACCTAAAAAAATAGTTGACTATAATGTTATCAATATTAATGATAAAGGATACGGAATCACTCAACTTCCTGTGAGTGAAGGGATAATTGAAGATAAATATTTTTATATCGATGAAGAAGGAAATAAAAAAGAGATCGAGGAAGGTTGTATAAATGGTGGCGGTATTCAATCTATATCTGGAGATGGATATGAATACTCTAGCTCCAGTTTTACTGTCACAGACAAAGGGTGTGGTAATGATTTTATTATCGAAGGAGACCGATCTTTACCGCAAGGGTTATCTTTGGAAGAGATTCTTCTAGAAGAAAATCTTGCTGAAATTAAAAATTATATGATTGTACCTAAGAATAATAACTAAATGAATTTGCTCTCAATAATATTAAGAGGTTAGGGTAAATTAAGCCCCTCCACTAAGGAGAGGCTTTTTATTTTAAACTAATTTATACCACCAGCTACGTTCTTTCAGCTATGATTCAACTTAGCTTTTTATTCATATCAATCTCCCCCTCAATTAAATTTCACCATACACTACCATATTTTCAGGATAATTCTTGTTAAACTAAACTGCCACGTTAGTTGAAGAACAAAAGTAAATATATCCAAAAATCCCCTTGAGTTTACCTTTTCATAATTCCAATTTATTTGGAAAATTCCTTAATTAATTTTAGAACTCGACAGAAAAAGACTTGATCCAATGATTATTGGATCAAGTCTTCCAAGGTAGAAATTTTTTGTTAAATTACTTCGGTACCCGACTTTGTTGTTCAGTACCTGACTTTGTTGTCATCCAACACTATTCACTTATTAGATCTTAATTTACTCAACAGTTACACTCTTAGCTAAATTACGTGGCTTATCTACGTCACAACCACGATGTAGAGCTGCATAATAAGAAATAAGTTGTAATGGTACAACTGCTACCAATGGTGCCAGCTCCTCATGAATGCTAGGTAGAACAAAACGATCTTCTCCTTCCTCAAGACCCTTCATTGAGATAATACAAGGGTTAGCTCCACGTGCAACAACTTCTTTTACATTTCCACGAATGCTTAAATTCACATGTTCTTGTGTTGCTAAAGCAATAATTGGCGTACCGTTCTCGATAAGAGCAATTGTACCATGCTTTAACTCTCCACCAGCAAATCCTTCAGCCTGAATGTAAGAGATTTCTTTAAGTTTTAATGCACCTTCTAAACCTACATAATAGTCAACAGAGCGACCGATAAAGAATGCATTACGTGTTGTTCCAAAGAATTCTTCTGCGATAGCTTCCATTTCTTCTTTTTGATTACAAAGAACTTCCATTGCATTAGCTACGATACCTAGTTCTTTTGTTAAATCAAATTCTAATGAACGACCTTTTGCTTCTGCTGCGACAGCCGCAAGAATTGATAATACTGCTAATTGTGCAGTATATGCTTTTGTAGAAGCAACAGCAATTTCAGGACCTGCATGTAATAAAAGTGTATAATCCGCTTCACGAGATAGCGTTGATCCTGGAACATTTGTAACCGTTAATGCTTTATGGCCAAGCTCTTTAATTTGAACTAATACTGAACGGCTATCAGCAGTTTCTCCACTTTGCGAGATGAAAATGAAGAGCGGATTCGACGATAGCAAAGGCATATTATATGAAAATTCACTTGCAATATGCACTTCAACAGGAATCTTAGCCCAGTTCTCTATAAACTGTTTTCCAATTAATCCCGCATGGTAGCTAGTACCTGCTGCAATGATGTATATACGGTCTGCGCTGTTTACTGCCTCAACGATATCAGCATCAATTGTAATGCCACCATCTTCATTACGATATTTTGCAATGATTTTTCTTGTTACTAAAGGTTGTTCATCAATTTCTTTTAACATGTAGTGAGGATATGTGCCCTTTTCAATATCACTTGCATCAAGCTCCGCTTTGTAAGGGGCACGTTCAAT
This sequence comes from Bacillus sp. (in: firmicutes), assembly GCA_031180405.1. Taxonomy (GTDB): domain Bacteria; phylum Bacillota; class Bacilli; order Bacillales; family Bacillaceae; genus Metabacillus. The sequence goes on along the minus strand of JAPSLU010000124.1, from coordinate 6,460 downwards.
TACATTACCTTGTAAATCTTTAATCGTTACAGTTTCGCGTTCAACGAACACCATTTCTTTATCCATAATTTCCACATATTGATCAGTTACTTGAAGCATTGCCATTGCATCTGACGCAACAACATTAAAGCTTCCATCACCTAAACCTACAAGAAGTGGACTTTTATTTTTAGCAACATAAATCATATCAGGATTTTGCTCATCTAATAACGCAATTGCATATGAGCCTTTTAAAATTGATAACGTTTGACGGAACGCTTCCTCAACCTCTAATCCTTGGTTAACAAACTTTTCAATCACATGAACAATAACTTCAGTATCTGTATCACTTTTTAAGTTAACATCTTGTAAATGCTCACGTTTTAAGATTGAATAGTTCTCAATAACACCATTATGCACAAGTGTAAATCTTGATGAAGTACTTTGATGTGGATGAGCATTCACTTTGCTTGGTACACCATGTGTTGCCCATCTAGTGTGACCAATACCTGTTGATGCCTCTACTTTCTCATCTACGATTTCACGTAATGTTGCAATTCGCCCTTTTTCTTTAAAAATATGAACTCCGTCTTGATTCATCGTTGCAATTCCAGCAGAGTCATATCCACGGTATTCCAATTTTTCAAGACCTTTTAATAAGATTTCCTTAGAGTCCTGTTTACCAATATAACCTACAATTCCGCACATACTTTTTTCCTCCCGTAGTGTGGCACTAGGGACAGGAGCCAATTTTTATTTTGGAGACATCACTGTCCCCCCACACATGTTTTTATTTTTTTGGAAGGCTACACTTTTCCCTTTGTTCAAAAAGTTACCTCTTTGTTTTAAGGAAAAGCTTACGGCTGTAACCAAATCAGCCGGGAGGCATCCGCCGAAATTTCGATAACCCCCATCCTCGTCAACTAAGCTATTTTACGTCCTAACTTAGTTCAGGCGCTTTAAGTGAGTAAATCAAAAACTTCTTCTTTCTCCTTTCTTAGTATTAGTAAAACAGCAAAATTAATGATACAACAGATTAAGATAACCGTCAATCAAATTTTTCCATCTATAACATTCCTCAAGAAAGTTATACACTATATATATATGTAGCCAGAATTAATATGTTAATGAATAAAAAAAAGACGGGGATTCCCGCCTCTTATTCCATACCCATTTCTTCTTTTACAACAGCAACGATTCGCTCAACATAGTCGCGACATTGCTCTTCCGTTGGCGCTTCTGCCATTACTCGAACTAGTGGCTCTGTACCAGATGGGCGAACTAAAATACGTCCATTGCCATCCATCTCTTGTTCGACAGCTGAGATTACTTCGCTAACTTTTTTATTTTCTGTTACTTTGTATTTGTCAGTTACTTTTACATTAATAAGCAATTGTGGGTACTTGCTCATCTCGTTCGCAAGTTCTGACAATTTCTTATTCGTTAACTTCATAATATTGACCAGTTGTAAACCAGTTAAAAGGCCGTCTCCAGTTGTATTATAGTCTAAGAAGATAATATGGCCTGATTGTTCTCCCCCGAGATTATAATCATTTCTTTTCATCTCTTCTACTACATAGCGGTCACCAACAGCCGTTGGAATACTCTTGATACCGTGCTCCTCAAGACCTTTATAAAAGCCCAGATTACTCATAACCGTAGATACGACTGTATTTTTCTTTAATCGTCCTTCGTTTTCCAAAAACCTAGCACATATATACATAATTTGGTCACCATCGACGATATCTCCGTTTTCATCTATAGCGATAAGACGGTCGCCATCTCCATCAAATGCCAATCCAATATCAGCATTTTTTTCCTTTAAAAAGGCAGCTAAAGCTTCTGGATGGGTTGACCCAACACCATCATTGATGTTTAAACCATTTGGAGAAGTACCCATTGTGGAAACATCTGCCTCTAAATCAGCAAAAAGATGTGTCGCAAGAGAAGATGTTGCACCATGTGCGCAATCTAATGCAACATGAATGCCAGTAAAGTCTTCATCAATAGTTTGTTTTAAGAATTGTAGATACTTTTGTCCACCTTCAAAGTAATCATTAACTTGTCCTAAATCTTTACCCACAGGTCTTGGTAAAGTATCCTCTTCTTCATCCATTAATCTTTCTATTTCTAACTCTTGCGCGTCTGACAACTTAAATCCGTCTGGACCGAAATATTTAATACCATTATCCTCAACTGGATTATGTGATGCAGAAATCATAACTCCTGCTTCTGCACCAAGTGCTTTTGTTAAAAACGCAACACCTGGTGTTGAAATTACACCTAGTCGCATAACTTCTGCTCCAATGGACAATAGACCTGCTACTAAAGCTCCTTCAAGCATATGACCAGAAATACGAGTATCACGACCAATAAGAACCTTTGGTCTTTCCTTATCCTTTGTTAACACATATCCACCGAATCGACCAATTTTAAAAGCTAATTCAGGTGTTAATTCACTATTTGCAACTCCTCGTACTCCATCTGTACCAAAATACTTTCCCATAGGTTTCGCTCCTTTAAATAATCTGCTTAAGACGCAGAAGAAATTCTCACTTTTACTTTTTCCTGTTCTAGTGACCAAGTAAGATTCTGTGGACTATTTACTTGAACTTGGACTTCATGTTCTCCATCACTTAAATTTGAAAGGTTAATATACAGCTCTATATCTTCTGAATTTATATCATTTATAACGCCTGGAGCACCGTAGATTTGAACATCTATTTCTCCAGCATCTGGATCGAGGAAGTCAAATACCTTCCCTTCAGCCAATCCAACTTCTTCTATTGATATATCAGAGAATGATTTCTCGGCTTGTTCATCAACATCTACTTCAATTTTGATCTTTTCAGGACTTATCTTCTCTATTCCCTCAGGTATAGGAACATCTACTTCTAAAACAGAATCTTTTTCTATTGCAGATAAATCCACTTTTACGCCATCAATAAATTCATAATTATCTAATACATCTAGAGGTCCATAGACAGTAATTTCTTTAGGATCAGTTTCTATGCTTAGAATACTCAATCCATTTTTGAGCTCTCCTTCTCTTACCACTTTAAAAGGTAAAGCTTTACTTGGACTCTTTATAGGGACTGTTACATCCACTACAGACGGTTCTACTTCAACCGGTAATATATTCCCATCACGATCATAGATAGTAATTCTAGACTCTTTATTAATGGTGTCTTCGGCTGTTTCTAAGTTAATGGTCGCCTGTACCTTTGAAATGCGATCAATGACTTCTTTAGATGCAGTTATACGAACGCTATTTGGACTTACAATTGGTTGATCAGGCGTATACCCTTCTTCCAATTTATCTTCATTAATAAATTCTACCTCAACCGGAAAGTCCTTTGAAATCTTTTCTTCAATTGAAACAGTGATAGCAGAAGGACTAATCGTTGGCTCTAAATCACTGGATAAGTTCTTAATTTTTAGATTGACTCGATGAGTTCCAATCGATAGATTAGTCAATTCTGCATAGACTTCAAAGTCTTTTTGCTGTCTAGCTTTTATTAACGTACCAGTTGGGCCCTCTAATGTCACATTCACTGTCTCAGGAACACCGGTTACGACAAGGTCTTCTTCATCAAAGTATGTAACCACTGGGATATCAGTTACTGTTGCCTTATCTGCAGAAGGAGAGGAACTTAATGGTGTTGAAGGTTGATTTGCCTGAGACCCAGTTTCAATATTTACACTTGCATAAAGCATTAATGCTAAAAATAAAGCAATAACCCTCATAACCCAATGATTATTCATCAACTTATCCATCTTTTTTCCCCCTCCATTGCCAACGGTTTGAGGAAACAACTTTCGTTTGAGAATATAATTCTTTTTGAAGTATCTCTCTTAATTCATCTTGATTAAGATTCCGATGTAATTCGCTATTTCTTGCTGCAGAAACATTACCTGTTTCTTCTGATACAATAATAGTTAAACTATCAGTGACTTCACTAATTCCTAATGCTGCCCTGTGTCTTGTCCCGAGCTCCTTAGAAATAAATGGGCTCTCCGATAAAGGAAGATAGCACGCAGCTGCAGCCACCTGATTTTTCTGAATAATAACAGCTCCATCATGTAGTGGTGTATTAGGAATAAACAGATTAATTAAAAGCTCTGAAGATATTCTAGAGTTTAATGAAATTCCAGTCTCAATATAATCGCTCATTCCTGTTTCTTTTTCAATCGACATCAGTGCACCGATACGGCGCTTAGCCATGTAATCTGTTGCTTTTATAATTGCTTCTACAGTAACTTCAGGATCTTCTTCTCCTGGTGAGCCACTCCTAGAAAACAGCCTACCTCTTCCCAGCTGCTCCAAAGCTCTACGAAGCTCTGGTTGGAATATAATAATAATTGCCAGAAATCCCCATGTTAAAGCCTGATCCATCAGCCATTGCAAAGTGCTTAGACCAAGGTATTGACTTAACATACGAACTACAATAATAACCGTTATTCCTTTTAACAACTGTACAGCTTTTGTTCCCCTTACAACCATGATTAATTTATATATGACATACCATACAAGGAGAATATCAATAGCTATACCGAGGTAATGCAATATTGGTATATCATTCAATAATGGTATAACCTCATACCCCATTCACTCGTCCTCCATGAGCTAACACTAATTTATTTTAATAAAACATCATTTATTCGACAACTATTCTATTATATCACTTCATTGGTATCTATGTAAAAAGGTCACCATATTGATGACCTTAAACACCTACTTAAATACATCTACTACATCCTTAGATATTCCTTTAATGTGATACCACAGCCATTCAAACATCTCATCTACTTCCTCTATCTCTCCAGTAACATTACCCGCCGCAGCCATATATTGCTCTCCATTTATCACAGTTACATTTCCATCAATCGTACCTTCGATAGTCAACGTGCCATTTTTCACAATTACATCACCTTTGATTACCTGATCTCTCGGAACAATTACCTTGCTATTTTCGACAACTAAGTTTTCCTGTTTTGAAACACTAAAATGTTGATCTTCATTCCATGCAGTAAACAAACTGCTAGCCATTAATAAAATGAACAATGAAGCTGCCGTTAATAGAGGATGCCCCTTGAACCATCGGTTCCAAGTAACAGTCTTTTTTTCCTTCGGAAGGCTTTTCATAACACCCTCTGTAAAGTTTTTGGGAGCTTCGATATGGGAAGTACTCTGGACAAAAGCTACTGCCTTCTCAAGTTCATGAAAATGCTCATAACAAGCTTCACAACTATGAAGGTGATCTTTTACTAATTTTTCCTCAGCAAGTGTTAGTTCATGATCTAAATACTTATGCAAAAGCTGTACATAATCAGAAGAACAGCTCATAGTTTTTCACCTCTTTTATAAATGCCTTAACTGCTTTCTCAAGGCCTCTCTTCCCCGGTGTATCCGAGTTTTAACTGTACCAACAGGTATATTTAAGATTTCACTTATTTCATTTAGTGATAATTCATCAATATACTTTAACACAATAACAGATCGATACTTATCAGGTAGCTTTAAAATTTCTTTTTGAATCGTTTGTTGTAACTCCAATGTTTCAAGTTCATCCTCTGGTAGTGATACATCTGCAGCTACTTGAGAATACATATTCAAGCCATCCGTACCAGAAACCTCGGCATCTAAATAATAATCAGGCTTCTTTTTTCTGATTCGATCAATAGAAAGATTCGTTGCGATTCGGTATAGCCAAGTTGAGAACTTTTTATTCATATCAAACGTATGAATATTCACATACGCTCTAATAAAAGCTTCCTGAGCTATGTCTTCTGCTTCATGTGCATTACCTAACATTCGATAACATAATTGATAGATCTTATCTTTATATATATCAACTATTTCTCCAAAAGCATTTTGATCGCCTTTTTTCACTTGTTTAATCCGTTTTTTTATCAGTATCTCCATTTATCATACCTCCGCACTCTGCGGCTCTCTTTTATACGTAATAGGATGCAGCTAAGTTTCATTTTTTTTTACATAAATTATTTTAACAAATTTTGGAGAATGTATGGAGAAAACTTTTATTTTCCTTTTTTCGAATTATAGTAAAATGCATTACATTTTACTATAATTTTAACGAGCCGAATCTTCGTTAGGCGTCTAAGTATCTATATCCTATCCTATTTTAATCTTTTCCTTTGCCTCAAAACTTCGTATGTTTAGGAAATGACAGTATACACATATCCTTATGAGGAAACACTAAAAAACGATAAACTATGTTTATCGTTTATAAATATTCAGATTAAATTTTAGATTTGGTGGAGCCTAGCGGGATCGAACCGCTGACCTCCTGCGTGCAAAGCAGGCGCTCTCCCAGCTGAGCTAAGGCCCCATGGTGCCGTTGGAGCGGAAGACGGGATTCGAACCCGCGACCCCCACCTTGGCAAGGTGGTGTTCTACCACTGAACTACTTCCGCAAAATGAGCCATGAAGGACTCGAACCTTCGACCCTCTGATTAA
>JAPSLU010000123.1 GCA_031180405.1 Bacillus sp. (in: firmicutes) | reverse complement strand
CATAGAAAACAAGAGAATAGAAACTTTTTTAAAAATGTTTTTTTAAATATGAACTATAAACTCGAAAATACCTTATCAGATAATGTGTACAGTGAGTATAAGAAAAAACAATATTTGAGCGTGCTAGCGTTAGTGAATAGAAATCAGTTGAATATTAAAGATGAGGAAGAATTACATCAAGTCATCCTGATTTTGAGAGCCATAACTTTCCAAAATCTTGTTCAAGCGTTTGGAAAGGATCTAACGAATGAAGAAAGCTTAAAACATTATGTTAAACAAATTCAACTGCTTAAAAGAGGCATATATAAAGAAGTGGAATAATTGCGTTTTATTATAGGAAAGAGGTTACAATATGGATTTGACTTTACAGGTGAAAAAACCGCCGTATTTAATGCTTGCCATTCTTTTTATAGGAGCATTTGTATCGTTTTTAAATAACTCACTTTTAAATGTTGCATTGCCGTCTATGATGGTGGATTTGGGCATAGAGGACTATTCAACGATCCAATGGCTTGCAACAGGTTATATGCTAGTTAGTGGTGTGTTAATCCCGGCATCAGCATTCTTACTAACAAGGTTCTCAAATCGAAGCTTATTTATCACATCGATGGTTATTTTTATTTTAGGGACCGCATTAGCAGCATTTGCACCAAATTTTGAATTATTACTTACAGGACGTATGATTCAAGCAGCAGGTTCTTCTGTAATGGGCCCATTATTAATGAATGTGATGCTCGTCAGCTTCCCGCGTGAAAAACGTGGTGCAGCAATGGGAGTTTTCGGATTAGTTATGATTACAGCCCCGGCAATTGGGCCGACATTATCAGGATATATTATTGAGCACTATGACTGGCGCTTATTATTTGAAATGATTTTACCATTAGCAGTTATAACGTTAATACTAGCGTTTTGGAAATTTGAAAATGTAATGGAGATAAATAAACAGGCAAAATTAGATTACTTCTCAGTTGTCTTGTCGTCAATTGGCTTTGGTGGTTTACTTTATGGGTTTAGTTCTGCAAGCTCTGATGGTTGGACGGACGCGATCGTCTTAATGTCTCTAATAGCAGGGGGGATTGCACTCATTATTTTCATTGCTCGTCAATTGAAAATGGAAGAACCATTGTTGAATTTACGAGTTTATAAATATCCGATGTTTGCTCTTGGGTCTGTTATTGCGAGTGTCAATGCCGTAGCGATGTTCTCTGGTATGATTTTAACACCAGCTTATGTTCAAAATGTAAGGGGGATTTCACCATTTGATTCAGGTTTAATGATGTTGCCTGGTGCGGTTATTATGGGATTGATGTCACCAATTACTGGTAAATTATTCGATAAATTTGGTCCGCGTGCTCTTGCTTTAGTAGGACTTACGGTTATGGGTGTTTCAACTTACATGTTAGCAAACGTGCAAATCGATACTAGTTATGGTCATATTATCTTTATCTACTCGCTTCGTATGTTTGGTATGTCTATGGTAATGATGCCAATTATGACAAATGGTCTGAATCAGTTACCAACACAATTAAACCCACATGGAACAGCTGTTAATAATACTGTTCAACAAGTATCAGGTTCAATTGGTACGGCTGTTCTAGTGACAATTATGAATTCTGTTACAAAAACAGAAGCTGAAACTCTCATGACTGGTGTTGATCCAACGACACTAACAGCATCGGCACAAGCATTATTTATGCAGAAATCTTTATTAGCTGGTATTCAATACTCATTCTATGTGGCATTAGGTATCAATATTGTCGCTCTACTGTTATCGTTATTTGTTAAACGTGTTGATACTAGTAAAGAAGCTGTAATAAATGTAAATCAACAGTCGAACAAGCAAATGAATCCTGAAACAATTTAATAAACAGTTCCAAAAAAGTCGATTTCTCCTTAGAAATCGGCTTTTTTTAGCTGGGATAAGTGTAACTTGGCCTCCATCTGTACTTTTTTCAAGGCTCGCAAATCAGTAATTTATATTCTTTAAAGTAAAGATATTCCTATCATGTCCCAGTAAGAATTAGGAGAGTACTCCTACTAGGACCTTCTGCAGGAGTATGAAAATAAGAGTGATTGGTGATATACACAATACAAGATTTATAAGAAAATAAACTCATACAAATTAGAACGAAAACTTGAGTCATTATTTGAAGTAGGGAAAACGAGCTCCGGTGGATGTGTGGCAAGCAATGAGAAAGAAAAAAGTGAATGAATTGGATGACAGTTAGTACATTTATTTTGCACGGAGTTAACCAGAGTGCATCATGAGTTAAAAAAATTAGAGATTGTGGAGATAGAATCGTTTAATGGTGATACCTATTATACGTATAAAAACTGGATGTTACATAGTTCATATCTGACCTAGACATTGAAGTTAAAAATGGGGTGATTGTATGGAGAAGTTTCTGAAAACACGGAAAAGTAGAAGGATTGGAAAAAGAAGCATGGATCGTTTTTACAAAGAATTATTTTTTCATCATCCAGATGCATTATTTCTATTAAATGTTCATGGAGAATTCATCGAGGTTAATAGTGGATTAGAGAAGCTTTCGGGTTATTCCAAGAATGAACTCTTACATTCCCACTTCTCTCAATTTATCTATAAAGAGGATTTAGGCAAAGTATCACACTACTTTCAAGAAACGCTTGAAGGGATTATTGAAGAAAGGGAATTTCGGATTATAGATAAATCCAATCAAATTAAGATGATAAGTGTTTCGATCTTTACTGCGAATACAAATGGTAGGTTCTCAGGTGTTTATGGAGGGGCAAAAGATATCACGAGTAAAAAACAGCTTGAAATAGATGTGGAAAATAATGGGGTACGGTTTGAAAAACTTGTATTAAATTCCTCAGATGTGATCGGGATATTGGATGGAAATGGAATCGTGACATACCAAAGTCAAGTTGTAAAACAAGTATTGGGATATTCTCCTGAACAATTAATAGGTACTAGTGGATTCGACCACATTTATCATGAGGATTATGAATTAGTACAAAAGTTGTTTGATAAAGTACTAAAGTCACCGAATGAAACATTGACGAAAGAATTTCGTTTAAACAAAGTAAATAACGAGTGGATCTATTGTGAAGCTAATTTTAAGAATTTACTACATGATGAGCATGTGAATGGAATCGTTGTGAATTATCGCGATATCTCAGAACGGAAACAGTATGAAAAAGAAATCCGGCACCTAGCTTTTCATGATTATATAACTGGCTTGCCAAACCGTAATATGCTTCAAACTAGTTTACTAAATAAAATGGCAACCTCAACTAAAGTGGCTCTATTATTTATTGACCTTGATCGCTTTAAGGTAATAAATGATAGTTTAGGTTATAACATAGGAGATCTACTACTAAAAAAGGTTGCGGATAGATTTAATTCAACGATTGGTGAAAACGGTAAATTGTTTAAGCAGGGAGGAGATGAATTCTTAATCCTTCTTGATCATGCTGAAAGGGAGAAAGCGGTAGAAATATCTGAAAGAATCATTGAGGATTTTTCAATTCCGTTCAAAATTAATAATTATGACATCTTTACGTCGCCTAGTATTGGAATCAGCTTATTTCCAGTTGATGGAGGTACAATTGAACACCTAATAAAACATGCAGAATATGCAATGTACCAAGCAAAAAAGAATGGTAAAAACACTTACCACTTCTATTCCACCTCTTTGGAGATGCATAAGGACAATCTATTAAAGATGGAAATGGACCTCCATAAGGCCATTAATAGAAATGAACTGATGTTACACTATCAGCCCAAGATGAACCTGAAAACAGGATCAATAATTGGTGTGGAAGCACTAATGCGTTGGTTTCATCCTGAATTAGGATTGGTTTCTCCGGCACGATTTATTCCACTCGCAGAAGAAACCGGACTTATTATTCCAATCGGGAAATGGGCTCTTCAAACAGCATGTGCTCAAAATAAATTGTGGCAGGATCAAGGCTTGAATCAAGTTGTTGTATCAGTCAACTTATCTGTTCGTCAGTTCTCTCAAGCAAATTTAGTGCAAACAGTAGCGCAAATATTAGAAGAGACTGGGCTTGACCCGCAATATTTAGAATTAGAAGTAACCGAAAGTATGACAGCAAATATTGAGTATACGATAAAAACACTTCAACAACTAAAAGAACTTGGTGTGCGGATCAGTATTGATGATTTTGGAACAGGCTTTAGTTCATTAAATTACTTAAAGGAATTTCCTTTAGATACATTAAAAATTGATCAATCATTTGTGCGGGAGCTACATAATAATCCTAATGATCAAACGATTGTCAAAACCATTATATCCATGGCTCGAAATTTAAATCTTAACGTTGTTGCAGAAGGAATCGAAACGAGAGAACAACTTGTTTTTTTACAGCAATATTTATGCAATGAAGGACAAGGCTACTTCTTTAGCAAACCTCTTCCAGCTGAGGAAATCAGTAGGGTTTTTGCTGAAACTGAGCGTATTATTCCGGAACAAGGAATTCCCCAAAAAGTGAATGAAAGAAAATGGGATGAAGAAATGGTTCGTCTTGCAAAGACTGAACTCCAAAATACATTACGAAGACAGCAAGGGTTAACTTTCAAATTTGAGAAAATAAATGGAAAGTTTATTCATACTCTTTGCGGAGGAGAATTAATCTATCGTTTAGGTATTCTTCCTGAGGAGTTGGTGGGAAGAGAATTAAGTGAACTCCTCCCACAAGAAGCTGCTAACGAAAAGGAAAAAGCTTATCAGAGAGCTTGGGATGGAGAAGAGCATGTTATGTATGAAGCGACCTTGAATGGTGTTTATTACATGGCAGCACTCAGACCAATTAGGCGTGGGGGCAGGGTCGTTGAGGTAATTGCATCATGCGTTGATATTACAAAACTAAAAGATGCTGAAAAAGCTTTAAGAGTAAGTGAGGAAAAATACAGGCTAATTACAGAAAATGTTTCAGATTTGATCTGTATTCTAGATTCTAAAGGGCAGTTTTTATATGCTTCACCTTCTTATGAAAAAGCTCTAGGAATTGAATCAGACCAAATAGAGAATTCGAGTTATTTCAGCATTATTCATTCAGAGGAAATTGATTTATTTATAACACAATTCAACCATATGATTGATATTAAGCAATCTTTTGATGGGGAGTTTCGAATAAAACATCCAGTAGAAGAATGGATTGTTACTGAATCTTCTTTCACACCGATTACAAACGATGAAAATCAGATCAAGCAAATCGTTGTGGTTTCGAGGGATGTGACGGAAAAACGTCGTGCAGAGGACTTATTATGGAAATTTGAAAAGTTATCTATCGTGGGAGAATTAGCGGCAGGAGTAGCGCATGAAATAAGAAATCCGATAACCACTGTAAAGGGATTTGTACAGATGTTTCAGCAGGGAATGTTTAAACAGGAATATTGCGATATCATTATGAAAGAGTTTCATCAATTAGATGAAATCATCAATAACTTTTTAATATTGGCAAAACCGCAAGCAAATAAATTATTTATGACTGATCCACTTGATATTCTTAAGAGTGTACAAAGTAGCTTGAAGGTTGAAGCTGACGTACAGAATGTCCAAATTGAATTAGATGTTGAAGAAAAACTACCATCAATAAAATGTGATCAAAATCAGATGAAACTAGCAATCATGAATCTTTTGAAGAACAGTTTAGAAGCAATGCCTCACGGGGGCAAAGTTAAAATGAAAGTAAGCACCGAAAGCTCCTACTTAATCATAAAAGTAATTGATAATGGCATGGGGATAAGTCAAGAACGCATTGATAAGTTGGGTGAGCCCTTTTATTGCAATAAGGAAAAAGGGACTGGTTTAGGATTAATGATAAGTTATCGGATTATCAGAGATCATAAAGGGCTTATTTCTGTTAATAGTGAAAAAGGGGAAGGAACGACTGTGGAAGTTAAGTTGCCGATTTTCAAAAGTTAAGGCGCAAATTATAGTGAAAGTAAAATTAAATTTACAAGAGGTAATAATAGTATTAATATATGAATGGGTAAAAACTACCACTTTAATTTTAGAACAATATGACGATATAAATAAAAATACCTAGGATAATGGCAAACCCTTCGAAAGTTGGGGACGCAAAGCTACGGGCCTAAGGAGAGCTATTCCATGGTCGCCGGGTTACCGAAAAGGTTTGGGAACATGTATCTTTGCCCTACATCTAGGGTGAAATGCCTACCATTCTTTTGGTAGGCATTATTTTTTAAAAACGAAAGAAGTAGAATTATATACCATTTTTAAAGAGCAAGAGGTGGAGAAGTGATGAGTTTGGTCATCTTAAAGGAAACAATTGAACGAACAACTACATTAAAGGTTATGGGCATCTTAGATATTTCAACGACAAGTATCATTGATCCATATATTGAAGAAATTGAAGATGTCGACACACTCATTTTAAATTTAAAAGATTTAGAGTTTATAGATTCAACAGGTATCGGGTCAATTATGAATGTTATTTTTCTTTCTGAAGAAAAGAATTTTAAAGTAAAGCTCGAGGGGATGAATGATTTGACTCATAGTATCTTTGAAACAGTTGGATTGTATCAAATTCTTGAAGCTATTCAAGGGGAGGTCATTTAATGTTTTTTGATGGTCTCTCACTTTCTCATTCTACCTTTAAAGAAAGACAAGAGGATATAAATAAAACACTTCAACGGGAAATCAATCTAGCGAAAAAGATTCAAACAAAATTGCTTAATGGGAAAACGCCGACATTTGAAGGGGGAGAGGTTTCAGGAACATCTATCCCTGCACGATTAATCGGTGGTGATTATTACGATTTTTATCCACTAGTAAACGGAAAAATTCGAATTGTAATAGGGGATGTCATGGGAAAAGGGATACCTGCTGCAATGTTAATGATTTTAACAAGGGGTGCTTTTCGAAGCGCAGCAGAGAGTACACAAAGTCCTGGTGAGACATTGACTGCAATGAATCAAGCTCTTTATGAGGATCTCCGTAATTTAAAATCGTTTGTTACTTTATTTTGTGCTGATTGGGATCCGGCATCAGGGATCTTAACATTCGCAAATGCAGGTCATAATATCCCTCTTCTGATAAGCGAAGAAGAATATGAGATTAAAGCACTTCCGAAAATATCAGGAATTATGGTCGGGGGACTGCCAAATCAAGTCTACAAAGAAGAATCGACATCATTAAGGCCTAATGACACGGTTTTCTTTTATACGGATGGAATTATCGAAGCAATTAATAAAGATAGAGAACTGTATCAAATTGATCGTTTGATCTCGACACTAGCAGAGAATAAAGATAAAACGGTTCAAGAAATTCAAGACGGTGTCATCCATTCTATTCAGGATTTTACAGAAGGTGTACCTCAAAAGGATGACATTACAATGGTCATTTTAAAAGTCATGAACGGCAAATCGGATATCACTAGCTTTAATTCACCAGTATTAACGATTTAAGTTGAAGGGTTAAAATAATAGGGTTTCAAAAGCTAAAGGTTTATAAATTGGATTAAAAAGAGAAGAGGAATTGAAATAGATCCAATCCCTCTTCTCTAGTAAACTTCAATTTACAAGAATGGCTTTTTAATAACAGTAGCAATTGCTAACGCGGCAAGAACCGCCATTGTCATGAAATATTGTAGCTTAAGTTTCATAACAGATACCTCCTTTCGGTAGCTGGCTGGCATAGTAGTAATATACTACCTTAACCCCTATAGTTTTGCGTCCCTAGGTTTCCCACGGTTTGCCTTTATCGGCTAAATAAAAGGCTTTTGAAGATAATTCAATAGTCCTATTATCTAACAATTTAATAATAGCAGATTTTGCATAAGCCTGCTATCTATAAATTCCGAAATAACAAAAAAGTAAGGTCGTGATCTTTTGTCTTATTTCGTCATAACCGGGCTAATTTTGGCCATTATATTAAATCGAAATCCAATATCAATCGTAAAAAATGTTCAATTTAAGGTTCCGCTTTTAATGATCGGCTGTTTATTTGTTCAAGTAGGCTTAGAGGTCATTGCAGTGCAAACGCATAATCAGTTTCCAATTATCCTTTACCTCACATTTCTCGGAATGATAGTTGGATTATTTAAAAATCGTCAAATACCTGGTATTCCATGGATTTTAATTGGTACCTCTATGAATATACTAGCCCTAACTACTCATAGAGGACTTATGCCAGTTTCTGAAACGGCCATGAATATGGCAGGACTACAGCATTTACTAGATTATAGTCAAGACTCAAGACATCAAGGAATGGAAGATTCCCTCTTTTGGTGGTTGGGAGATTGGATCCCTGTTTTAACGCCAATAGGTGGAAACTTTATCCTAAGCCCTGGAGATGTCATCGTTGGAATTGGACTTATTCTTTTTTGTGTAAAAAATTCAACAAAAAGGGGATAACAAAGGTGAGAGACATTAATGTATATACAGGTACACTCATCTTTTGTGGTGTAATAGGTTTACTATTGCACTTCCCATCGATCATGATTGACCGGTGGGTGGAATGGATTCTCATTATGGTCCTGGTCATATTTTTGGATATTTTCCCTATAAAATTAAAGAGTGGTGACGAATATAGTGCTGGCACAATCGGAACAATCTATCTTTTGTTCGAATTGGGGCTAGGGGCTGTTGCTGTTGAACTTTTAGTTAGTACATTCTTTATTTTTTTAAAAACATATGGCTCGATTAAAAAGATAAACTGGGTTCGTTATTTGATTACCATTAGCATGTATTTTTTGAGTGCTTATATGTCAGAAGCTGTTTTGCAAATAACAGATGGACTTAACTTCTTTCTAAGTATATTTCTAACAGTATTCATATTTGAATTAACAAATACACTACTATTAGCTGGGATTTTCAGCTCTATAATGGGAACTCCTTTATTTGATGGGTTCTATATAAAACTACGTGAATTAGTGATCCCTATATTGGTATGTATGGTTGTATTACCAAGGTTTCTTCTCATAGACGACTTAACACAGTTTACAATTGAAATGATATATACAGCCTTTTTTCTAGCGATCATCATCTTTTTTTCAGGGCATTTTATGAAGCAGGTTCACATTAATCAAGGTGCAAATAAAAAATTTATTGAACTGCTAGAAACCCGAATCTCTCCTAATCTATTAGGCCATGGAGCAAGAGTAGGAGATATTTGTGAGGCTGTTTGTGACCTGATCGATTATCCTAAAAAGAATCGAAATACGCTTATTCAAGTGGCTGTAATCCATGATATTGGAAAGTCATTCCTTCCATCTCACTTGTTGCAGAAAAGGGGTGCACACACTCTTTCTGAGGAAAAGGAATATCAGAGTCATGTGGAAAAAGGGGCAGATATAATCGACTCTATTTTCAATCAGAAAACGATTCGGGATTGGATACTATATCACCATGAGCGATGGGATGGAAAGGGATTCCCTAACGGTATAGAAAAAAGTCAGATCCCTCTTGAAGCAAGAATTATAGCTGTATGTAATCAGATCGATTATTTAATGATGAGACATTCAGATGATTCAACCGTTTATCAATTATTACAAGAAATGAGTGGTACCTTATTAGATCCGACGATTGTAGCTAAAATAGATGAACCGTCTATTTCTGACCTACGTGAAGGGCTACAAGAATATCATCTAACAATAAATAACGAAATTGATCTTAGACAAGAGCAGGAGCTAGATGCTAAGAGTTATATCGGTAAATCTATTTTTATTCGTTATGAAAATCGTAACCTAATTGGATTAGAGAAAGAACTTTCAATAAGGGAAAAAATAATAGAACTGGCAAGTCTAGCACAAGAACGAAATCAAATGTTCCATGAAACAATCAAGAGTGAGTTTGAGACATATGAAGTTCACTTTAAACCAATCGGCTCTAGTGTATTCATTTTTATTCATGATCTAACACCTATGCTTTTATATAGAGAGAAGTTAATGTCAGATACTCTTGAATCATATCAAGATGTGATTTCCACTTTATCAGAGGAAAAAATGGAATTATGCCTGAACAAAATGGAAATAGAGAAGCATAAAGGAGAGTTTGTCAATTCAATTGAAGTTCGATCATCTTCTGATATACCTAAAAGCCGAAGCTTTGCATCAACTATTCTAGACGTTCCGCCACAATTGAAATCGAAAATATTATTGGCAATTAGTGAAGCGGCAACAAATATGATTAAGCACTCAACAGGTGGCCAGGTGCTAATCTATAGAAAAGACGATATCATTCAAATTATAGTGTCTGATCAAGGTTCAGGAATTCCAATTCATGAAATACCTAAAACTGTGTTGATTTCTGGATATAGTAGTAAGCACTCATTAGGGAAAGGTTTTTTATTAATAAGCAGATGTGCTGATAAGATAAGACTTCATACCTCCCCTAGAGGAACTACATTATTAATGGAATTTATTTATAAGAAAGAAGATAAATCAAAAGAATTGTCTTTGGTTACTTGAATGTGATTCCTGCTATTTATAGTTATGTAGGCATTTGTCATAGTTGAAATATATATTTATGGTGGAAAAATCATGGCTATATAAATAAAAAAGGGTTTGGTGAAGAAAAAAACGAGAAATGTCACCATTACTAACTTTACAGGTGGGGAAATTATGCAAAGTATCATATCGAAGGGTAAAGATATAAATGAAGCTGTAAAAATTGGACTCGAGTTATTAGAAGCTACAAAAATAGAGGTTGATATTGAAATCATTCAATATCAAACAAAAGGGTTCATGGGAATTGGTTCAAAAGAAGCTGTAGTAAAGCTTACCAAACGTAAAAAAAGTCCGCTGGAAGCTAAAGGAAGTCTTGAACCAAAAAAGGAAATAGATTTTGAGGAATATGTTTCAACATTTACAGAGGAAGAAATTGAACAAGTCCCTATCGATCAAAATGTGAATCGAAAAGTTAATCCTATTAATGAAATATCCCTTGACATGCTTGAAGGAAAGGTTTGGGTTGAAAATGGACAGCTATACTGTAAGTCCTCTCCGGATCAATTTCCGATGGTTACGTTGAATGAAGGGGTAAAGCTTTACAAAAATGATCAACGAGTAAATGAAAAAACAATCATCGTGTCAGAAATGGATTTTTATCAGTTAAAGGTTGAAAACGAAGAGAAACCCACAAATTGGAAAATATCAATGGATGAACAAAAATTAAAGGTATTTCTGCACATTGAGCCTGGGTATAAGATCATTCGTCATGTTCCTAATATCGCGGCAGATCATCATATTGAAATTGTTGTCGAAGAGAGGAAAGAAGTTTTCACGACAATTTCTTATTCGGATATTATGCAACGATTAGAATCCTTACGGGTCAAACAGGGGTTTCACCAAGATGAAATTCTAAGGGCTATGGATGCCAAAGAACCATTTACCTTTGAAATTGCATGCGGAACGAGCCCGGTACCCGGGAAAGATGGATGGGTTGAATTAAAAGTTAATTTGGAAACAATGAAAGGTCCAAAGGAAAAGGATGGAGGCTTAGTTGACTTTCGTGACTTGCAAACAATTCCAAGTGTTAATAGAGGGAAGGTAATAGCCATTATTCATCCACCTGTTCCAGGACAAATAGGATATACCGTAACGAATGAGCCACTGCCAGCGAGGCAAACTTTACCAATTGTTTTAAAAGTTGGACAAGGAGTTTCTTTAATTGATGATAAAGTGGTCTCAACAGAATCAGGGCGCCCTCATATTGAGCAAAGAGGTCAGTTGGTGAAAATTTCCGTTATGCCAAAGTTTACTCATATGGGAAATGTGGATCTTTCAAGTGGAAACATTCGTTTTATGGGGGATGTTGAAATCTTTGGGGAAGTCGACGAACGAATGGTTGTTGAAGCGGAAGGGGACATCATGGTTCATAAATCAGTGAATTTTTCTACTATCACAGCTTCAGGTGCGATAACAACGTTTGGAAATGTGATTGGGTCTGAGATGTCTGCAGGGAAAAATAATCTACTTGTGACAGAATTAGGCCATTTACTTGGGAACATTAATCAAAACATTGAAAAAATCATTTCCTTAGTTAAGCAACTTACAATGTCTCCAGCATTTAAATCGAGTGATTTTTCACGTGCAGGATTACAACCCTTGATTAGGATCTTATTGGAGAAAAAATTAAAAAACTTCCCTCCATTAATTAGGAAATACGTTGAGATTGTGAGAAGAGGAGAGAGGTACTTAGATGATGATGTATGGAAAGAAATATCGGTGTCTTTATCACAACTTTTCCTATCTTTAACAAATGAAGTGACATCACTTGAACGGATTGAACAACTATCGAGAAAAATAAAACAACTTCATGAAATAAGTAAATTGCAGGTTGAACCAAATTCCTACATTACCATACCTAGTGCACAAAATAGTAGCTTATATAGTAGTGGTAATATCTTGATACTAGGTCAAGGCTGTATAAATACGAAAATCCATGCAGGTGGAACATTAAAAGTTAATGGTATTTTACGCGGTGGTGAAGTGTATGGAAGGCTAGGTGTTGAACTGAATGAAGTGGGTTCTGGAAGTGGAACACCTACAACCATATCTGTACCAAGTGATCAAACGATTGTAATGAAAAGAGCAATGGAAGCGGTCACTATTAATATAGGCAATGTGAAGTATACATTTAAAGAAACGAAATATCGAGTAAAGGCTCGTCTTGATGAGAATGAAAGAATCGTATTTGAATAATAGGAGTTGGAGAGAATCGTATGCTTAAATTTTCACTGAATCAAAAAGAAGATCATATAGAAGTGATATTAGAGGGAGATTTAGATATAGATGGAACAGAAGTAGTAGAAGAAGAGCTTATTCCTGCCATAGAAAACTATCGATTTGTAAACATTAACTTTGAACATGTCCCTTTTGTAGATTCATCTGGAATGGGGTTATTAATGAATGTCGTGCACACACTAAAGGCTTCAAATGCAAAGGTTAGGGTTATGAATGTAAGAGATGAAGTGATGGAGGTATTTGAGCTTTTACAACTACCGGATATTTTAGGTGAAGATGTGTTTGTGTAAAGCTATTTTCGTAAACTTTGTTGTTATTAATAACTTGAAGGAAACAGTACTATTTAGCAACAATCTTACAGAAAAAAGCCGTTTGTAAAGAAGCTTAGATTTTAACTATTCAGCAATTTCCAGAAAATTAATATAGGTAAATTAATTTGAACGTTTTATAATAAAGTGTTCATTTTAGTAAGCATTTGGGGTGAATTCTACGATAACCGTGTATAGAATGCATCATTATC
>JAPSLU010000122.1 GCA_031180405.1 Bacillus sp. (in: firmicutes) | reverse complement strand
GAGAAAAGAACTATTAGACCGTTGCGTGAAATCGTTGAACAAACAGAAAAAAATATGATTGAACATGCATTACAAACAACGGAAGGAAATGTCTTAAGAGCTTCTAGGCTTCTAGAAGTTCCAAGACAAACTCTACAATATAAAATGAAAAAATACGATCTTCAATAAATAATAGATTATTAAATAATCAATTTTTAAGTGAAGGGAGGTTCTGAGATGACAGGGTACTACAAAAGGGAATTATTTACATCGGCCGACTATCACCTTGAGATCTATATTGATTATTTTAATAAACGAATTCGAGTTGATCATTGCCGGGGAAATATGACAAAAATTTTGCAGGACATACGTCGCATTTCTGAACATGACTTCTGTGAAAAAGTGATCTTTTATTCACGCCCAGAACAATGGCGGGAGCTATTAAGTCATGGGTATGAACTAGAGGGAGTTATTCCTGGATATTTTAACGGAACAGATAATCTTATCATGACGACATACAAGAAAAATGAACGAAGAACAAGCCAACAATGGCTTAATGAAGATCAAATAATTCAAGGAATGCGTAATAAACCATTTAATACTACTGATCGATTGATTCCAGCACAGTATTCTTTTCGAAAAGCAAAAGCAGGTGACTCGACACAGCTTGCTAATCTTTATGGAAAGGTATTTGAGGTTTATCCAACACCGATGAACGATCAGAAATATGTGGAAAACATGATAATAGGAGGAACGTATTTTTATGTAGTAGAGTGTCAAAATGAAATTGTTAGTGCAGCCTCAGCAGATGTGAATTCTGTTTTTCATAACGCTGAACTTACAGATTGTGCAACATTGCCTGATCACCGTAAATATGGATTAATGAAGAAACTGCTAAGTTTTTTAGAAAATGATCTGAGAAATAAGGGGATTTATTGTGCGTACTCATTAGCACGGGCCTTGTCATTTGGAATGAATTCCGCATTCTATCAGCTTGGTTATCACTATAATGGAAGGCTTACAAATAACTGTTATATTTTTAATAAGCTAGAAGATATGAATGTTTGGGTAAAGGATTTGTCATCTTAATGGTCCAACATGCCGATTTTTCTACATGTTGCCGAATTTCCAGCAGGTTTTTCTAAGAAAAGCTGCTGAATAATTGGCAATGATATAACCGCATTCTTCGAGGGAAATTAATTTCAAGCTGCTAAAAATAATTCAGCTACAGCAGTCTAGCTATTCGCGAAAAGAGTAAGATGTCTAGACCCTCTAAATCTAACCACAACATAAAGCAAGACAAAGAACGTCTTCTATTCATTTGCGTCTAATTGTTATCAGAACTTTACCGAGGAGCTTCTCCCTTTTGTTTTTGGCACGGAATTTGCTTATCTTTTTATGACAGCAAATATAAAGGGGAGATCATCATGTTGCATGATTTATATAAACCGAAGCGTCATTGGAAAGAGATTGAGCTATGGAAGGACGTTTCGGAAGAGAAATGGAATGATTGGATTTGGCAATTAACTAATACAATTCGAACACTTGATGATTTAAAAAAAGTCATTGATCTTACGCCTGAAGAAGAAGAAGGAGTAAGAATTTCCACAAAAACAATACCGCTAAATATTACTCCATATTACGCTGCTCTTATGAACCCTACTGATACAAGATGCCCGATTCGGATGCAATCTGTCCCAATTGGCCAAGAAATTCATAAAACGAAATATGATTTAGAAGACCCACTTGAAGAAGATGAAGATTCACCTGTTGCAGGATTAACACACCGTTATCCAGATCGTGTTCTTTTCCTCGTGACCAATCAATGCTCGATGTACTGTCGTTATTGTACGCGTCGGAGATTTTCAGGACAGATTGGAATGGGGGTTCCGAAAAAGCAACTAGATGCAGCCATTGACTACATTCGTCAAACACCAGAGGTACGTGATGTGCTTTTGTCTGGTGGTGACGGACTTTTAATTAATGACACAATTTTAGAATATATCCTGAAAAATCTACGTGCCATTCCACATGTTGAAATCATTCGAATCGGTACTAGAGCTCCTGTTGTTTTCCCGCAACGAATTACAGAAAACCTTTGTAACATCTTAAAGAAGTATCATCCAGTTTGGTTAAATACTCATTTTAATACATCCATTGAAATTACCGAAGAGTCAAAGCTCGCATGTGAAATGCTTGTAAACGCAGGTGTTCCTGTCGGGAACCAAGCTGTTATTTTAGCTGGTATTAATGACAGTGTGCCGATTATGAAAAAGCTGATGCATGATTTAGTGAAAATCAGGGTTCGTCCTTATTATATTTATCAATGTGATCTTTCCGAAGGAATCGGTCACTTTAGGGCGCCCATTTCAAAAGGACTTGAAATAATTGAAGGCCTGAGAGGACATACGAGTGGATATGCTGTACCTACCTTCGTCGTCGATGCTCCTGGTGGTGGAGGAAAAATTACGCTGCAGCCAAACTATGTGATTTCACAAAGTCCAACAAAGACTGTTCTTCGAAATTTTGAAGGAGTCATTACTACGTATCCTGAACCGGAAAATTATATCGCAGGTCGAGCAGACGATTATTTTAAAGAAATTTATACAGGTCATGACCTAAAACCTTCAAAAACAGGTATCACGTCGTTATTAAATGATGAGCAATTCAACCTTGTCCCGAACTCACTTGAGCGTTATAACCGCAGACAAAGCTTTCAACAAAATCCAACGTATTCAACATTAAAAGATAAACGTGAAAAACGTGATGAATTAAAAGAGAAGAAATTTTTGGCTCAGCAAAAGAAGGAAGAACAGGATGAATGAAGGAGGTGTCCCAAACAAATGAAATGTGAATGGTGTCATGCTGAAGGGGCTGTTGAGGTGACAAGTACAGTTTATTGGGAGCTTCCTGATGGAACAAGGGCGATTGAAATAACGGACACACCTGGTGTTCATTGCTCTACATGTGGAATGGAATATCAAATAGGTAAGGTAATTGAAGAGCTTGAAGATCAGCTTTTATTAATAGATACAAAGAAGCTTGAAAACACGGTTGTCTATGATGTATTAATGTCACAGCCTAGGTTGCTAAAAAAGAACTACTTTAAATTTTGATTTCGTCAGCATGAGAGTGAGGCGATGGTATGAAACGATCTTTGTTAATTAAGCCAAGCATGAATGATGATTATCCTATCGTAACACATGGTGAAGGAATCTATTTATATGACAGTGATGGAAAACGGTATATTGATGGATCATCTGGAGCGGTAACAACAAGTATAGGTCATGGTGTCCCTGATATCATTGAAGCGATGCATGATCAAGCAAAAAAGGTTTCATTTGTTTATCGTTCACAATTTACCTCAGATCCAGCTGAACAGCTAGCCGAAAAATTAAATGAGCTTGTCGATGGTGATAAAGATTACTGGTCCTTTTTTGTGAATAGCGGATCAGAAGCGACGGAAACCGCGATGAAAATCGCGATACAACATTGGCAAGAGCAAGGTAACTATAAAAAGCATAAAATTTTATCTCGTTGGGTGAGTTATCACGGAATTACGCTTGGTGCTCTATCGATGTCGGGCCATGTGAGTCGTCGTGAACGCTTTGTCTCCATATTAGAGAATTATCCCGCTGTCCCAGCACCTTATTGTTATCAATGCTCATTGAACCAATCATTTCCATCTTGTCAGTTAGCCTGTGTAAATGAAATTGAAACAGCTATAAAAAGGATTGGCTCAGATCAGATTGCAGCTTTTATTGCCGAACCAATTATCGGTGCAGCAGGTGGTGTGGTTGTCCCGCCTGAAGGATATTATCAACAGGTTCGAGAAATTTGCAACCGTTATGACATTTTGTTTATTGCTGATGAAGTCATGACAGGTATCGGACGTACAGGCGAAATGTTCGGGTTAGATCATTGGGGAGTGCAAGCGGATATTATTGCTCTTGGAAAAGGAATGAGTGCTGGCTATACAGCAATTGCCGCAACCTTAGCTAGTGATAAGGTGATGAAACCTATCCTACAAGGTTCAAATTCTGTTATGAGCGGTCATACGTATAGTGCAAATCCTCAATCTGCTGCAACGGCACTTGCTGTGCTTCAATACATTGAGAAATATGGTTTAGTTCAAAAATCGAAGGAGCAAGGTGAGTATTTACTACAAAAGCTTAAAAGTGAAGTAGGAGATTCTCCAATCGTAGGTGATATACGTGGGAAAGGTCTTATGATTGGTGTTGAATTTGTTTCCAACAAACAGACAAAGCATCCATTTGATAAAAAACTCGCAGTAACAAATAAGGTTGTACAAAAAGCCAGAGAAAAAGGCTTGCTCATATATCCATCTTCAGCTGGTCGAGAAGGATTCGTGGGGGATGCTGTGATTATTTCTCCACCATTCATTATTACGAAAAATCAAATTGATGATCTTGTTCTTATTTTAAGGAAAGTAGTTTTAGAGATTCAAGAAGAGGTAGGGGGTGCTGAACATGTCGGAACAAA
The DNA here is from genome assembly GCA_031180405.1 of Bacillus sp. (in: firmicutes). Classification (GTDB taxonomy): domain Bacteria; phylum Bacillota; class Bacilli; order Bacillales; family Bacillaceae; genus Metabacillus. The sequence continues at coordinate 8,903 of JAPSLU010000122.1, read as the reverse complement.
CAAAACGAGTGATAAAAATGAATAAGGTTGGGCATTTGGATGATGCCTTATTTTCAATTCAAAGTGGATGTTCGCTCATGTTTGGAGGCTTCGGAGGTGTTGGAAGTCCCCCGACATTAATCAATGCTATTCTTGAAAAGGGTGTGACCAATTTAACTCTAATTGGAAATGATGCTGGATTTCCTACAATCGGAATTGGGAAAGTGGTCAGTCAAGGGAGAGCAAAAAAGCTAATTGTTTCACATATTGGCTCAAATCCTATAGCTGGTCAGTTAATGATTGACGGGAAAATGGAAGTAGAGTTTTCTCCACAAGGAACTCTAGCAGAGCGCATTCGTGCAGGTGGTGCCGGTTTAGGTGGAATATTAACAGATATAGGTCTTGATAGTATGGTGGAAAAAGGAAAACAAAAAATCTCGGTAAATGGAAAGGACTTTTTACTCGAAACAGCACTTACCGCAGATGTTGCCATTGTATATGCAAAAAAAGCCGATACGTTCGGAAACCTTATTTATGAAGCAAGTGCTCGAAACACAAACCCATTGGTTGCCATGGCTGGACGTTATACAATAGTTGAAGCGGAGGAAATTGTGGAGATTGGAGAATTGGATCCAGAGCATATTATAACACCAGGTATATATGTGGATATGATTATTCAAGGTGTTGGAATAGATTGGAAGTGGGCATGGGAGTAAGAGGCCCTTTTCATCAAGAAAGAAAGCGAGTGATAGGGTTGAATACTTTAGATGAACGAAATTGCATGGCGAAACGTGCAGCTGAAGAAATACAGGATGGCATGATCGTCAATTTAGGGATTGGGATCCCGTCTTTAGTCCCTAATCACCTCCCACAGAATTTACATGTCATGTTTCATGCTGAAAATGGCGTTCTTGGAATGGGAGAATCACCTGAAAAAGGGATGGAGAATCCAACTTTATGTAATGCGGGTGGCTTTCCAGTTACTGTTGTTTCAGGAGCTTCCTATTTTGATAGCGCAACTGCGTTTGGAATGATTCGATCAGGATATTTAGATATCACCATTTTAGGTGGACTTGAAGTAAATCAAAAAGGAGATCTAGCAAACTGGATTGTCCCTGGGAAACGAGTACCAGGAATTGGTGGGGCTATGGAGCTTGCCAAAAAGGCAAAACGCGTCATTGTTCTGATGAATCATTGTAATAAAAAGGGAGAATCAAAAATAGTCAAGGAATGCACCTTACCTTTAACGGCTAAACAATGTGTAAGCTTGATCATCACAGAAATGGGTGTGATAGAAGTAAATGAACAAGGCCTTCTTCTATTAGAAGTGATGGCTCCATACACAGTTGAAGATGTTATATCAAAAACAAATGCACCTTTACTAATCTCAGAGACAATTAGAGTGATAGGCCAATAAAGAGATGGGGGATGAAGGGTGACGGACGAAAAGAACATGCTTCGAGCTCAAATTAGTCAATGGCTTACCAATAATCGTGATCATGGTGTGGAACTGTTACAAAAGCTCGTTCAAGCAAATAGTACCCACGGAAATGAGCAATTTGCACAAACGATCGTCATTCAAAAACTACGAAAAATTGGATTAAAGGTAGATGTTTGGGAGCCTGATGGGAAGGTGCTTGCAGCTCATCCATTTTTCGCCTCACCACGTAAGGATTTTAAAGGCAGTCCAAATGTTGTCGGAATTTTAAAAGGAACAGGTGCAGGACGCTCAATTATTTTAAATGGACATATTGATGTCGTGCCTGAAGGAGATGTAGCTCAGTGGGAGCACGAACCATATAGTGGGAGAGTGATCGACGGTAAACTCTACGGGCGTGGAGCAACAGATATGAAAGGAGGAAATGTTTCTCTTCTTCTAGCGTTGTCAGCTATTCGTGCGCTTGGAATACCTTTAAAAGGTGATGTCATTTTTCAAAGTGTTATTGAAGAGGAAAGCGGAGGTGCTGGTACGTTAGCTGCAATTTTAAAGGGATATAAAGCAGATGCAGCTATTATTCCAGAGCCGACCAATATGAAGATTTTCCCAAAACAGCAAGGCTCGATGTGGTTTCGATTATCCGTAAAGGGAAGATCTGCGCATGGGGGAACTCGATATGAAGGAGTTAGCGCAATAGAGAAAGCACTCATTGTCGTAGAACATATAAGGAAGCTCGAAAAAAGAAGAAACGATCGAATTGATGATCCCCTCTATCAACATGTACCAATACCACTGCCAATTAATATTGGGAAAATACAAGGTGGTGACTGGCCGTCCTCAGTTCCTGACTTCGTTACATTAGAAGGAAGAATTGGAGTTTCCCCTGAAGAAACAATGGAAGAAGCAAAGCAGGAGCTAGCTTATTGGATTGATAATTTAAAAGAAGTTGATGCATGGTTCCAAGATCATCCTGTTGTACTTGAATGGTTTGGGGCGAGATGGGTGCCAAGTACAATCGACACCTCTCATGACTTTATGACAACCTTAACAACAATTTATACAGAGGTAACGCGCCAACAACCAATAATCGAAGCCTCACCATGGGGCACAGATGGGGGGCTTCTTACACAAGTGGGCTCCATTCCGACTATCGTGTTCGGTCCAGGTGTAACAGAAAAAGCCCATTTTCCGAATGAGTTTATTGAAATTGAAAAAGTGTTTGAAGCTGCAGAGATTATTGCTTTAACGATAGTTGAATGGTGTGGGGTATAAGGGTTAGTTGCTGTTAATAGAAATAAATTTCAACTTAATTTAAGAGAGGTAGACTTAAAGACAAAGATCATTTTATTATTCCTAGGAAAATAATGGTGTATGGGTTATGAGAAACGTAACAAAGGTTTACTTTTCTCTTAATGAATCATGGGATTTTATCAAGCTCTCATAATAAAAATGAAAATTATGTAGAGACTGTCACCTGATGTAGAGGGGACAGTCTCTTTCTTTTTTTAAACAGATCCTGCTTCTTTGTGTTTAATTGTTGGCAAAGGAATCTTTAGTAAAGGTTGAACCATGTGCTCATGAAGAATGATAATTCTAGAGGAAACCGCGATGTGCTCCTCAAGGGTGAAAAATAATTCTTCATAAAAGGTACATAAGGACTCAGCATAAAGAATGTTCTCTTTTGTAAAAATACCCGAACGATTCAAAACGACATTTTTATATTTCAAAGCTGTTTTTCGTATAGGTTTTATAATTTTTTTAAGATCACGTACTCGATACACATCACGTAGCTGCTCGGTAATTTGATTGGCATCCCGTTTTAAATATTCGGATAATGTTTGATTCATTGCATCAATTGTAGTAGGAGGTGTATCTTCGTCTTCAAAGATAAAATGTCTAACCATAAGTAAATCAGTTTGAATCGGTTGTTTAATAAAGTTTTCGTAAATGAGTAGAGTATTGAACGCATCATACATTGGATTATGCTTTTCCCCTACGAAATCCGTATCATATAATTTTAGAGCATCTTCAACAGAAATTGGATTCACTGACACTCGGTTTTTAAACTGCTCTTGAAAATCAATATAGCGTTGTTCGATCTTTTTAATGGAACGTTCTGAGATATCATGTCTCATTGCATCCATTTTTAGACGAAAGAGATCACTAGGAGACCAGGAAAAGTACATGGTTTTCTTAATGCCACCAATCCATTCTAAAAAGTTAGCAAAAACCTCTTTAAAATCATTAGCATTAGCGAGATCGGCATCCTTAATTCCGGTTAAGGTCTTACAAAATTCAGTTAAAGGTTCAGAGTTATCAGGGCGAATATATTGATCGAAATAAGAGATTGTTTCTGTTTCGAGCTCATATTTTACGGCGCCTAAACGAATGGCTTCCATCTTTTCGAAAGCCATCCCGCGATCCGAGCACAACATTTCAAAGTCAAAAAAAACAAATTGCTTGATGTCCGCCATTCATTTTCCCCCTCTCAACAGGTAATTATATGAGGATAATAGAGTAAATGGTAGATACAATTTTTGTAAGAATTTTTCAAATAAGCAACACCATCAACATGTCTTTCATTATTAAAGCATAAATTAGTAGATGAAAGGAGAGGTTTTAAATGACAGAAGCGTTGAACGAAGAACTATATAAGAGCTACAAATATATAAAAATATTATTAAGAGATTTCTCTGCTAGTCATCATTTACCTAATCAATATATAACGTCTTTGCTAACGGAATTAGTTACCTTAACAAGAACAACGATTACAATGTTGCACCAGGAAACTGTTGCGAAAAGACGTTTGCGACAGGCCATTTCTACCTTATATAGAAGTTATTATTTTTTCGAAATTGCCTTCCATGAATGGGTGAGGAATGCTAAGTTACAAGAACCGGCAAATCTCCATGTGATTTTACAGAGAGAGGTCACAGCTCGTTTTATTGAACGACATATCAGGTCTGCAATTCCTGAGATGGCAAAAATGTATAGCAGTTATGAGCTAAGAGGAATGGTTCCTAATAGATATAGGGAAGGGATAAATTTTTACATCTAAGAGAGAAGAATTCTTCCACTTCACAAATAACATTACTTCAGAAGGGAATGGTGAATTGGATGCAGTCCCATAGCTTAAGGCGTTCTAAATTATCTAAGAGTAAAGAATCCATTTATCCTATCGGGCGAGCTTGCGATGCTTAGTGCAGGTCATTTAATGATAGGTAAGCTCTTAAAGGAACCCAAAGAGGATGACTCAGAGGGGTTAAGCATCCCTCTGAATCATCCTCTTTTTTCGTTTTATTTGTTTGAAAACCATTTTAAGAAAGGTGGAATTTTTTTATCAACAATCTTTAGTTCATCCATTACTAATTTTTCTTGGTGGTCTGTTATCCAAATTTCTAGTTCTTTTTTTGTGTTTAAATGCGTATAGTAAGTTTCTCCTCGTTTACCAACCGCGTTGACAACAAACCTACATGTGTTCCCCATAAATGCCCACCTTTAAAAAGAATTTATCACTTAGCATTATAACAAGGGAAAATAATAATTCTAGCCTTTACTTCTAATAAATATGAGAGTAAAATATACCTTTTATTTTTACGTTTTGTGAGCTTGATTGTTGATTTTTGCTTCAATCAATATGAAGCTTTGATATAGGTATTTCGATTATAGAAACACTTCTTCAATGATAAGAGGATGAAGAGCGTTTGTTACATTTATATAGATAAAGGCGTCATACCGACTTGACATGATGGAAGGAACGTAATTTCCGTACTGTTCGTAAGCAGGGTTATAGACGACCCCAATGGCGCGATGACCTATTGGGCGCTCAAAGAGATGGCTGTTTTCCTTCGTGAAAAGTATGAATTTATCATATGGTCCAGCTCGGTGCATCGCATCTTCCCAGCTTCCTTTTTGAGCTGGTGGAACTATCATTTGTTCCGAATTAACACCCCATTCATCTGCTGCTATGACGGTTCCTCTGTGTGTGCCAAACCCAATAATGAAAATATTTTCATTCCCTTTTTCTTCTCTGAGCAATTGTCCGACATTTACAATGCCTTCATTGATCATATCTGTGGCTCGAGCATCACCAATATGTGTATTATGCTCCCAAACAATTCCTTTAGCGTTATCTCCGTAAAAATTGTGTATTTTATTCAATGCCTCCACCATATGTCTGTCTCGGATATTCCAAGATTCATTATCGTTTACGACCATTGTTCGGTAATAATTTTCCGCATTTGCAGTAATGAGCGCATTTACTTCAAGATTTAATGAGTTTTCTTCGGAATCAGAAGTTATTTTCTTATTTATGGTGAGCTCAGTTAATAGCTTTGTAACCTCATCCAAACAATCTTCTCCATAAAAGGAAGCGGATAGCCCGTATTTTTCAGGACGACGGTTGAAAGGTTCAAAGCAAGAAAATGCCTTTTTGGCTACGTCTATTTGTGGTGATTGAATCTTTTCTAAGTAACCAATGATCTCATCAATCGATTCCCACAACGAATACACATCAATTCCATAAAAACCAACCTTTTTGTTGTTAGGCATTTTCTCATTATAATCTTTTAACCATTCGATTAAATCAATCATTTCTTCATTGGCCCACATCCATGTTGGCCAACGGTTAAAAGAATCTAAAACATTACGGGCATTGGAGTATTTGTGATCAAAACCTTTAATATATCTGTTTACTTCATGACAAGCAGGCCAGTCTCCTTCAACAGCTATATAAGTAAATCCTTTTTCCTCTATAAGTTTTTTTGAGATTTCAGCTCTAATTTTATAAAATTCAGAAGTGCCATGTGAAGATTCACCTAGTAAGACAAATTTTTCATCATTAATTTCTTTTACCAAAGCATGAATACCTTCTTGTTTATGGAAAGGTCTTGACACTTCTTTAATAGATTGAATTAGTTTTGAGTTCATTTTTTATCCCTCATTGTTTATTGTTTATATTCGGCATTATAGGAGTTTTCACCTGAATGGACTGATAATAAAGTGTCAGCATATCCAACAAGTCGATTGACAATTTCATCAGCGATTGAATAGACAAGCTGGTGGTGCTGGCTTTGATGTAATTCAGGATCATCAAAAATAATCGTTGTATTGATAAAGATGTGTTTCGTGTCATACAAGTTGTAATGGATAATTGCCTTACCGGGTGCACCGCCAGTTAAAGGATCTTTATATGATGGTAAAAAAATATACCACTCTTCTGCAGATGGTGATCGGAAATTTTTTGTGAAAGTCATTCCATTGAGTTCTTGATCGATTTTATGCTTAAGGTTATCATCCATAACATCAAAGATCTTTTCATTTGACATGACATCACCTCCAGAACCTAATCAGCAGGGTTCGCATCAACAGCTATTTCATATGCATCTAGCACCATACTCGTCTTAGTAGGATCATTAATTCCAATAAGATATTGGCCGTCTTCTTCATCTTTGACTTGCATAATATAGGTATCTTCAATCTTTTCCTTAGGAGTTAATAAAGCGTAGGTTTCAGTTTTTATTGAAAGTAAAGCTTCTACAGAAAACTGTTTTTCTTCGCCGTATTCATCTTGAACTGTAATAACATCTCGTTCTTTCATTCTTTAAACACCTCCATATCGTTGTATATAGTGTTTCCTGTGGGGGAGCGTTTATGTCTTAAGAGCAATGGATAAGCTTTAGTTTATATATGAGAAAGTAGATGCTATAAAAAAAATCTCATTTAGGTCTTTTATTTTGTATGTAAAAATGATATTATATTTCTTGTCTTCAAATGAGGACGTCAAAATAATTGTTTGAAAAAGTATTGACACTATTGTTTTGGGTGTGTTACATTATAAATCCTGCGTCATAAGAAAATTGATTGCAGTGAAAAAACTAAAAAAACTTCTTGCTTTTTTAGTGGAATTTACTATAATAAAAATTGTCTTTAAAATGTCTGGTAATGATGGCGAAGAGGTCACACCCGTTCCCATGCCGAACACGGAAGTTAAGTTCTTCAGCGCCGATGGTAGTTGGGGGTTTCCCCCTGTGAGAGTAGGACGTTGCCAGGCTTCTCAAAAAAGGTTATTTATGACGGCCCATTGGTCAAGCGGTTAAGACACCGCCCTTTCACGGCGGTAACACGGGTTCGAATCCCGTATGGGTCACCAAAGCTTTTTCGCGAAGCGAAAATAGCTTACCTTAGAGAATGCGAAGCGAAAATAGCTTAGCTTAAAAATGCGAAGCGAAAATAGCTTACTTTAAAGATAGAACAATATGAATAAGTATCGTGCAAGTCCAAACTAGTATTATGGAGGATTAGCTCAGCTGGGAGAGCATCTGCCTTACAAGCAGAGGGTCGGCGGTTCGATCCCGTCATCCTCCACCATAGTTTTTTCACGGAAGTGAAAATACTCACATGCGGGTGTGGCGGAATTGGCAGACGCGCTAGACTTAGGATCTAGTGTCCTTGTGACGTGGGGGTTCAAGTCCCTTCACCCGCACCAAAGTTTTTTAACGGAGTGAAAATAACTTACATTTATTTGTATTCGCGAAGGCGAAATTAGTAGTGCGGAAGTAGTTCAGTGGTAGAACACCACCTTGCCAAGGTGGGGGTCGCGGGTTCGAATCCCGTCTTCCGCTCCAATAATTAGTGCCGGGGTGGCGGAACTGGCAGACGCACAGGACTTAAAATCCTGCGGTAGGTGACTACCGTACCGGTTCGATTCCGGTCCTCGGCACCAACATTTTTTCACGAAGCGAAAATAATGTACAATATAGTCGCAATAGCGAAGAATTATGAACACTAAACACAAACCGAAAATAACTCACCTTGTGAAGTGTTTTATAAAAAGGGAAAACATGCGCCCGTAGCTCAATTGGATAGAGCGTTTGACTACGGATCAAAAGGTTAGGGGTTCGACTCCTCTCGGGCGCGCCATTATACGGGAAGTAGCTCAGCTTGGTAGAGCACTTGGTTTGGGACCAAGGGGTCGCAGGTTCGAATCCTGTCTTCCCGACCATCATGAATATTACTATGGGGCCTTAGCTCAGCTGGGAGAGCGCCTGCTTTGCACGCAGGAGGTCAGCGGTTCGATCCCGCTAGGCTCCACCATATAACTTTATATGCAATATTAATATGTATTATCATTTCATAATGGCGGTGTAGCTCAGCTGGCTAGAGCGTACGGTTCATACCCGTGAGGTCGTGGGTTCGACTCCCTCCGCCGCTACCATTTTTGCATATGAATATTGGAGGAATACCCAAGTCCGGCTGAAGGGATCGGTCTTGAAAACCGACAGGGGTGTCAAAGCCCGCAGGGGTTCGAATCCCCTTTCCTCCTCCATATGTTTTTTTATTGTCAGAGAGATCATAAGCTATTATTATTATTATCGCGGGGTGGAGCAGTCTGGTAGCTCGTCGGGCTCATAACCCGAAGGTCGCAGGTTCAAATCCTGTCCCCGCAACCAAATTATTTTGACTAGCGTCAAAGACTAATGTAAAT
>JAPSLU010000438.1 GCA_031180405.1 Bacillus sp. (in: firmicutes) | reverse complement strand
AATGGTCTAGAATTTAATGGCTACACGATTTATGGAATTGATCAGGAATTAGTAGAAAAAAAGCCGAAAAATAAAATAGACGGTTTCATTGATTCAAATCAGGTGTGGCATGAAGTTGAACATCAAAGAAAATATTTGTTCTTTGGTGATGACAGTATAAGCTGGTATGTCTTAGATAAAGAAAAGAAACAATATATATTATTAGATAAACCCTCTGGAGATGAATTAGAGGATTTTAACGGCTTTGATGAAATGATTGAACGAATAATGTCAGACGCATTACAATAGTGAAGTTGCCTTAATATCATAGAATAGTAGTGTTAAAAGTGGTGGATGCATTCTTAATTTTGTTTTACCGAAAAACTGTTTTTAAAGTTCCTAATATAGGTAAAAAATTATTTCATATATTAGGAACTTTGCTTTTAGTTTTCGCCTGTCACCAATTATTTAAAATTGCTTACTTATTCATTAATGTCATAGACTAATCGATCAAACAGTTTTTTATCAACATAAAGCAGGATTGCCCATTCGCCTGGCTTTGGTATTTTAACAGAAGTAGGAATATGTGCATCAGCTCCATTCTGTTTTGCCCCGAGACTAGTCGTCCAACCATCTGTAAGAATTTGATGTACAGTTTCTGTTTCTTTATGGTATCCGACTACGGTCATTGTGGACTTACTAGGGTCATCTACTCCCCAAAGATGCCACATCCATTTCTGCCCATCTAAGCTCGGCGTATCTGCACCAATTACACCCGATTTTCCTTCATTTCCAATTATTCCATTTACAAGCATAGTAGCTTTTTTATCCCAATCAATTTTCTTGAAATCACTTTCTTGAACATATTCAGGTACATCATCGGGAATAGTGACTTTCTTAAACTTGGTTTCACTTGCATCATTTGACTGACAAGCTGCTAATAAAAGCAATAGACTGCAAATTATAAATAGACATTTTGTTTTCATATTAGCCAACTCCTAAATCATTTGGAATGTACTTGTTTTTTCATAATTTAAATAAAATACGTAGAGTTTTTACCAGAAAAAGACGACAAACATCAGCATTAGAATAAACACGAACAAACTTCGAATCTTGCTTATCCTCCATATAACGACCATTGTTACTAGACCTCCGATAAGCAAAAAAACATTGCCAATTATTCTAACGAAATCATTCGATCCTATAGCGGCAAGGTGTGTGATAAATACCCCTAAAAGAGTAAAACCAACTGTAAAAATTAGTTGTGGATGTTTAAATTCGTTGATGACAGACCTTTTTTCCTCCGCGCTTAACTTTAAATAGGATCTAATAACTAGTAACCCAGGTATCCCCCACATAAAGAGAATGGGCACAAGATAATCGTAAATAATGATACCAACCCCCTTGTATCCATTATATGGTATTTCTCTTTGTGAAAATAGTAACTTTTAACAGATTTATAGGAATGTAAAAGTAAAAACTGATTGTAATAGATTTGCAGTTTTGTCATAATTTACTCTATAAAGTGAAAATAGAGGTGAACTCATGCGAAATAAACCGCAAATCTTTTTACCGAAGCAACTAATCAAATACAACGATATTATCCAAAAAACAGTCGTTCCTTATATTCGGATAAATGGAAAAATGAGAAAAACAGGAGTCTATGAGAGCAAATTTGGAGGCACACCATATTTTCCAAAGGATATGGAATACCCTTTAGACTATAACAACAAGCCAATG
>JAPSLU010000121.1 GCA_031180405.1 Bacillus sp. (in: firmicutes) | reverse complement strand
GGGGAACCTGTTGGTATGGGAAGACGTTTAAGAAGCCAGAAATAAACTCAGGTGATCAAGTATATTTGGAATTTCGAGGTGCAAACTCTACAGCAGAAGTGTGGATGAATAATACTAAATTATCTACACATGATGGGGGCTATTCAACTTTTAGAGTGAACATAACAGAAAACTTGAAAGAAGAAAATGAACTGGTAGTTTCTGTTGATAATAGACCTAACGACAGGGTGTATCCTCAAAAGGCTGACTTTACCTTCTATGGTGGGATATATCGTGATGTATATATGGTCATAGTGCCTGATAGTCACTTTGACATGGATTATTATGGAGGTAGTGGTCTACAAATTACTACCGAGATTAATGAAGAATCTGCAGTTGTTAATTTGAAATCCTATATTACTGGGGAAGCTGATTCTGTTCTTTACACCATTGAAGGCGTGGGAGTTATTGAAGTGCCTGTTAACGATGGAGTTGCTTTAGGTCATATTGAAATTCCTGAAGTTCGTTTATGGGATGGGGTAGAAGACCCATATTTATATGAAGCAAAAGCAGAACTTATAAAAGAGGAAAACGTAGTTGACGAGGTTAACAGCCGTTTTGGGTGCAGAACATTTTCATTTGACAAAGATAAAGGTTTTATATTAAATGGCAGACCTTATCCTCTTAGAGGTGTTTCACGGCACCAAGATAGAAGAGGTGTTGGGAACGCTATTACTAGAGAAATGATGATAGAGGATATGGAAATTATAAAGGAAATAGGGGCAAATACTATACGTTTAGCCCATTATCAGCATGATCAGTATTTTTATGATTTATGTGATGAATACGGAATGATCGTATGGGCTGAAATACCTTATATCACAGAACATATGCCTAATGGAAGAGAGAATACAATAACTCAGTTGACAGAATTAATCGTTCAGAATGTTAATCATCCATCGGTTATCTGTTGGGGATTATCGAATGAAATAAGCGTTACAGGTGTAACGGATGATTTAATGGAGAATCATAAAATATTAAATGATTTGGCACATAGCCTAGACAATACTAGACCAACAACTATGGCCCATGCTTTTATGCTTGAAATTGATGAACCATTGGTAACCTTACCTGATATTATGTCTTATAACTTATACTATGGGTGGTATTTAGGAAATCTAACGGATAATGATATATTCTTTGATGACTTTCATAAAAAATATCCCGATAAAATAATTGGTTTAGCTGAATATGGTGCTGATGCTAATCCTAGATTACAAACCCCAACTCCTGAGAAAGGGGATTATACAGAACAATATCAGACAGTATATCATGAACATATGCTAAATATGTTTAAGGATCGTCCTTATCTTTGGGCAACACATGTATGGAATATGTTTGACTTCGCTGCAGATGGTCGTGATGAAGGTGGCGAGAACGGCATAAACCAGAAGGGACTAGTCACTTTTGATAGAAAGTATAAGAAGGATGCGTTCTATCTTTACAAGGCATATTGGAATAATGAACCTTTCGTACATTTATGTGGAAGAAATTATGTAGATCGTCATGAAGAAGAAACAGAAATTAAAGTGTACTCAAGTTATGACTCTGTTGAATTATATAATAACGGCGAACTAGTAGAAAAGCAGAGTGGTAATAAAGTATTTACATTCCAACTGAAACTTCAGGGCGAGCATAAAATTGAAGTAAAAGCAGGAAACTGTTCAGATGAAATCACGATAAGAAAAGTGTCAGAAAAGAATAAAGATTATGTATTAGTAGGACGAGATGTTATCAATTGGTTTGATAAACCAGAAATGAACTGTCCAGAGGGATATTATTCTATTAAAGATGTAATGGCGGATATTCGTAAAAGTCCTGAAGGAGCTCAAGTCCTAGACGATATGATGAATTTTGCAAAGTCTAAACGCGGAGACGTGGCGAAAAATGTAAAACAGTCTGAATCCATGGCTAGAATAATGAATGCTATGACTCTTGAAGCACTAATTAAACAAGCAGGAGGCTCTATTCCTGAGTCCATGGTTGTGGAGATTAATAAATCTTTAAATAAAATTAAAAAAGTAGACGATTGAGAAATAAAAATTAGTGACACTTATCCATATAATGTTACATGTAAGAAGAGCATTTCTAGGAGAGTATTCTTTCTTGGAAATGCTTTTCTTTCTTCTCGAGGTGCGCCTTATCTAAAAAAGTTGTAACAATTAAGAGAGCAATTCAAATGTGAATAAATAAGTTAGAAAATGAAAAATTTAGGGGGGATTGGGGAGTAATGAATAAAAACTTATTAAAAATTGCCATATTTTCAATATCTTTTCTAACAATTATGGCAGGTGCTGCAATATCTCCTGCTCTAGGAGAAATATCTTATGCCTTTCCAGATGCTAGTGAAACAACGATTAAACTCTTGTTAACTTTACCTTCGGTTATGATTATACCTTTCATTTTTGTGTCTAGTTATTTAACGAGTCGTTTCTCCAAAAGAAATATTCTGTTAGTTGGAGTGATTATATATATAATTGGTGGAGTCGGAGGTGGGCTAGTCTCGAGCATTGAAATGATGTTAATTTGCCGTGGGATTTTAGGAATTGGTGTTGGATGCATGTTACCAATATCAACTTCATTAGTTCCTGATTTTTTTGATGGTGAGGAAAGAACGAAGACCATGGGGCAAGTAATGGCTTGCACAAACCTTGGAGGTGTCATACTGTTTACTGCTTCTGGATTTTTGGCAACGCTAAACTGGAGAGTTGTCTTTGGTGTATATTTACTTGCTGTGGTTTCCATCATCCTTGTTTATTTATTTTTACCCAAAATAAATCCACCTAAACGTTCTCCTGATGCCGTTCGAATGAGGTTACTGGGCAGCATATATGTGTATGGACTAGGAGCACTAATGGTAGTTTTGGTGATGTTTTCTATTCAATCAAACATTGCTTTATACATGGTTGAAAAAGAGATTGGTGATGCACGGTATGCTGGTTTGATTGCAGCCACTTCGACAGCAGCAGGGTTTGTCGCAGGTTTGGTCATAGCGCAAGTGAAAAGACTCTTACGATCCTATTTAATTGCCGCACTATTATTTTGGGTAGCAACTGGATTTGGCATTATTAGCTTAGCACATGACCCATTATTAATGGGTGTAGGAGTTGGAATATGTGGTTTTGGACTTGGTATTATTTTGCCTAATATAATGGATCAAGTTTCAAATCAAGTAGCTCCATCACAAACTGTGCATGCTATGTCCATAGTAACAAGCATGATATTTGTAGGCCAATTTATATCACCTATCGTATTGGACGGAATAGGTATTTTGTTCGGTAATACAATGATTCAATTTACGTATCAATTTTTGACCATAGGTATATTGCTTACAGCGGTTACTTTTTTCATTCTATCGTTAAGAAAGCATATTTCTGGATTGAAGCAAACAGGTGTTGCGAATAAAGTTAATGAGAGACAGCATTCTAGTAGTTAATTAGTGCCTGTCACTACCCGTAAATGTCGAATTCGACAAATCATGGTTGGTGACAGGCATTATTAAATTATTCCTTTTTATCTAATAAAAGATGTTTCTCTCTGTATTTCTTAGGAGTTATGCCAGCCACTTTTTTAAAAACTCTTGCTAAATAACTTTGATCATTAAAGTTTAAAAGTAAAGCTATTTCGGAAATTGGCTTTTCACTATAAGCCAGCAGTCTTTTTGCTTCCTTAAATTTTTCTTCTTGTATGAAGTCACTTATAGACATACCAACTTCATCTTTGAATAATTTTGATAAGTACTTTGGGCTAAGTTCAACATGATTGGCTACATCATTATGGGTGAAATCCTCATAGATATGTTTGTAGATAAAGTTTATACAAATGAAAATGGTTTTAGAATAACGCTTGTTTTTTTCTAGTTTTACTTTTTGAGCATACGTATAAAGCACTTCCCTAGCCAGTGCCCTTACCTCGTCTAATTGATTCAACTCTTCTAAGGTTTGAATAAAGCTACCGTGAAGAGACAAAGCAGACTCATGATGTAATCATCCTTCAATGGAAGTACGTGAACCTTTTGTGCACTTATGTGGAAAAAATTATATAAAACGTCACGAAGAAGAAACAAAAGTTAAGGTATATTCAAATTATGACTCTGTTGAATTATATAATAACGGTGAGCTTGTAGGTAAGCAAAGTGGTGATAAGGTATTTATATTCAAATTGAATCAGGCCAAACATAGAATTGAAGTGAAAGCAGATAATTTTACAGATGAAATGACGATATGCAAAGTGTCAGAACCGAATAAGGATTATCGATTGGTAGGCCGAGAAGTTATAAATTGGTTTGATGATCCAGAAATGAACCTTCCAGAAGGATATTATTCTATTAAAGATGTTATGGCAATATACGTAAAGATGCTGAAGGAGCTAGAATTTTAGATGAGATGTTCGCTTATGCTAAATCAAAGCGCGGAGATGTTGCAAAAAATGTTAAACAATCAAAATCTATGGCTAAAATAATGAATGCTATGACTGTTGAAGCATTGATTAAACAAGCGGGAGGATCTATACCTCAGTCAATGATAGTTGAAGTTAACAAGGCATTAAATAAAATTAAAAAAGTAAATGACTAGTTTGTATTTCCATCATCTTAACTAGTAAAGAAATTTATTCTGAAATCTCTGAAAGTGGAAAGTAGCTGTTTGCCCTTCCAGTTTTCTTGCTCATATTAGTGGGAAAAGAATTTGTCTAAGTAAGCATAGTTTTTTAAGTTGAGCATTAGAAAAAATAAAAAAAAAGATCAATCCAAGAAGACCTGATAGGAAGTAGCAAACCTGTCAGGTCTTTTAGTTTGAGGATAGACCTAAAAAACCACTAAATACACAAGTGTTGGTTCTTAAATAAAATATGATTTCCTTTTAGGTAAGAGTTTCAATGACTTCTCCTTTCCACTATGTCGGAAAACCATTTTCGTATTATACTATATTTCAAAAAAAAGAACTAAAGCACCATAATAATTTTTTTCTAAATGATATGATTTTTATGTAAATAGAAAGAGCCAAAAAAATTATTTTTTACCAAGTAATACAATTTGCACCAGAATCATTGGTTCCAAATAAATTACTCAGTACCCTCGAAAAAGAACTCAAATAATCGGGCTAATAAAGTCTAAGTGGAGGAGAATAGATGAAAAAGTTCAACAGTCATTTTATGATTGGTGCCGCAACAGCTGCTCATCAAGTAGAAGGAAATAATGTAAACAGTGATTTTTGGACGATGGAGAATGTATCAGGCACCATGTATAAAGAACCTTCTTTAGACGCGGTTGACCATTATAATCGATACAAAGAAGATATTAAATTATTGATTGATGCTGGTTGTAATTCATATAGATTTTCGATCGAGTGGGCAAGAATAGAGCCAACAAAAGGCCAGTTTGATTCAAAAGAGATTGAACATTATAGAAAGGTTCTTGAATTTTGTCACCAAAACAACGTCATACCAATTGTTACTTTACATCATTTTACATCACCAAAATGGCTAATACCTGAAGGTGGATGGGAAAGTGAAAAGACAGTTGAATATTTTGGTCGGTACTGTCAATGGGTTGTTTCTAATCTAGGCGACCTTATCCCATATATTTGTACAATAAATGAAGCGAATATGGGAAAACAAATAACTAAGATTATGAAAAGAATGACAGGCTCCGATAGCAAGGGTAAAAATGGAGACGTACAGGTTGGTCTTAATATAGACATGAAAAGTAAAATGGAGGTTTATTATCGATCTTTAGGAGAAGCTTTTGGAATGGATCCTAGAAATATACAAACCTTTTTATCTCCTCGAACGGAAAATGGTGATCTCATAGTCATGAAGTGCCATGAAATCGCAAGAAAAGTGATTAAAGAAGTAAATCAGAATATTAAAGTAGGGATTACATTATCCTTATATGATCACCAGGCATTACCTGGAGGAGAAGAGCATGTAAAAAAAGAGCAATATGAAGATTTTTTATTCTATCTTCCTTTTCTTCAGGATGATGATTTCTTAGGGGTTCAAAATTATTCACGGAAAATTCATGGACCAGATGGTGTTGTGAAACCTAATGAAGATACTAGATTAACAAAAATGGGATATGAGTATTATCCCGAAGCACTAGGAAACGTCCTACGTTTTGTGGCTGAACATTGGAAGAAACCGATGATCGTCACAGAGAATGGAATCTCAACAGATAATGATGAAGAGAGAGTTGAATTTATTGAAAGAGCATTGAATGGTGTTCATCGATGTGTTGAGGATGGAATTCAAGTAAATGGATACATGTATTGGTCTTTACTTGACAATTTTGAATGGCAATTGGGGTATGAGCAAACATTCGGTTTAATTGCTGTGGATCGTTCAACACAGGTTAGATATCCAAAGAATAGTTTGAAGTTTTTAGGGAGTGTAAACAAATTTGGACTTAACTGAGAATGATCAGGTAGATAACTAAATTAGGAGGAAATAGATATATGATGCTATACAAAGATGACAGTAAAAATGTGTTAGATAGAGTAGAAGACTTACTTCAAAGAATGACATTGAAGGAAAAAATTGCACAATTATTTGGAATGGTAAATTTGGGACAAGTTGATCCTATCCAAAATATCAAAGAAAATTTCAAAGACGGCGTAGGAACACTTAGCTTCCTAAATAGCTCACAGACAGGTAATACAAATAAAGATATGGAAACATTAAATCAAATTCAGAAATTTTTTGTTGAAGAAACTCGTTTGGGTATTCCAGTCCTTGCTCATAATGAAGGAATTGCAGGTGCCCAAATACCAGGAGCAACCACATTTCCTCAATCAATGAATATCGCATCTACATGGGAGCCTGAGTTAGCAAGGAAAATGGGGGAAGTTGTCAAAAAACAATTGATGGCATTTGGATTGAGAGCTGTACACTCCCCTCTATTTGATTTAGGACGTGATCCAAGATGGGGGAGAATCGGAGAAACTTATGGAGAAGATCCTTACTTAGTAGCCCAAATGGGAACAGCCTATGTAAGAGGAGTACAAGGCAATCACGAAGTTATGGCAGCAGCGAAGCATTTTGTAGGATACGGAAATACCGAGGGCGGGAGAAATGGAGGAGAACAGCAAATTTCTGATAGGAAATTGTATGATACCTATTGTTTTCCTTTTGAAGCCGCCATACATGAAGGTGATGTAATGGGGGTTATGAATAGCTATGGTATTTTGAATGAACAAGCTGTGTCCACTTCCAAATGGTTGCTCACAGATGTATTACGTGAAAAACTAGGATTTTCAGGACTTGTAGTTGCGGATTACGGTAGTGTCAGTCATGCTAATGCTAGATATCGTGTTGCAGAAAGCCAAAAAGAGGCTGCTATAATGGCACTTAAGGCAGGAATGGATGTCGAACAACCCAATAACACTTGCTATCGCTTCCTAGAAGAAGCTGTTGAATCAGGTGAAATAGAAATGAAATATATTGATCAATCAGTAAGAAGAGTACTTGAGACCAAATTCAAGTTGGGCTTATTCGAGAACCCTTATAAAATTGGTGATTTCAATGTAGAAATACGTAAAGAGGAATATCAAAACCTATCACAAGAAATAGCTGAAAAATCAGTTGTTATGGTTAAGAATGATAATAATATTTTACCGTTAACAAAAAAACTAAAAATAGCTTTAATTGGTCCTTCTGCAAATAATAAACTGAACTTTTTCGGTGGCTATTCTTCAGTAGGTACAGCTGATACCTCAAATAGTGACTTCGATCGCTCTCAGGATGACAATTTCATCAAAATTGCTTATGATACGGTCATTTCCGAACATAGAGACATGTTAAAATCTAGAGGTATCGTCTTTGATCAGCAACCTTCTCCTGAACAAAAAGATGCAATCATTGCGATGCTAAAGAAAAACAGATCCAATTCTTCATCTAATAAAGAATATAAATCACCAGAGGAATTCCTTGAAAAATACTATCCAAGCTGTAAAACTGTCAAAGAGGTTTTAGAGCAGGAGTTTGGTCAGGAGAATATTTTATACGCGGAAGGCTGTCAAATCGGCAAACATATTGAAGGCGGTATTGATGAAGTTAAAAATGTCGTTCAACAGGCAGACATTGTCATTGCTGTCTTAGGTGGCAAAGAAAGTATGAGGGCATCTGATGCTACAGCTGGAGAGAATAAGGATAATGCCAATATCAACCTTGAAAAACCGCAATTAGAAATGATGGATGAGGTTTTCCAACTAAACAAACCTGTTATTTCAATTATTGTCGATGGTAGACCATTAGCAATCCCTTCTATTTCCCAAAATAGTAAAGCAGTCCTATATTCATGGCTTCCTGCTCAAACTGGAGCTCAAGCCCTATCAAACATTTTAACTGGAAAAAGAAATCCAAGTGGTAAATTACCAGTTACAGTCGTTAAAGATAAAGGGCAAATTCCTATGTATAATAGTAGATTACCGTTTTTTGTAGATATTAATGAATGGTCAGAGTATATTAATCATGATATGAATACACCTCTTTATCCTTTTGGTCATGGCTTAAGTTATACTACATTTGAATATAGTGATCTTAAACTAAATAAAGAGGTTGCATCAAATGGCAATGTACAAATCTCGTTCAAGATTAAAAACATTGGTCAGCAGCAAGGTGATGAGGTTGCTCAATTATACATTCGAGACTGCTTTAGTAGTATTGCTCGACCTGTCAAACAGTTAGTTGGTTTTGCAAAAGTAAGCTTGGATGTAAATGAAGAAAAACAAGTTACCTTTACGGTGGACATGAGACAACTTGCGTTCCATAATAAAGACATGAAACAAGTAGTAGAACCAGGTAAAATGGAACTTTATATTGGAGCATCTTCTGAAGATATTCGTCTGCATGATACATTTGATATTATCGGGGAAGAAATGATTGTCCCTCGAAAAGTATTTTCATCTAAAGTAAATATTAAACGGTAAATAATAAATAATTCTTTCAACAAAAGCCTCAATCCTTCTTAATGAAGATTGAGGCTTTATTATGCATGATGAAACGAAAATCATTCCTTGTAGTATTAGTTACACAAAAAAAAATACTAAAATACAATTAAATTTCAAATAGAATTGATATCTTACTAAATAATAAGATAAATTTAAAACGATAATTATCAAAAGAAAGGATTCATTTATTATGAAGTATCAAAATCCAGTTATAAGTGGATTTCATCCCGATCCAAGTGTATGTAAAGTAGGAAAAAGTTTTTATTTAGTTACTAGTTCATTCGAATATTTTCCAGGTATTCCGTTATTTCATAGCACAGATTTAGTAAATTGGGAACAGATCGGCCATGTGTTAACACGCGAAAGTCAGTTACCTCTTTCACGTCAACATTCTTTTGTCCCATCACAGGGGATTTATGCTCCTACAATACGTCATCATAATGGAAGGTTCTATGTCATTTCCACGAATATTTCGGTTAGGAAGAGTTTTATTGTATGGGCAGATGATCCAAAAGGTCCGTGGTCTGAACCTATTTATATTGAGGGATTGAGAGGTTATGATCCATCATTATTTTTTGATGATGATGAAAAAGTATATTTAACAGCTGCTAGTTTTCCAGGTGTGGGTCCTGAAGGGATTCTTCAAGCAGAAATTGATATAGAAACTGGAAAACTTCTAAATGAAACACAAATAATTTGGGAAGGAACTGGTGGTTGTTCTCCGGAAGGACCACACTTGTATAAAGTCAATGACTGGTATTATTTATTAATTGCTGAAGGAGGAACTGAATATGGGCACATGGTCACAATTGCAAGAAGCAAAAGTCCATATGGTCCGTTTGAAAGCAACCCTAATAATCCCATTCTTTCCAATCGAAGCAGTAAGAAGCCTATACAGGCAACCGGCCACGCAGACTTGATTCAAGCGGAAGATGGATCTTGGTGGGCCGTATTTTTAGGTTTTCGACCAGTAAAAAGTACTAAGCTTCACCATTTGGGACGTGAAACAAACCTAGCTCCAGTGAAATGGACGGAGGAAGGCTGGCCGATAATTGGAAACAACGGACAAGTAGAAGTGGAGAATGAGGCACCGTTTCATCTAACACGGAATACTGAATCTATGGTTGAAAAAGAGGATTTTGATAGCGACAATCTCTCTCCTATGTGGAATTTTTATCGTAATCCACCCAAGGGATCTTGGTCATTAACTGAGAATCCAGGATTTTTGACATTATACGGCCAGTCATGCACATTAAATGATTCAGAATCACCTGCCTTTATTGGTCGAAGACAACAACATTTTGACTGTGAAATTACCACGTCAATGGAATTCACCCCTAAGCAGGATGGTGAGGAAGCAGGGGTAACAGTATTTATGAATGAAAATTATCACTATGATATTGCAAAAACATATAAAGAAGGAAGATCATACCTTATTTTCCGTCGAATAGTCGGAAGTCTTAAGAAGCTTGAAGAAGAAATTGAATATGATGCCTCAACCGTAATACTAGGCATTAAGGCTACCGATACTAACTTTACGTTCACATATTCCAAACCAAATAGTGAACCTGTCGTTTTGGGAAGTGGAGAAACATCGTTATTGTCTACACAAATAGCAGGAGGATTTACAGGACTTTACTTCGCGATGTATGCAACCGGAAATGGAAAGCAATCGAGCACACCTGCTCTCTTTGGTTATTTCGAATATATTCCAAATTAGGAAAGGCGATTTTAAATTACTGTAATCTAATCTTAAAATCTACTGACTATATACTTGGAATAGAATATAAGTCCCAGTAGAAAAAAATGAGCAACTGTTGCAATTGAATTAGTAACATCATTGGTGGAGCCCCCTCCTTATCTGCTGTACTTGTTCTCCCTACTAGATCTTTGGAGAAGCCTTTGGTCCAATGTGTTTTACTTTTTATAAGATCAATGATCCAATTTCAAGAGGGCTGGGGATAGGTACTGTAGCTTATGATATCGGTACTAGCCAATCTGTGGTAGAGGAGAAATTATAAGGATCTGTTTCAAGTGTGGCAATTAATTTGTGATGAAATCACTCTAGAATGAAAAAAGACTTTAATTTCGATGTGCTTATAGATTAAAGTCTTTTTTATTTTCCTAATAAAAAAATTTTAAAAAACAATGTGAACTTTTTTATAAAAAAAAAACCATTTTACCGAAAAATCCCTTTGCCTTTTGTTAACATTTACTTATGTGATTTAATTAATACTGTTTTAAAACTTGTCCGGAAAGAATTATGACCGGAAGGGAAGTTAATCATTTATAGGTAAGATGAACAAAATTAGAATTCTAATATCTCATGTTATTCGTAGAGATTAATTATTGATAAAGAAAGGAGTTTGAAAATATGAAAGTGTTAGGGAAAACATTAGTGGTTACAGGGGCTGGAGGCGGAATAGGAAGAGAGCTAGTACTAACTCTTCTCTCAGAAGGAGCAAGAGTAGCAGCAGTAGATATTAACAAGGATGCACTTGAGGAAACGATCATACAAGCAGGAAAAAATTCTGAAAGACTTTCAACACATATTGTAAACCTAACTGAGAGGGAGGAAGTTGAGGCACTTCCTGGGAAAGTCATAGAATATCACAAGGAAATAGATGGAATTATTAATAATGCGGGTATCATTCAACCTTTTGTAAATATCAATGACTTAGACTATGAAAAAATAAAACTAGTTATGGATATTAACTTTTACGGTACTCTTTATATGACTAAAACCTTTCTACCATATTTATTAAAAAGACCAGAAGGACATATTACTAATGTTTCAAGTATGGGAGGTTTTTTACCAGTGCCTGGCCAGTCGATTTATGGTGCATCGAAAGCAGCTGTGAAGCTGATGACAGAAGGTTTACATGCTGAGCTTAAAGATACGAATGTAAAAGTAACCGTTGTATTTCCAGGTGGGGTCAACACAAATATTATGGGGAACTCTGGAGTAGATAGAAATAAAAATAAGGATCATAATCAACAGCAAGCTTCTAAATTGTTAACACCTAAAGAAGCTGCTGCAATTATTATAAATGGAATTGAAAATGATGAATATCGAGTTTTAGCTGGGAAGGATTCTAAATTGCTAGATAAATTTTATCGTTTTAGTCCTAAACGGGCAGCTGAGCTAATTGCTAAAAAAATGAAATGAAGAAAAGTCGGTTAATGATTTGATTAATCATTACAAAGCATATGTGTTAAGAACTGTAAAAGTTCCTTAAATAAATTCGCTCATGTAATACGTCTAGTTTGGATTAACAATTGCAATAGCGGAGGGCAAAATAAAGAAGTTATGAATTGCTACTTCCTTATAGCGTTAAAAAGAGGACTATTTTCGATGGTCCTACAAGATACGTGGCTTTTCCACGGAACTATTCGTGATAATATAGGGTATGGTAAAAAAGGTGCTACTGAAGATGAGATAATAAATGCTGCCTATGCAGATGATTTTTTCCGTAAGTTACCAAAAGGCTATGATACGATGCTAGATCAAGAAGCAACGAATCTTTCACATGGACAAAAGCAGCTTTTGACAATTGCAAGAGCCATTATTTCAGACCCAAAAATCTAATATTAGATGAAGCAACAAGTAGTGTAGATACTCGTACAGAGTTAAACATTCAAAAAGCGATGAATTCTTCAATGAAGAATCGAACAAGTTTTATTATTGCTCATCGTCTATCTACAATTAAAAATGCAGATTTAATTATAGTGATGAACAATGGAGACATTATTGAAAAAGGAACTCACAGCAATTAATTGAGCAAAAGGGGTTTTATGCTAATTTATATAATAGTCAGTTTAGTAATGTAGCTGAGAAAGATTCCTAATATTGTATTTTTCACAACAAATTTGAATTTCCTTATCCTCATTTTATAAAAAGGATGCAACCGAACCTGAATTTTAATGTTAAAAAAAAGAAGCTTATACATGATAGAGGAAGGCTGGTCAGTTCCAGTTTTCCTCTATTTTACGTAGGATAGCTAATATAATGATGGTAGCTGAATTAATACTCTTTAGCTTAATATAATGAACATTTACTCATCTTTACTTTGAGTTTGAAGATGATGGTTTTCTCTATATAACTTTGGGGTAATACCAACTACTTTTTTGAAAACTTTTGTGAAATAACTTTGATCATTAAAGTTAAGTAATGAATAAATTTCAGAGATAGGGGTCTTACTATACGCGAGTAACTTTTTTGCTTCCTCTATTTTCGTCTTCTGTATATATTCGGTCACTGAAATACCTACTTCTTTTTTAAAAAGAACGGAAAGGTATTTCGGACTAAGTTCTATATACTCTGCTAGATCATCATGACTAATCTCATCATAGAGATGTTTGTAAATATAATCCTTACAAGCAGTTACAGTTTTAGAATATCTTTCATTTTTTACTTCTTGAACCTTCTCTGTATAGGTATAAATGACTTCTTTTGCA
>JAPSLU010000120.1 GCA_031180405.1 Bacillus sp. (in: firmicutes) | reverse complement strand
CAAATTCACGAACACCGAACCAGATATTACGGCCACTGTAATCTTCACTTGTAAAGTCACCGCTTGAAGTAATAGATGTTTTGTTAGAACCAGCTAAATCGGCAGAACCACCAAAGAATGATGGAAGACTTTTCGCAATTCCATTCAAAACTTCACCAGAGGAAGCACGAGATGCAAGGCTTGAACCTTCTTCATATACCGGAATATCTTTGTCCCATCCTTCTGGAAGCTCACCATTTACAGCATTTTTGAATTGTTTTGCAAGCTCTGGATATTCTTTTTCATAACTTGATACTAAATCATTCCACTCATTTTCTTTTGCACTACCTGCTTCTTTTACTGTTTTGTTGAAATGATCATAAACTTCAGCTGGTACGTGGAAATCTTCTTCAAACGTCCAATCATAAGCAGCTTTTGTTAATTTGATCTCTTCCGAACCTAGTGGTGAACCATGTGAAGCAGATTTACCAGATTTGTTCGGTGATCCAAAACCAATTGTTGTTTTTACTTCAATTAATGTAGGACGGTTCAGATCTTGTTTCGCCTGTTCAATCGCATTTGAAATTTCGTTCAGGTCATTTCCATCCTCAACACGGATTACCTGCCAGCCTTGCGCAATGAAACGTTGTTCTACATTTTCAGAGAATGAACGATCAAGATCACCATCTAATGAAATATCATTTGAATCATAAAGAACAACTAGGCGACCTAATTTTAAATGTGCTGCTAAAGAAGCTGCTTCAGATGAAATACCTTCCATTAAGTCTCCATCACCACAGATTGCATATGTGAAGTGATCAACTACATTGTATGAAGGCTTGTTATAAGTTTCAGCTAAGTGACGCTCAGCCATTGCCATCCCAACAGCCATCGCAATTCCTTGTCCAAGTGGACCAGTCGTTGCATCTACACCTGGTGTATGGCCATATTCAGGGTGTCCTGGTGTTTTGCTTCCCCATTGTCTAAATGATTTTAAATCATCCATTGTTAGATCATAACCAGTTAAGTGAAGAAGGCTGTACAAAAGCATAGAACCATGTCCAGCTGATAATACAAAACGATCTCTATTGAACCACTCTGGATTTGAAGGGTTAACGTTCATAAACTTCGTCCATAACGTGTATGCCATAGGTGCAGCACCCATTGGCATACCTGGATGTCCAGAGTTTGCTTTTTCAATCGCATCGATCGATAAAGTACGGATTGTTTCAATAGATAATTTTTCTACTTGTGTAAATTCACTCATTTTATTCCCTCCGATAATAGAAATTCCTTTAAAACTATCTTTTTATCTTGTATTAACAATTGACCTGATGGTTGACCTGATTTAGACCATTCAACAACAACCTTTTTCAGTTGATTTGCTATAAGTCGATCTAATGCAGTTGGATATGGACCACCACATTGTGATTTATCAATCACAACGACTTTCCAATCAAGATCAAATTCTTCAAAGTGTTCTTCTAATTTTTCTGGATCGACTGAGTGATCCATCATGAAAAAGGTGTAACCCTCGTTGTTCGCTTCTTTTTCTTTAATATGTTGTTTTAAGCGTGTAATGTTTGAGGAATCCATTTGTTCTACTACTTCAGCTTCAACCGCTAGTGCTGTGTCGTGTAACAAGCTTGACTTGTCTGCTCCAGGAATTTGAACGTTAAAAACACGTACCTTTCCATATGATAAGGAGCTAGCTGTATCTCTTACACTTTCAATGCTTTCTACAATTGAATTTAGTGCAGTATCATAGCCTAATGTGAGCTCTGATCCTTCAATGTTATTAAAGATACTTATTGGTACCTGTAATAGCTTGCCTGAGAAATCGTTCACATTAAGTTTTGCATCCCCTAATAAAATAACCTGATCAAGCTCTGTTAATTCACTAGCAAGTACGGATAAATGATCGTTCCATATTTTAATAGGAAAAGTATTCAATACATAAGAATTTGTTCCAAACGATTGATATGTATTCCTATTAAGTTCTTTACATTGTAACTGCTTCGATGTATCGTTCCATTCAATGCCTATAACTGTATTTTCTTGAATGGAAAGCTCATCCACTAGGGTACGAACGATCTGTGCTGTACCTGCTGAAGCACAACCAAAATGAACTACACCTATTTTCATTATCGTAACCCCTTTATACGAAATTTCGTTCAACACTAATTGAACATATGTTACGTTGTATAGTATAACATGAAGCAATTAGAAAGATAAATAGGTAAAAACCGAAATTATTAGAAATTTTATTAGAAAAGCGAAATGTGCCTTGATCAGCCCCGACAGGCATAAGACGATTTAGAATAGAAGACGTTCTTTGCCTTCAATTCTAAATCACTTTATGCTCCCGAGGAGCTAGCCACCTGTAGCTAGACATCAAAAAAAGTAAAGAATATTTCCTATTTTCTGTTCACAGCATAAAAAAACCGACCCTACTCTCAATCTTCGGTCGGTTGTTCTCCGTTTTCTGGTAATCTGATAATAAAAGATGTTCGTTGTTGATTTGATTCACAAAAAATAGTACCTTGATGTTTTTCAATTAACGTTTTACATACATATAATCCAATTCCTGTACCATAGCTTTTAGTAGTATAAAAAGGTTCAAAAATTGTTTCTCTCGTTTCCTCAGGAATTTTCGGACCATTGTTTGTAATCGTAAACGAAATAAAATGATGGCTTTTTTTACATGCAATATATAGTTTTCGTTCTGATGAATTTTTTTGTTTTAACGCATCAACAGAATTTAATATGATGTTTACTAATACCTGCTTTATTTCGTCCTTTATTGCTGTAATCTTACAGTCAGGATCAATTGATGTGGAAACATTCACATCCCCATCAACAATGCTAGGATATAGAAAAGAAATAATATCATGAAATAAACTTTCTAAATGGATCTCTTCTTTTTCCTTATCTGTACTATCAAGCCTTGAAGCGTGTAAAAATTGAGTGATTCTAAACTTCAATTGATCAAGCTCATGCTCAATTGTGTCCATGTATTTCAAATCAGGTTGCTCACTTTTTAATAACTTAATAAAACCCATAACAGATGTTAAAGGATTTCTAAATTCATGTACAAAGCTTGAGGACATTTGACCAAGCAGTGACAATCGATCCTTGTGTGATTGATTCACAAAAATCATTTTTTCTTTAATTTCAATATCTTTTAACTCTGTATAGCGGGTTACCGCATAAAAGCAATACTTGTCAAAATGATCGTTTATTTTATCGATGATTGGCTGAAGGTCGTGGATGGAAACTCCCGATTTGTTTACATACTTAATAAGTATACTTCTCCCTACATTCATATTGTAAACAAATTCTCCAATATTAATTTTACTAAGCACTCTTTCCTTCGCCACTTTAAAAGCTAGCTCTTGCAATTCCTGATCACTTAATGTGTTTAGCAAAGATTTAGTGACTAATACAAACATTTGACGTCCATTTTGGCTAACACGATCCTTGAAAATATCATTTTCATGTATAATAATATTTTCTGTCCACTTTTCTATAAATTCATCCTGCGCTTCCTCCAGAAACTCTATAACCTTTTCCTCAACAGAATAGAACGATCTAGATACTGATTTCACTAATTATTCACCACTTTCATTGTGTCAATGCCCTAAATGATTATTAGACAAAAACTGATAAAATCCTTCCTTTTTTATCACTTTATTCATGTTTTTATAAAATATGTTACTTTTTGAAGAATCATTGCTAAAAGTTAAACAAACTGTTAAATTAAACATCCATAAAATGTAAAAGAAGACTAATCTATAAGAATAGTCTCCCGAATCAGCCCAGCAACCCATATTTTTTCTTAAATCTCTCTAAGATTTTTATCCAACTCGTTGCAAAAAGGAGAAGAAAAAAGACATTTGATATAGCATGTGCTAAATCAAAATAAAAGCTAGCACTGTAATAAGCCAACACTTCCACCAAATTAATCTGCTCACCAAGGCTGACAAAGTACCATAGATTCATGATCCAGCCAAACAAAATTCCTGTTATAAATCCAAAAATCAACCTTCCCAGTTTAGTCGTTTTAATCCATGTCCTACTTAAAAGACCAGAACATAATCCAATCATTCCCCATGCGTACATTTGCCAAGGTGTCCAAGGGCCTTGTCCTAAAAACAAATTGGATACTAAAGCAGCAAGGGCTCCCACAACAAATCCACTTTCAGCTCCAAATACAAAGCCTGTCAAAATAATCACAAAGGTTGTTGGCTGGACACTTGGAATAGAGGCAAAAGGTACCCGACTGACTGCCGCAATAGCTGCTAAAATAGCTAGGATCACAAGCTCTCTTCCAAGAACCTTTCTTCGTTCAAATCTAATCATAAAAGGAAGAAACGTACCGAGCATAAATAAGATACTAAAGAGTAAGTAATGCTTTGCAGCCAGAAGTGGTACTGCAATAAGAATAACGCTAAGAGCTACAGCGAATGAAATTAACAAGTATCTTGAACGTGCCAAGTTAAACGAGCCTCCTCAACAGTTAGTGCATTTGGTACATGACTTCCTCTTGTCATTCGATTCATCACTGTTGTATAAAATGCATTTCCTCTGAAAAAGTTCCTAGCTGTATCTTCGGTTGTGATAGAACCTTGAAACATCATGGCACATCTCGTTGAATACTTTGCGGCAAATTCGATATCATGAGTAACCATCACAATCGTTAGCCCTTGTTTTTGTAATGTCTTAAGCAACTTTCCAAAGCCCTGCTTCGCTTCAGGATCAAGTCCTTTTGTAGGTTCATCAACTAATAATAGTTTTGGCTGTGGAAGCAAAACCCCTGCTAATGCTGCCTTTTGCATTTCTCCACCACTCACGTCATATGGATGCCTCTTTTTAAGATTTGATATATTAAAAGCATCAAGCAACTCTTCCATTCTTTTTTCACCAGACGGTAGTTGATGATGTATGATAATCTCTTCTAACTCAGTCTCAATTGTATCGTGGAGAAAATACAATTTCGGATTTTGTGGAAGATAGCCGATTTCATGTGGCAGCTGTTTTTTCACCTTCTGACCGTTATATTTCACTGAACCACGTTGAGGTTTATCAAGGCCTGCCATGATCTTTAGCAGAGTAGACTTCCCCGTGCCATTCGCACCAACTATCGACAACCATTCACCTTCATACACTGTTAACGACAGACCATCTAAGATCTTACCTGTGTCTTTTGTATATTGAAAATCAACATTTTTAATTGTTAATAGATTATTTTCATATTCTTTTTCTTGATCAAGTGATTTTTTTTCTGCAATTTGAAGTCCATTTAACCACTTCTTTCCTTCTTTAACGGACAGTGGAATCAACTCACTGCGCTGTATTTCGGTTTGCTCCAAATAAAGACGAGCTGGACTAGGTAGATATTGATACATAGGGTGGTCCTGTGATGAACCTAGCTTTTGAATAACTTGTCGAGGTGAATCGAAGATCATCATTTTGCCCTTTTCTAAAACAAGAGCACGATCAGCTATCCCAAAAAGCTCTTCTAGTCGATGTTCAGCAATGATAACCGTGATGCCAAATTCCTCGTTCATTGTTTGAAGCATTCCAATAAATTCTCTTGCTGCAACAGGATCTAACTGTGACGTTGGTTCATCAAGCAGCAGGATTTTTGGTTCCATTAATAGGACTGCAGCTAAATTAACCAATTGTTTTTGTCCGCCTGAAAGCTCATATGTTTTACGATCTAACAAACTTTCCAAACCAAAGAAATGAACAATTTCTGCTACTTTCTTCCTCATTTCCTCTGTTGTTGTTCCCATATTTTCCATTCCAAAAATAAGTTCCTCTAACACCTTGTCCATTACAATTTGATTTTCAGGGTCTTGAAACACCATTCCTATACTTGTCGCTAGTTGCTCTGGAGTTGCATCAGCAATTGGATGATTTTCGAGAAAAAATTCGCCCTCTTTCACTCCATGAGGAGCAACTTCCCGTTTCATTAACCTTAATAGAGTTGATTTTCCACTACCAGATGGTCCACAAAGAACGACAAATTCTCCTTGCTCAATTGTAAATGAAATATTATTTAAAACCGGTTCCTTCTCATCGGGATAATGAAACCTTATATTCCTCGCTTCCAATACTGCCATCGCCATGTTTCCCCCCCTTCAATAAATTGTGGTGCCGCTATATAGAACATAAAATTAAACAGATAAAACCATTCTCTTCCCTGAATGATTGGTGATTCTAAGGTAGGGTAAATACTTAAAACACCATCACCCAACCACCAGCCCAAAACTGCAACTCCTGCTAAAAAGGTTAGTATAGCAAGTGCACACCAATCAATTACCTTCATCTGATATGGTGTATACTTGCTTCTTTTTTTCACCCCATAACCACGTGCAGCCATTGAATCTGCTGTTTGAATAGCCTCCTCTAAAGACCATGTTAATAATATTTGCACGAGTAAAATGCCATTTTTAGCACGATCCCCAATTTTCCCCTCTGTTACCGAAAACCCTTTCCCTTTCTGAACTGTTTCAATCTCACGTAACCTTCTTTTTAACAATGGAACAAATCTCATCGAAAGCATCGTCAATAGCGCCCATTGTGGTAATAATCTCGAAAATAAAAACAAAAACTTTTCTGCCGTAATAATAAGATGATAAGAAGAAAATAAGACCAATAACGTAAAGATGGATAAAGCCAAAACAATTCCTTGAACAATCGCTTCAAGCATAACAGGATTGTTATAAATATAAAATAATATATGAGTTCCTCTTCGATTTACTAGAGGATTTATGATAAGAAAAAAAACAGTGAGGAAAACAAGCATGCCAAACCAGCTTTTGAGTGTTTTCCCTCGATCAAGTTGAAAATTAAAGATGATTAATAAAACGGCCGCTACACACAAAAACACCGGATGCTTATATAGCATTACCAGTGCTGTTGCGCCAATATAATACGTAAAGCTCACGAAAGGATGAAAAGAATGCACACCTCTTTTCATAGTTATCAATCCTCTTTATAATTTGTCGTATAAATCCATTGGACTGAATCACCATTTGAGACCTTGGTTGTTCCTGAGCTTCGATCAAGAGTCGTGCCATTTCGTTTTACAGTCCACCCACTTAATGGTCCACGATCAAATTCGAATAAATTTCCAATTCCCTCGACATAAGCTGACGCCCCACTACCTGTCACACTTATCGGAATTCCTCTTTGTTTAAGAATCTTTAACGTAACATCCAAAACTGTATTTCCATCACTCATTTCTACCTTTGTAGCAGATAGAATGGTTCCTTTTTCGCTATCACCTACGACCGAAACTGTTACAGTTTGTTTTGGTTTCTCGGTCTTTGCCGGTGGAGTTGCCGTTTTTTCTTTTGGAGGTTCTGCTTGTTTTGCATCTGTTTTTTGCGTTGATGTCTTTTTCTCTGTAATTGTCTTTGCTGGTGTTGAGGTGGTATCTGTTTTCTGCGTTGATGTCTTTTTCTCTGTAGTCGTCTGTGTTGGTGTTGAAGTGGCATCTGTTTTCTCAGCTTCTTCTGTTGTTGTTTTACTAGTAGTAGACGAGCTTGCTGACTTTGTATTAGTTGAATTTTGGAATGTTGACTCTTTTTCTCCTGATGAGTCTTGCTTTTCTATAGATTTCACTTCATCTTTAGACTCATAATCTTTCTCTATATCGGTTTCTTCATTTTCTAGTGTTTCCTCTGTGACATCAGGTTCATCAGTGGATGTTTCAGCCAGTTTCATTTTATCAATTGACTGGGAAGCCTCTGCATCATTTACTTCTTTACCACTAATCTCTTGATCAAGTGCTGGAGTCACTTCATCTTTTTCACATCCAAATGCCAATAATAGAATAGTAGATAATAAAATAAAGAGGACTGTTTTGATTTGTTTCATGGGGATCCCTCCTATATATTACTTAGAGAAAACGAGGGTACCCCAGTTGCCTCGCAGTTTTGTAAAAAAACAAAAAAGGCAATAGTGGAGTTACCCTCACTTGATTAATGTTGATATGATTTTCGTCTTTGTGTATAAATAACACCTGCAATACCAACTACTAGTAACACTGCTCCAGCAGTTAGTATATTGAAGAATGATGTTGCTGTATTTGGTAAACTGTTTTTGAGTGTTGAATCTTTTGAAGAATCCTCTGTCGTTTCATCTGACAGATTAACCTCTTCAGTTTGGTCAGTAGTTTCATCTAACTGTTGGACCATTTTAGTTTGATCAGTTGTATCGGTATTCTTTGTTTTCTCTTCTGTCGGTTGCTCTTGATCAGTTGTTTCCGGTTCTTCAGGTTGATTAGGTTCTACTACAACCTCAGGATCGTTAAATTGATAAATAGAGCCTTTCTTTGTTAAAAAGTTGTGATAAGCACTTAGAGCTAATAAGCCCTGTATTGTAGCCATATAGTTTGGCTCTTGTCCCTTGATATGTGAAAAACCACCATTATCTTGCTTAAACGATAAAAGATGCTGAAGCAAATTAATTCCTGCAGCAGTTGCTTCTGAATCAGCACTAGCAATATTCACTTCTGGTTGTTTAACAAAGCGTGAATCTGTTGGGTCTATTCCGACAGATGCTAAGCCAATAATCACTTGCGCTGTAGTTTCACTAGCATCTCCGCCATTATCCTCATCACTAAATCCACCGTTCGAATCCTGCACACTCGAGATCCAGTTTACTGCTTGATCAATGGCTGATTGCACCTTTTCTTGATCTCGGTATGGTGCTAAAGCTGACATAGCCATTCCAGTAATATCTACACTACCATTTGGACCGAATAATGACCAGCTACCATCACCCAACTGTTGCTCAAGTAAATAGTTTACTAGTTTCTCTCTTGTCCATTCTGCATTACTAGGTACTTCATAATTTCCACTATCAAATGCAAGTAATGCATAAATAACACCATTGTTTCCCTGAATCGTCATCCGTTCATTTGAATAAATTTTTTCAATTAAATTATATCCAGCAACGTTTGTTGCATCTACTCCTGCCGCAGTTAAGCCAAGTACAATTTTTTCATATTCCGTCACGTTTCGGAAGGTACCATCACTATTCAGAATTCGTTCCGTTACATCGTCAATATAGCTCTTTGGTACACTCTCACCCGCAGCTTTTACAGCTACTGCCGCAAAATCATCAGAAATTCCGTTAGTTAGAATGTATTGTTTTGTGGATTGGATGGCAGAAGTTAACTGTTGTTCAGTAATTTGTTCTGTCCCCGGTTTTTCAATTGGGTCTGGAGTTGTTTCCTCATCAATAGGATCATCATTGTTTTCTTCTGGTATCTCTTCGACAGGCTGTTCATCAGAAGACTGAGGGAGTGCTAATTGGATATGATTACCTTCTTCAACAATGTGAAATGAAAGACCTACATTCATCATTTCTCCATTTAGTGAAGGGCTCCAATAATCGTTAGCCTCTAATTCTACTCCATTTAAATTATTAACAAACGCGAACCATTCAGAATAAATAGTTGCGTCAACTGATACATCAGCAGTTTTTGCTGCTAATTTTAATGCATCATAAGCACTTGATCCTTGAATGACTTCTACTTCCTCATTAAGTATATATTCACCTTTTTTATCAATTGCAGAAACCTTGACATTCACTGTTTCAGGTGGATAATTTGTCACCTTAAATAGTAGACTATCACCTTCCACTACGTCATAGTTTGAAGCACCAGGGCCAGGTTCCCCGTTAATATTAAAGCCCCAATATGTACCGCTTTGAAGTACTACCTCACCAATATTAGCAATATATGCCCCAAAATTAGGGTCATTTACTATTTCAAGTGGAACATCATGTTTCTCTCCTGCTTCTTCTAGAACTTTTAATGCCGTATCTCCTTCTGAAATTTCCACTGCTGTCATTGGAAGAATTACATCCCCATTTATATCAACAGCAGAAATGGTAACTCCACTGTTTAAAACAGCTGCTTCAACCTTTTGCGGTAAAAATGATACAATTTGAAGAACCATTACTAACGTAATAACAAATAAAATAGAAAAGCGTTTAAACAAACCTTGTTTTTTCAATTCTTTATCCTCCTATATTTTATAAAACACAAAAAACACATCCCAAATTTTAGTGATGTGTGCTCATGGCAAGAAAAAAGATGTACTTGAACTCCTGCTCAGGAACACCATCCCATCCGCGTGGTAATATAGTGTGTGAAAAATAGGCAGGTCTCCTGGCTCATGATCAACACTCTTACAGCCTTCCCATCCTATAGACAGTGACATATAGTAAGAGCTCCCAAATACAGTGGCGGGACCGCGTCGGGTTTACACCGACTTCCCTTTTCATGATAGATATGTGTCTATCAACCTATTTTTGTGTCCTATTCATTTTTGGCTGTATTAATCATAGTCTAGTATGAAAGTAGTGTCAATATATGTAGAAAGATGCTGGTTTTTAAAATAAAGAAAGCCATGACTAATTTAGAAAACATATTAGTCATGACCTACTCATTTTATTTTGTTTCGCGATGTAATGTGTATTTTTTTAATTTAGGGCTATATTTTCTCAATTCAATTCGATCCGGGTTATTACGCTTATTTTTCGTTGTAATGTAATTACGATCTCCTGTTTCTGTACATGCTAACGTTATTTTTACTCTCATTTTAATATCCTCCTAATGGATTAATTGGTTACTGTAAAAGCTGGAAGTGGATCTGTAAAGTTAGACCAATCCTGTTGCATCTCTTCATCTGTTAATAGACATTGATTAAGAGTTGTCTCGATTTCATCTCTTTTCATACCAATACCAATCATAACGATTTCTGTCATGCGATCACCGTAACGATCGTCCCACTTATCAACTAACTCTGGTTCCTCTTTCAAAATCTGTGCCTGCTCTTCCTTTGTATACGTTGCAATCCACTCACCCGCACCTTGAATGGTAATGGATGGACCTGCTTGTGAAAGTAGGCCTGTCATCTTATTTCGAGAAGCGAGCCAGAAGAATCCTTTAGCACGAACAACATCCACAGGCCAGTTTTCTAACCATGCCATAAATCTTTCTGGATGAAATGGTCGCTTTTGCTCGTAAACAAATGAAGATATACCGTACTCTTCAGTTTCTGGGATGTGTTCATTCATTAGCTCTTGAATCCATCCAGCTCCTTGGCTTGCTTCTTCAAAATCAAATAGATTTGTATCCAAAATATCAGCTAACACAACCTTAGAAAAACTTGTTTCAAT
The DNA here is from genome assembly GCA_031180405.1 of Bacillus sp. (in: firmicutes). Taxonomy (GTDB): domain Bacteria; phylum Bacillota; class Bacilli; order Bacillales; family Bacillaceae; genus Metabacillus. Next base: position 2,349 of record JAPSLU010000120.1, on the reverse strand, counting down.
TATTTTAGCACCAGGGTTTAACTTATGTATGACTGCCCTTAATTCTCTAACATCTTCCTTGTCCACCAAGTCTGTTTTATTTAATAATAAGATGTTTGCAAATTCGATTTGATCGATTAATAAGTCCACAACTTCCCTTGTATCAGATTCATCAGTTGCCTCTTTGCGATCAAGTAAAGTTTCTCCAGAAGCAAAATCATGCCAAAAGCGATTTGTATCAACGACTGTAATCATGGCATCAAGTACACATATATCTGATAAGTTAATACCTAGATGCTCGTCAATATAGGTAAAGGTTTGAGCAACAGGAATTGGCTCTGAAATCCCTGTTGATTCAATTACTAAATAATCTATATCGCCTTGCTCAACAAGTTTTTTCACTTCTATTATCAGATCTTCTCGAAGCGTACAACAAATACATCCATTTTGAAGTTCTACAAGTTTTTCATCCGTTCGAGAAAATCCTCCCTGCTTAATAAGTGAAGCATCGATATTCACTTCACTCATATCATTGACGATCACCGCAATTCGCCTATTTTCTCTGTTGGTTAAAATATAATTTAATAATGTTGTTTTGCCTGCGCCTAAATATCCGCTTAACACCGTTACAGGAATTTTCCGTTTGGTCATTTTCATTTCCCACTCCATAAATCAATATGATTACGATTTTGTTTTTATACTTTTGACTATTCTCTCTGCCGCATGTCTTGCCCCGGCAATATTTCGTGCAACAGGACCAATTTCAAGTTCTGCTAGGGGCCCTGATACATACAAATGAGGACACCATTCTAAAGATGAACTGACAATTGGATATCCACAATCAGCACATTGTAAGTTTTCAACCTGAACCATTTTCTGAATGAATTCTCCTCCTGGTACATCAGGGCGAAATCCAGTTGCTAACACAATTGTTTCTGCTTTTAACAAGGTATCTTCTTCGTTAAGTTTCAGTTCAAATCCCTGTTCAGTATCAGCAGCGCTATGCACCTCACCAATGATAATGTTAATGTGTCGGTCATTTTCTAGCTTCTTTAATTTCCTGTATAGCTCTCCTGGTAGTGATCCACGGTTCCTCGCCATTTTTATGATATGTTTGCGCTCTTGGAGATTTGTTATCTTCTGAAACCCAGCTAAATTCTTTGGTCCTAGCCACCCGGGATCGCTATCAAAGTCTTTTATCCGGAGAGTGTGCCTTGTCAATAGTGTCACTTTGCCTGGATACCTCTTGGCCAACTTAATGGTAATATGAGCAGATGTGATCCCACCCCCAACGACAATAAACGGTGGATCTTCTAGTATTTTACGATCTACTGCTGGATTCAAAATGTGCAAAATATTAGATGGGCGGCTCTTTTGTAGTGGAAGTGCCCAATTAGGCAGTAAATATTGACTATTAATACTAATCGTTAAAACTAAGTTCTTTCCTTCTAGAATAGTATTATCGCTTAATTCAACAATCCATCGGTCCTTAAACCTTCTGCAATTTTTCACCATTCCTTTATACCAGGCTTTTTTTATTTGAATATCTGAAAAGATTGATTGACAATGCTCGTTAAACAGTTGTAATGAAGGCCTTTTATAAGGACCAAAAAAGCTTGTTTTATGCATATTTTTCTTGGCATATCTTTGTAAACTATATGGATCGACATCAATATGATGGACTGATGGTGAACGTAGATATTCCATTCCTATTAAGCTGGTTCTTTTCTTCCACTCAAATAACGGTTCATCATGTAAATCAATAATCTTCATTTTATCTACTGAAGTTATTTTATTTTTTATTAAAAAAGTGGCAATTGTACACCCATGAAGTCCACCACCAACTATAATCCACTCCTCCAAGCTATATCCCTTCTCCTCAAAACGTAATTATTACGATTTATATTCTAGAGTAAGATCATTAGAATTGCAAGCTCTTTATAGATTAATTTATTTTTTAGAATGTTTAGTAAAAGAAAAACCGGGAATATAGTAACTACAGGAAAAATCGGTATGTTGGTTCAAAATTAAACAAAAAAATGCCGACAGCAATGTGTCAGCATTTCCTTATAAACTACTTATTTATATTTACTCTTACAACACGTCCATTAAATTTTTCTGCCCAGTAGCCGCTAGACATATTGGCAATAGCTACACCAGTTGAGCTTTGTGACCCAATAAATTTACCGCCGCCCATATAAATACCAACATGTCCATCTGTTTTATATGTGTTAAAGAATACTAAATCACCAGGTTGCATATCACTTGTTGAAATCTGCTTTCCTGCATACTTTAATGAATCAGTACTTGCACCTACACTTATTCCTACAGTTGAAAAAGCCCAATGAACAAATCCAGAACAATCGAAGC
>JAPSLU010000119.1 GCA_031180405.1 Bacillus sp. (in: firmicutes) | reverse complement strand
AAATTATCGGTCATAGTACAGGCCCAAACAAAGATGCATTATTAGTTTATAAGGCATTAGCATCAATAAAAACCGACCTTCATAACATCCAGCTATTTTATACTGATCGAGGAAGTGAATTTAAAAATCAGTTTATTGATGTGGCTTTTACAGGTAATTAAGCATGAAAGTTTATCCTTACGACAACGCAGTAGTGAAGAAACATATAAAATCATTAAGACTGAGTTTGTCAATCGTCGTCATTTTGATAGTTTAGAAGAGTTATCAAGACAATTTCGTGACTATGTTCACTGGTATAACTATACTAGAATTCATGGAACCCTAGATTATTTAAGTCCAATTGAATTCAAACTTAAACACCTTAAAAAAATTGTCTAGTTTAGTGTTGACGATCCAATACTAAAATAAAGTAAACTTAAATTAATTAATAGAAGAAAGGTGATAACTTATGAAAAAAACTGTCCACGTTGTTGGTGCAATTATCGAAAACGAAAAAAATGAAATATTCTGCGCTTTAAGGAGTCCAGAAATGACTTTAGGAAACTATTGGGAATTCCCAGGTGGTAAAATCGAAGCTGGTGAGATTCCTGAACAAGCGTTAAAACGTGAAATTCAAGAGGAATTTGCTTGCACGATTCAAGTAGGTGCAAAAGTAGAAGATACAATTTATGAATATGAAAAAGTAATTGTACGACTTGAAACATACAAAGCAAAACTAGTAGACGGACAGCCTACAGCATTAGAACATGCTGCTACAAAATGGGTTAAGCGAGACGAATTAACTAAATTGAATTTTGCCCCAGCGGACGTCCCTGCGGTGGAAAAGATTACGAAAGAACATTAATAAAAATCAAATGAAATGATGTGAATTTATATGGAGCAGCAACTGTTAAAACAGAAAGTTGAAAACTCTCTATACAAAGGATTTATCGATCAAAGCAAGCCAGTATCTGCACAATTCAAACCAAAACTTTTAACAAATAAACATCTTGAAACTGTCTTATCGACATTATTACAAGAATTAAAAACTTGTAAGACATTTAGTTTTTCTGTCGCTTTTATTACAGAAGGTGGTTTAGCAACATTAAAAACAATGCTTTACGACTTAAAGCAAAAGGGTATAAAAGGACGTATTTTAACATCAACTTTCCTAAATTTTAATCAACCAAAAATGTTTAAAGAGCTTCTAAAGCTTGAAAACGTAGAAGTCCGTTTAACGAATGTAAAGGGGTTCCATTCAAAAGGCTATATTTTTGAACATCAAGACTACTACTCTTTAATAGTAGGAAGTTCGAATTTAACAGACAGTGCATTAAAAGCAAATTATGAATGGAATGTATTTTTAACATCTTTAGAAAGTGGAGAAATTATTAATCATTTTAAAAAGCAATTTGAAGATGCTTGGGAAGAAGCGATTCTATTAAACGATGAATGGATTGCTAATTACAAACAAAATTATGATTTACAGCCTTTTGTTAATCGTACACCTTCAAATGCACTTGAACTAAATACTGAATATTTAACAAATTCCCTTGCTGATAGTTTAGCAATTAAACCAAATAAGATGCAAACAGCTGCACTTGATCAATTAAAGTCACTTCGAGCTTCAGGAGCTCAAAAAGGATTAATTATCTCTGCAACTGGTACAGGTAAAACATATTTATCGGCTTTTGATGTTAGGAACTTCTCTCCTAGTAAAATGTTATTCATTGTACATCGTGAGCAAATTCTTAAGAAAGCGATGCAAGATTATCGTAAAATACTCAGTGGACATGAAGATGATTTTGGTATCCTTTCAGGTAACTCAAAAGATTTTCATGCTAAATATTTATTTGCAACCATCCAAACATTATCTAGAGAAGGCTACTTGCAGCAATTTGAGAAGGATGAGTTTGATTATGTGTTGATAGATGAAGTACATAAAGCAGGTGCAGAATCTTATTTAAAGATTATTAATTACTTTAATCCGAAGTTTTTACTCGGAATGACTGCAACACCTGAACGAACAGACAATTTCAATATTTATGAGTTATTTGATTACAACATCGCATATGAAATTCGACTACAAGCAGCCCTTGAAGAAGAGATGCTTTGTCCATTCCACTATTTTGGAGTTTTGGATTACGAAAAGGACGGTGAAACCATTGACGATGCAACAGAACTACAAAAATTAATATCTTCTGAACGTGTAATACACATTATTGAGAAGATTAATTATTATGGATATTCTGGAGATCGTGTTCGTGGATTAATGTTTTGTAGTTCGAAGGAGGAGGTTCATGAACTTTCTACAGCTTTAAATCATGAAGGCTTAAAAACGATTGGGTTGACTGGTGACAATCCACAAGAAGATCGAGAGGATGCAATTCGCAAATTAAATATCGGCGAACTCGAATATATTTTAACGGTTGATATATTTAATGAAGGAATTGATATCCCATTCCTAAATCAAATAGTAATGCTCCGCCAAACACAATCGAGCATTATATTTATCCAGCAGCTTGGTCGTGGTTTGCGTAAACACGATTCTAAAGACTATGTGACAATTATAGATTTTATAGGAAACTATAAAAACAACTATCTGATTCCGATTGCACTTTCTGGTGATCAAACTATGAACAAAGATAATGTCCGTCGAAAAACCGTAAATACGGATTATATTCAAGGTGTATCAACGATAAATTTTGAAGAAATTGCTAAGAAGAAGATATTTGAATCTATTAATAATACAAATCTATCAAAATTAAAAACATTACGCGATGCATATACAGAACTAAAAAACCGTTTAGGTCGAGTACCTAAACTCTTCGATTTTATTGAGCAAAACTCACTTGATCCTGAAGTCGTTGTAGGTTATTCAGATAACTATTATAATTTCTTATTAAAAATGAAAGAATCACTTCCTTCACTTACTGAGTATGAACTTTCTGTGTTAAATATGTTTTCAAGGGAGTTTTTGAATGGAAAGCGAATACACGAAATTCTATTAATTGAGATGTTACTTACTGATAAATCATTCACTAAAGAGTCATACATTCATAAATTAAATGATTTTGGAACATATACTAACGATGAAACTATCCAATCTGTTGAAAACATGTTCTCACTAAAATTTCATGTACAAAGTGATGTAAAAAAGTATAAATTTAAGCCAATAATTGAAATTTTCGATGGACATTATCAATTTAATGAGGAAATTCAAGAAAGCTTAAGGAATTCATTTTTCAAAGGATATATAGAGGACATTATAAAGTGTGCTTATGTGAAAAATGAAAAGTATGATAAAACAAAAGAATTAACGTTATTTGAGAAATATTCACGTAGAGATGTTTGTCGATTATTGAACTGGCATCATGATGATCAATCTACAATGTACGGTTATCGTGTAAAACATAACACTTGTCCAATATTTGTAACCTATCATAAAAAGGATGCGGTTGAATCAAGTCAAGCCTATGGTGATGAGTTTTTAGCCCCAGATTTATTTAAATGGTATACTCGTAATCGTTTAACTCTAGACTCGAATGAAGTAAAGAAAATATTATCTTATAAAGACTCAGGGATGAAAATTCATCTTTTTATAAAGAAAGATGATGGCGAAGGCACTGACTTTTATTATTTAGGTGAAGTAAATATCGCTGAAAATAGTGCCAAAAATGGAAAAATGCCTGACGGAAAAGGAAATTATCTTTCAGTCGTTACGATGAATTTAATCCTTGAACAGCCTGTGAAATATGATATTTATCACTATTTAGTTGAAGAGTAATCAAAGTAAGAAAGCCTAAATAGGGACGGTTCTCTCTCTTCCAAAAAGCTTAGAGAATTTTTTAATTATCTTTGCTAATTCCGTTGTTTAGGTTGCCCACAGTGGTGCGGTGACTAATTTATTATCTGCAAGAAAAAAGAAACTCACACTACTTCCAAGAGTGAGTTTCTCTTTATTATTCTCAGATTAATTAAAACGTATTACTTTCTTTTAGTTTTTGTATAAACTCATAATACTTGCTAAAAACACTAATATATTCCTGTACACGTTCCTCCAGTGGAAGGTTAATGTCTAATTGTAATTTAGCACTTAGTCTTAGCCAATCTTTATTCTTTACACCTTCACTTAATTCAATTGGAACACCTAATGATTGTTCAATTTGATTAATGTGATTTTCTCCAATATACTTAATGACTTTTGTACCCTCTTCAACAGAAGACTCTAAAGAAATTGTTGCACTTCCATCCTTCTTATAGCCAAAAACAAAATTCCAAGGTACACCCAAAAATTTATGACCTTTAAAGTAGTTTCTTTGTCCTCCATATCTACCGGAGTAATTAGTTTGAGAAATGATTGATTCTTCGACAGCTTGTAAAAATTCAATAACTTCTTGGTCACCTTGAATTGTTCTTTTTTGCTTTTCTGCTTTTTTCCTAACATAATAATTTTCTAATTTATAAGGCGGAATAATCTGCTTTGAATCAACAATTAAATCTTCATTTAATTTATATGGTTTAATAGATATACATTTAATATCAATGTTGTTTTCATAAAGCCATGTACATACGGAAAGAATTCGTTTATCGAATTCCTTTCCGACAATGATAATACGTTGAGTGACGTTTAACATAGAGTTTAGCTCATCTTCACCATCTGCTTCTAGAAACTTTAGTAAAGATTCTTTGGCATCCACACTTTCATGGTGTGAATTTATATACTCAGTATAAATATCTAATATATCTTGTTGACTAAGTCTTGCACAATAGGATGCATATTTTAGTGCTTGAAAATCAACGTTACTGCCAGAAGTGTCTCTTTTCACTTCAATAATAACGACATTTCCATCTCTATCTAGAGCTAGCAAGTCAAGCCTTTCGTTTACTTCGAACTTATCATATTCATGTCCTATTATTAGTAAATCTTCACCGAGAATTTCTGGATTTTTACGAATCCATTCTTCTATATGTTGTCGTTCTTTTAAATCTGTGTCTGCAAAAGTAGTTTCAGTTAATTCGATAAGCTGATTTTCTTTAGAATTTAATTTATACAAGATTCCCACTACCTTTCTAAAAAATAATTAACAAAAGAATAATTGTAATTAATTCCTTTGTAATACTACGTTACACAATATTCATATTGTTAATTAATAGTAATCATTTTTACTTCCAGTAACATCGTACGTTAATTAATTTCTAGGCATATGGCATCAATGACATCTAATTCAAATAACAAGAAAAACACGACTTTTCTCTTTTCAATTCACTAATAATTTGGTTGATTAAATATATTATTCTAGAAAATCAAACAACCGATACTACTACTCTACTTTTAAATTCATGCCCTTTTTAAGAATATAGATATGCGCATCACTTCGAGGATTTTTATTATAACGTGCCAATATTGCTTCAAGTTCCATCATCAATTTTTTACTTTTGTCCGAATCTCTAGAGAGTTTAACAAACCATGTTTTCAACTCTTTTTCAGTGTCTACTCCGGTTTTACTCTTTCCTCTATTATATCTAGAAGTATTCATATTCTTATACCCGATATATTTACTTGGTCCAAATAAATTGAAATGAGGAATAAAATACCAGTGCTTAAATTGAGATAATTGTGAAATGACATCGAGTTCCTCACTTAAATCTAAATTGAATTGCTTTATATTAAGTACTACTTCATCTAGAGTTGTAACTAATTCATAATCCATATTACTCGCCCCTAAGTTAAGGTCACAATGACGCGCCGTTTTTGTCGCTAAATCAGTAAATCAATCTGTTTCTATCGAAATTAAAAATAAAAAAAGCCACAAACAGATTATTAAAAGTAAATCTAGGAACTGATTTGTAAAATTTGTGTAAAAAATTTATCAATGTGTAAATGGAATGGGGCAGATAAAATAATATTTTATCTATTTTTCCCAATCGGTATTTTATTCCATTAACGATATTGAAAAAGTTAATGAACTTTTTACACAAAAGAACCTGGTTGTTATTTAATAATCTGAATCATCTAATTTAGACTTGATTTTTCTCTTCTTTTTAAAGTCTGTATTTAATAACTCAAACATCCAGTCATTATCTTTATAAATAGAATCACCAAACAATTCATCTATTAAGTCTTGTTCTAAAATTCCCAACTCTTCTTCTTGCTCAGGCCCTTCTGTCTCTATTTCTTCTTGCTCTTCTCGTTGTTCCGGTTCTTCCGTCTCTGTATTTTCTTGCTCTTCTCCTTGTTCCGGTTCATCTGTCTCTGTATCTTCTTGCTCTTCTCCTTGTTCCGGTTCTTCCGTCTCTGTATTTTCTTGCTCTTCTCCTTGTTCCGGTTCATCTGTCTCTGTATCTTCTTGCTCTTCTCCTTGTTCCGGTTCTTCCGTCTCTGTATCTTCTTGCTCTTCTCCTTGTTCCGGTTCTTCCGTCTCTGTATCTTCTTGCTCTTCTCCTTGTTCCGGTTCTTCCGTCTCTGTATCTTCTTGCTCTTCTCCTCCCTCAGACCCTTCAGTCTCTGTATTTACTTGTTCTTCAGTTACACTCTCTTCTAGTCTAAGTCTTATAAGTGCTTGAATGTCAATTTCATCTCGCAAAAATGAAACGTTATTCTCATATAAAATTTTAAAGAAAGGATCTTCTAATACATAGGTAGGATCACTATAAGGTTTAAGCCAACCTTGTTTATACGCTTCATATGTAAAAAGCCAATTAGAACCATATAATCCTTCAACATTTAAATATGCTTTAAATTTATTAAAATTAAGATGTCCCTCTAATAAATTTTTGTTATATAAAATCATCGTTAATATACAAGTAATTGAATCGTCAGCTGTTAATAATAAATTTGAGATATTAGAACATAATGAAATATTCAACCTTTTAGCAAAAACTAGAGCCCATATGACTTCGTAATGATTATTTTGAGGCATATTAATCTTAATTAGTTCTTCTACAAATTCTTTCAACTTTAGTTTATTAATTTCATATCCTTTAATACTGTAACCCTCAATTACTTCTAAAACTAATGGTAAAGCATTACTATCAGAAAAAGCAGCATGTAATAACAATGCTTCAAAAACACTCCAATTATTTTGGTATATTACCTCGCCTCTTATCTTCTTTATAGCATATTTAATAATACCAGTATCATTAAAATTGTGTTTATATTTAAACGCATTACTAAAAAAAGCATTTATATCATTTAATTGTCCAAAAACAGTTCTTCTAAACTTAAATCTTGTAAAATATTGTTTCCATTCTGGCTCAAATTCAACAGGGGCCTTTATAATTTCTGTTTTAGTGGGATTAAGCTCCAATTGGTATTCACTTACTACTTTTTGAAGCTTGTATAGAGCATCTTTTGCTAACTCTTCAGAGTTAAAGTAGTACTCTATATCATCTGTATAACGAAATCCGTGTACTTCACCCCCAATTAAATCTCTAAAATCTCTATCGATTGCACTTCCTATTATTTCTGAGATTACCTGGGAGGTTATCGGTCCAATTGGAATTCCAAAAGTCTGTCCATCTTGCATAATTTGAATTCTTTTATCTATTTTATTACCTAATAACCTGTTTTTACCTATATTTTTCTTTGCATACTCTTTCGTGTGAAGAGCCCAAGGTATTATATGAGTGTAAATAGTTGGATAATACCTTGATATGTCAGTTTTTAAAATATATTTTTTATTATGTAGGTGCTTAATTCGAATATGCATTTTTTCATTTATATTAGTATTAGATTCAATGGCAACGTTATCCTTTTCACTAATCACTGGTGATGTCATCGAGATAGTTGAAATTTTAAAATGGTCATTCAGTTCATCCCAATTCTCTTCTATTAATTTACACAACAAGATTTGATGAATCGGTGAGGGAATACTTATTGTTCTCCTAAAATCATTCCCCTTAGGAATTGTAATAGAGATTGACTTTGCCCATTTTTCTTTAACATTCTTAGTCAGACTGTCAAAGTTAATATTATCTAGAGCATCTGCTAACCTTTCACTTTGAAATTCAGTCGGAATTTCTTTTGAAAAATATCCATATGCTATTAGTTTCTTTACTAAACTCATGTTATAACCCCATTCTATTAATATTAATTTAATAATCTCAAAGTTGGTTTTATTTTACAAATACTTTTCATTTTTAAACATTACTTTCAAAATTCAGATCAAATTATTTGATACATAATTTGATCTATCTTTTCCAACAAATAATTCCTTTAAACTATCTTCAAAAACCATGGTATTTGAGACAAAACATAATAATACTTGAAGTCTATTATTTTTTTATCATTTCTATAACAAAACTCATATCTAAATCTATATTTCATAAACGGGTATTTTTGACATAATCAAAATAATAAATTCATACTAAAGGGAATTTTTATGATAGTTGGTTACGCAAGGGTAAGTACTAATGAAATTTTTAAGGAGAAAGTTTCCGGTGCGAAGGATAATCGTGAGGAACTTATTCATAAATTACGGATGTTACGTTCCCGAGATAAATTTGTAGTATACAAGTTAGATCGTTTGGCCCGCTCAACAAAACGATTAATTGAAATAGCCGATACTCTTCGAGAAAAAGATGTAGAATTCATCAGTATACGAGACAAAAGAGATACAAGTACAGCTGCTGGTAAAGCAATGTTTGAAATGCTATCTGTATTAGCAGAGTTTGAAAGGGATATTATTCGTGAACGTACAATGGCAGGTCTGAAGGCAGCCCGAGCAAGAGGTCGCAAAGGCGGTAGACCGAAAGTTAATCAACAAAAATTGAATCAAGCTATTTCAATGTATCATTCCAAACGGATGACGGTAAAGGAAATTCAGAAAGCTACTGGAGTTTCGGCAGCAACGTTTATAGATCAATAAAAAAGGAGCAAACCCAGTAAAAGATTTGCTCCTAAATATATCGAAAATCAATCTAATATAATATGTAATTAAGCACCTGATTTTAAAGATTATTATTTAATACCCCTGATTTGGCAAACCGTTATGTTCCATAGGGTAAAAGTATAATCTAATATAAAACAGCCTCCCAACGCTTCAACTGATAGGCTTGCTTATTTGTTTGTTAACTAATGTTAATCATTTAAATAACCCTTTATTCATTCTGCCGTAAAAGCATTAATAGGTAATCAGCGATAGTGTTTATACTGTTGTCATCCAGGAGATCAATAAAATAAAGTTGTATGGTTACATTATCACCACTTTGGTATAAGATTGGCGTTTCTATGTGTCTTAGTACCTCCATCCATGGGTAGAGAAGAATGACTAGTTTAGCTGAATACTTCTTATGGTAAGCATAAGCCTGATACATATCACTTTGTGAAATACCAAAATTTCTTTGATTTGGGCTAAGCCTTTTCCATTTAGTATCAAGGATAATTTGAGACGCGTGATTTTGAATAACTATGTCAGGTTTAAGAAGAAATTGTTTTAGGTTCTCGAATAAATGATGTTTCTTATCTTGAGTCTTAAATAAAACAGACTCCCTACTAAGCAATTTCTTCAGCTTTCCTGCCACATAGTTTTCAAACACTTTCTCCATTGGAAATAGAAGGGCATATGCAACGCCATGTCCTTTAAAAGATGTAAAACTCTTATTTTGAAGAAAAAGTTGGCACCAATCAAGTATCCTACCATAATCCCTCATAGTTCGATCTTGGGTAATTTGCCCAAAATCTTGATCAACGTTACTTGATACATCCACAGCTTCAAATGCAAACATAAGTTTCCGTAATTCCTTTTTAATTGCTTGACTCGAACTAATTTTCCTTAAGAACTCTAATGTAGTTTTAATAATTTTATTCTCAGAACGATTTACACTGAACAGGTCGTATTCAATAAAAAATCGTTCTTTATGAATGAGATTAGTCTTAATGTGGTCAGAAAATTTCATTTTCCCTTTGTAAAAAAATTCATTAGTTTCATAAGTCACATACCCCGATCTTAATCCTTTTTTTACCAAGGTTTGGACTTCTTGAATAAACATCTTAATATAGATCTCAAGTATTGTCATTTTTTCAATTTGCAAATTGGAGATGTTAAAGGCTTTATAAGGCATCTCTTTTAAAAAACTGAGCATTTCTAAAAAAAGTTTTTTTGTCCTATATTCAGAATCCTCATCGTCTTTATCAAACAATTTAGGTAAGATTTCAATTTCTGTACCATCCTTCATTGCGATTAAACCCACATAATTCTTTGCCCGAATGACCTTGCCAATTCCCTTTTTACTCCCAACATCCATTAACTCCAGGCCCTCTGTTTCCAGTTCCTGTCTTCTAGATAAAAGAAACATCTCAAGCTGGTCGAATATGTTGGGAGGAAGTTTATGATAATCGCTAGATTGAATAGGAACATCCCGAGTTAAAGTATCAAATTCCTTAATTGTAAATCGTTTACTCATCAGATTGACCTACACCGAGTAGATTTTCCGAAAGGCCTCGATCTTAGAAAAGGCTTTTTCGTTAATGGAATACTCTAGGCTGTCTTCAAGCTCGATATCCCCTGCTTGTCCAAAAAGCAATTGAATCGGAATTGGATTAGCTTGAATTATCTGTTCCTCATTATCTTTATTAGGATCCCCCAAAACTAGTCGAATCAACTGGTAGTCCTCATAAAAATACTCCTGAAGCAAAGGAATAATGGCACTTTTAAAAATATGACCAAGTTGGTCCAATGTCGGATTTGCTTTTAAAGACATGAAATAGGCATGCCCAATAGTATGATCACGATCTACCAAAACCTCAATCCGTTTATTGATCTTTGTAAGCAACGCTTCAAGATCAAGCCCTTGCACATCAATCAGGCTCAAAAGACTTGGATCGGGCATCATTTCAATAAAATGAAACCGGCGTCTTAAAGCAGTGTCTAGACGTGAAATGGAGCGGTCCGCGGTATTCATTGTAGCAAGCAGATAGACATTATTTGGGATTCCAAAAGGTTCTTGAGAATAGGGCAGTTGTAGCTTGATCTCCTCTTCCTGCCCAAGACGCTTGGTTGGTTCAATTAAGGTCATAAGTTCTCCAAAGATTTTAGAAATATTCCCTCGGTTAATTTCATCAATTATAAACACATAATTCTTCTTATTCTCTGTAATAGCAGGCGAGTAGGTTTTTTGATGCTTTTGAATAAGCTGTAGCACATCAGCGAGAGAAATACGGTTCAACCGATAAACTGACCCTAATGTCATCACCTTGTTGCCATTAATCTCATAAATCGAATCAAGAATATCCTTGGCCAACCACTTGACCGCACGGCTCCGTTTATAATGCACCTCATTTTCGAGCCATTCATAGTCACCTGTAATGACCCCAATTCCATCAATCCGCTTCTGATCATGTAACACAAGCACGATGTCACCAATCATCATTTCATCAATAAAACGAGTAAGAATAGTTTCTCCCCCATACTGACTATAATCCGTGTCTTCTTTAAGGTCTTTTCCATAGCCGTCCCACCCAATTCGAATACGGCTTGAATTAAAACAGACTCGCTTTAGCTCGTTATCTCCGGCACCGCCAAGGGACACCTTCCAAATAGTGGGATCTTCTAAAATTCCAAAATTGTTCTGTCCTTGTATTACAGGAGTATGGGCTCGTTCACAAAAACGTTTAAATATACCCTCTTTTATCTCATAGGAAACCTGCCCATCCCCACTTTCTTCCGTATCCATTTTAGGCTTAATTCCCTCTATAAACTCTTCATAACCATAGGATTGATGAAAGGTGGTAAATCCAATCTGACCGTTCTCCTTATATGTTCGATATCGGGCTCGAACCGACTCATAGCCCTTATCTTTCATTTCCTGCTGAACCTCTTCAATTGATTTCTCCTCAATAATGGCGACGGAGTATGCAACTGTATAGTAGGTTTTTCCAGTTCCAGGAGGACCATATAAGATTAAATTTTTATTTAGTTCTACTTCAACCGACTCATTCATTGGTTTCATTATGGGATCCCTCTCCAATATCTTTGACTTTTGAATCATAGGTTTAATAACACCCTCTTCGTCTTGCTCAAGAAGAAGATCTTCATAGATATCCAAAGCATATTGAAATGCCCGGTTTCCTGCCCTTTGATTTACCTCGTCGTAGTTAGGTGCACCTTTTATTCGTGCTTTCATTTCTCGATACATCTCTACTGACGTGACCTCAAACAAATTCATGAACTCTAGTTCAATACCATCAAGTTTTCTCGGAGCACTTGATAATGAGGAAGCATATGAATTAATCGTTGCATGACTATATGGCTCCCCATTTGATTTTCTTTTCTGCTTTAAAAATTCCACAAATTTCTCTCTCTGTTGTTGAGCTGACATCACCATAGACTTAACTCCTTTTTATTCCTCAAAATTCAATTCCTCTTTAATCTAGTATACTGAATAATTCGGATGTATGGAATTATAAGGAAAGTTAAATCTAATTAGTACAATATTTTTATAGAGTTATTTCTTCCAAACAAATAATAATATTTTCGCAGGAATAATGAACTTAATAAATTTATCCAACCATCAGGTCCTATTATCGTAGAATTTAATTTCTAATCAAATTCCTATTATTGTTTTTTTACTATGGCGCTGTTTTGGTACCTCTCTATACATTGATTATTCAAAACTCCCAAAAATTGTAATTTCTTTTAAGTTATGGCACTGAATTTAAATTTTCCCTTTTTGCTAGCAGCTGCGGAGTTAGTTTGCAGACATTAGCTTAAACTTACTGCTAAATTGGAATATTGGGTATAGAGGTGATTGATTTGAAATTGTATCAAGATAAAAAGATATTAAGAGAAGTTTAATAAAGCAGAAGAATTGGGATGCACTCATTTAACAATTGCTATTTGGATGAAAAAATTTAAAATTGAAAAACTATATATTTATTCAACTTTTAGAGTCCTCTTCACTATGATAAATTTCAAGGAATTTAACCCCTTAATATGTAGACATGGATAGGCTACACTTAGTTGGACAGAATTTTTAAGGTCAAGTAGAATACAAAGAATATACTCACGTTATTAAAAGATTGAACAAATGAGTGTGTAAAAACTGTGTAAAACTTCTAAATCAATTTCTATCTTCATCTATCTTGTTCTATAAAAAAGAAAAAACTCATAAATGCTGATAAATCAACACTTATGAGTTGTAACGTTTATTATAAATTATTTAAAATTTACTTAGAGATACCAGTGGTAAGGGTCAAACCGACACTCCCTAAGGAATAATGTTTTGAATCGTGCGTGTCTGCCAATTCCGTATTACCATCAAGATATATATGTTCAAACAGGTGGTATCACTTGATTTGAACAAGGACGTTGTACCTGATAAATGAGCCAATTACCTAACAAGTTGCTACGATTAATTTTGTTCGTTTCAACTGAAAGTAAACAAAGTTAACCACTGGAAACCCCCATTGAAAAGTTAAAATTCATGATTCTCTATCTTTGCAGACCAACATCTTTATTCCTTCTATTTTTAACTTCTTCCATTTTAGTATAAAAACTTTCCTCTAAATCAATTTCAAAATAATTAGCAAACTTAGTGATATAGGCCAAACAA
>JAPSLU010000118.1 GCA_031180405.1 Bacillus sp. (in: firmicutes) | reverse complement strand
CTTGAAGACCTAGTTTCTTTTCAGCAACTTCAAAGCTAAATCGCGTTCTTGTACTTGGCTCAAAAAATAAATTCGAGACAAATACTGTATTTAATGGTTTCCAGCCATTTCCCAAACGATACTGTTCTGCATCTTCTAAAATCGTATAAATTTCTTCAGTTGTAAGCTGATTCATCATTAATAGATTTGACATGCTCAACCACTCCTATGATTTCTATTTTTAGAGAAAAGCATTTTTAAGGTTTCTGCTTTTCTTTAGAAAAAAACACCCTGATTTCGATCATCAGGGTGTTTGTAGGTAGAGCAAATGAAGGTATGGTGATACCTTATTTTGCCTTACACCCTTTTAAGCCTCTCTGGACTTTTCTTTAAAAGATCTAAGTCAATCTAATTTAATTCGATGTTACTTGTTTCATCTTTATCGTATGGTAGAACTAAGTTTAATACAATTCCGATTAATGCAGCTAATGCCATACCATGTAAGTCCAAATTACCCAATTTTAGTGTTGCTTCCCCAATTCCGATTACTAAAATGACAGATGCAATAATGAGATTCCTTTTGTTGCCTAAGTCTAGTTTGCTGTCAATCATCATTCGTAAACCAGATGAAGCAATGATTCCGAATAACAAAATTGACACACCACCCATAACTGGTGTAGGAATAGAACTAATGAATGCTGAGATCTTACCAATGAATCCAAAAAGGATGGCTAATACTGCAGCACCTGCAATAACTAGAACACTATAAACTCTAGTGATGGCTAATACGCCAATATTCTCACCGTAAGTTGTGTTTGGCGGTCCACCGATTAAAGCTGCGATCATTGTTGCTACACCATCACCTAATAACGATCGGTGTAAACCTGGTTTTTCAATATAATCTCTTCCTACAACTTTCCCTAATACTAACTGATGTCCAATATGTTCTGAGATTGTTACAACAACAACTGGTACCATTAGGAGCACAATGTCAAGTGATATTGACGGTGTGTAGTCCACGAATGGGACAACAAAGTTTGGTACTTGAATCCAACTTGCCTCGGTTACTTTTGTAAAATCGATAACCCCTAGTACTAATGAATAAATGTAACCACCTGCAATACCGATAAGAACTGGTATTAGATTGAAAAATCCTTTTAAAAATATTGAACATAAGATGGTAATGAACAATGTCACTAATGCGATTGAAAAATGTTTTAAACTGTATTCACCTGCAGGGTCATTTGTTGCCATTCCGACTGCAGTTGCTGCTAAGCCTAATCCGATAACAATGATGACAGGTCCTACGACAACTGGTGGGAGAATTTTCATTACCCATTTGTGACCCGTTCCTTTAATAAGTAAGGCGATAATCCCGTATACTAAACCAGCTAAAAAGCTTCCAACCATTGCTGCTCCGACACCTGCTGAAGCTTTTGCAACAATTATTGGTGTAATAAAGGCAAATGATGAACCTAAATATGCAGGGACTTGACCTTTTGTAATTAGTAGAAAGGCGATTGTACCTAACCCACTTGAAATTAATGCAACCGCTGGGTCTAATTCTACAAGAAAGGGGACGAGTATTGTCGCTCCGAACATTGCAAATAAGTGCTGAAAGCTTAGAGCAAGCCACGACAATGGTTTTGGTGTATCATTTACATCTAATACAATCTGTTCTTCTTTCATATTTGGGACCTCCGTGTGATAATTCTATGATAGTTAGTATGTGCGAAAGAATAAATTTTCTCTAAACAAAAACCTCTTTGCTAAAATTTCAGGCGCAAAGAGGTACAAAAAGATACGCAGTCACTTGTTCGACCACATCTTATGTCCCCTTGCTGCCTCTCTGGACAAATCTTTAAAGGGTACTATTCATTTTCATAAATTGTAACTTGATCTTGTTGATCTGTTTCCTTTAATTCAACAACAATTTTCTCTGAGCTGGACGTCGGAATGTTCTTACCAACATAGTCCGCACGAATTGGAAGTTCACGATGCCCTCTATCAACTAATACTGCCAATTGGATATTTGCTGGTCTACCTAAATCCACTAAGGCATCCATTGCTGCTCGAACTGTTCTTCCTGTATATAATACATCATCAACTAAAATGACTTTTTGATTTGTTACATCTACTGGAATATCTGAGCCTTTTACGAGTGGATCTTGATCTTCCGTCTTTTTTGAAAGGTCATCTCGATATAACGTGATATCTAATTCACCAATCGCGATCTTTTTTCCTTCAATCTGTTCAATACGTTCAGCAAGTCTATTTGCGAGATAGATGCCTCTAGTTTTTATTCCGACTAAGATGCTATCTTCTATCCCTTTATTTCTCTCAATGATTTCATGAGCAATCCTTGTTAATGCTCTTCGTATTGCTTGTTCATCTAGTAAGACTGCTTTTTGAGACATCCTCATTCTCCTTTTGTTTCTTCTTTTAGTGTATAAAAGAAACCTTGAAAACGAAAAACCCTCCCACCGTTTATAGTGAGAGGGTTAACGTAGACATAGTTAAACTAAGTCTATAAGACCGTTGTCTTATCCGTTTTCCTTCTCAGCCTCACGGGACTGTGTTAAAGGTTCTTGTTAAGTTATTTATATTATGACAAACATGTAGAAATGTGTCAACGATTATTTTTTATTTGGTTTAATAATTCTACAAATTCATCTGGTAATGGTGCTTCAAACTCTAGGTATTCCTTTGTTCGTGGATGTTCAAAACCAAGAATGCCTGCATGAAGAGCCTGACCGTTAATTGGTAAAGTCTTTTTCGGTCCGTATTTTGGATCCCCAACAAGAGGGTATCCAATATACTTCATATGAACCCGAATCTGATGTGTTCTACCTGTTTCAAGTTGACATTCTACAAAAGTGTAATTTTCATACCTTTCAAGCACATGAAAATGTGTAACAGCTTCTTTGCTGCTTACATTTGTAACTGTCATACTCTGACGATCAACTTTATCACGGCCAATCGGAGCATTAATGGTACCATGGTCATGTTGGATACTTCCATGGACAAGTGCTTTATAACGACGGGTAACGCTTTTATCAACAAGCTGTTGAACTAACGATTCATGTGCCATATCATTTTTTGCAACCATTAATAAGCCAGATGTGTCTTTATCAATTCGGTGAACAATACCAGGTCTTAATACACCATTAATTCCTGAAAGATCTTTACAATGTGCCATTAAACCATTTACAAGTGTACCATGCAAATGACCAGGCGCAGGGTGAACAACCATTCCTTTTGGCTTATTAACAACTAACACGTCTTGATCTTCATAATAGATGTCTAAATCCATTTCTTCCGCTATTACGTCTAATGCTTCTGGTTCTGGTATTTCAACGATAATCTTATCATCAACCTGACATTTATAATTTGTTTTAATTGTACGGTCATTCACTTTCACTAGGCCATCTTTAATCCAAAGCTGAACCTGAGTTCGTGACCACTCTTCATTAACCGATGATAAAAATTTATCAATTCGTTCACTCTTATGTTCTTCATTTACTTGCAATTCAATGATGTCCATTTATTCTTGCTCCTTCTCTTTCCCTTCAAAAAACAACATATGGATAAATAGTAATCCAACTCCAATACATAAAGCAGAATCAGCTATATTAAAAATTGGGAAGTCATATGAAAAGATGTATGTATTAATAAAATCGACAACTTCTTTCCGAAATAAACGGTCAATGAAATTACCAATTGCTCCACCTAGCATAAATCCTAAGGCTACACCCATCACCTTATTTTGTTTTGTATGTTTTTGAATATAATAAATTAAACCAACAATAACAACAGCTGTTATTATGTAGAAAAACCACATTTGTCCTTGCAAAATTCCCCATGCTGCACCTCTATTGCGATGGGAGGTGATATAAAAGAAATTTTCTATGACCGTAATATTCTCACCAATTTCCATATTTTTAACAATAAACCATTTGGTTATTTGGTCAATTATTATAATTAAAGTGGCAATTATGTAATAATACACGTTCTTCCCCAACTTTCTATGTTCTATTTGTACAAGGTTTATCCTTATGAATTGTACCATAATAAAAAAGAAAGCGTAAAGAAGTTATAATAGAAGACTATTTACTACTTTTAAATAATAAAATGAAGAGACATGAAAGCGACTCAAATTAACTCTTAGTGTTGAGTAATTTGAGTCGAAAAGTATAAGATTAAAAATCGCTACCAGTAATATATGTTTCATCTTGTGTGTAGTCATACCGTGGAAGAGATTTTCGTTCAAACAATTCTTGGAAAAAGAAATCATATTTTGTTCTAGCTGTTGGGAGTATCCTTAATTTTTCAAAAGGAATTTCTTCACCGGTTTCTTCGCAATAACCGTAGAGTCCTTTGTCTAATTTCATTAAGGCACGTTCTACATCTTGAAGTTCCTCTTTTATATGATGCATCAATGTATGGCTTTTCCCTTGATGATCATCACAAGTCATTTCAAACAAACTGTGATCAAATAATCGTGCTCGCAGTTCTTCTTTCATCACTTGCAATTCATAACGAATACCAGAAAATTTATTCAAGATGGACAACTCCTTATCCTGCTCATGATGTTAATATAGTTTTGCCCGAAACTTACGTGGCTCACCCTGATAAGAATTTTCCTGTGCATGTAATGGCTGTTAACTTTTGTTTAATTCCAATTCCTCTGAATGGTATTTTTTACCCAGCTTATGGTATTTTCAAACTTAATTATGGAAAAATGGGCGTTAAAAAGTCATATCCAAGGGATATGACTTTTTAACGTATTAATTAATAGTGGTCCTTAACAATTGAAGCACAACGTTGACATAGTGTTGGATGCTCTTCAACTTGACCAACTTCTGGTGTGACAATCCAACAACGCTCACATGTTTCACCTTCAGCTTGGGAAATAGCAATCTTAACTGAATCAAAAGCTTGAGCCTGTTCAGGTGCTGCATCATAATCTCCAGCAATCGTAAATCCAGATACAATAAATAATTGTTTTAAGTCTTCTTCAACAGAATCAAGTAATGCTTTAGCCTCTGCATTAGGGTAAAGCTCAATACTTGCTGTTAAGGATTTACCAATAACTTTCTCATTACGAGCAACTTCTAATGCTTTCAATACATCGTCCCGTAACGTCATAAAAGCATCCCATTTTCTCTCTAGTTCGTCTGCCTGAGAATATTCTTTTACTTCCGGCATATCAACTAGTTGAACACTTTCTTCCTCAACAGAATCAATTTGCTCCCAAACTTCATCTGCTGTATGTGGAAGAATTGGTGTAACTAATTTAACTAGTGATAGTAATGTTTCATAAAGTACAGTTTGAATTGCACGACGTTCATGATTTTCTTTTGACTCGATATATAGTACATCTTTTGCAAAATCTAGGTAGAAAGAGCTTAATTCAATCGTACAGAAATTGTGTACTGCATGATAAATCGCTGCAAATTCATACTGATCATAAGCTTCCTTCACTCGTTTTGTTAACTTATTAAGCTTAACAAGCATATAACGGTCCACATCACGTAAGTTATCAATACTAACTGTATCAGTTGCCGGATTAAAATCATTTAAGTTTCCTAAAAGGAAACGGAACGTATTTCGAATTTTTCGATAAACTTCTGCAACTTGCTTAAGAATGGCATCAGAAACACGAACATCTGCTTGATAATCCACTGAAGCGACCCATAAACGGAGGATATCTCCACCAAGTTGATTCATTACTTTTGCAGGAACAACTGTATTTCCTAATGATTTACTCATTTTTCGACCTTCACCGTCAAGGGCAAAACCATGACTTAGGACACCTTTGTATGGTGCTTTTCCTGTTACAGCTACTGCAGTTGATAAAGAAGAGTTAAACCAACCTCGATACTGATCTGAACCTTCTAAATATAAATCTGCTGGTCTTTGGAGATCTTTTCTTTCTAAAAGAACAGCTTGATGAGAAGAACCTGAATCAAACCAAACGTCCATTATGTCATTTTCTTTTGTAAACTTACCATTAGGACTACCCTCGTGTGTAAAACCTTCTGGTAAAAGGTCTTTTGCTTCACGCTCAAACCAAATATTTGAACCAAAGTCACGGAACAAGTTTGAAACATGTTGAATTGTTTCATCTGTGATAATTGGTTCACCATTTTCAGCATAAAATACTGGAATTGGTACACCCCATGCACGTTGACGAGATATACACCAGTCTCCACGATCACGTACCATGTTGTAAAGACGTGTTTCGCCCCAAGCCGGAACCCATTTTGTTTCATTAACAGCTTTCAAAAGGTCATCACGGAAATCTTTAATTGAAGCAAACCATTGTGCCGTTGCACGGAAGATTGTTGGCTTCTTTGTTCTCCAGTCATGTGGATAAGAGTGTGTAATAAATTGAAGTTTTAATAGCGCTCCAACTTCTTGAAGCTTCTCTGTAATTGGTTTGTTCGCTTCATCATAGAATAACCCTTCAAACCCTGGTGCATCCATTGTCATATAACCTTTTTCATCGACAGGGCATAATACTTCTAAGCCATATTGCCCCCCAACAATAAAGTCATCTTCCCCGTGACCAGGTGCTGTGTGAACACAACCAGTTCCACCATCACTAGTTACATGCTCACCAAGCATCACAAGCGAATCACGATCATAAATTGGATGTTTTGCAATAATTCTATCAAGTTCAGAGCCTTTAAGCGTTTGGATAACGCTGTAGTTTTCCCAACCAATGGTTGAAGCAACAGAATCCACTAATTCAGAAGCAACAAGATATTTCCCATCCTCTACTGCTACTACACTGTATTGTAGTTCTGGATGGACGGAAATACCTAAATTTGCTGGCATTGTCCATGGTGTTGTCGTCCAAATCACAATTTTCACATCATTTGAAAGAACACCTTTTCCATCTTTTACTGGGAATGCTACATAAATAGATGGTGATCGTTTGTCAGCATATTCAATCTCTGCTTCAGCAAGTGCAGATTCACTTGACGGAGACCAATAAACAGGTTTTAATCCTTTGTAAATATAGCCTTTCTTTGCCATCTCACCAAACACTTTAATTTGTTGAGCTTCATACTCCGGCTTTAATGTTACATATGGATTCTCCCAATCGCCTCGAACACCTAAGCGTTTAAATTGCTCACGTTGCCCATTAATTTGCTCCCATGCATACTCTTCACAAAGTTTCCGAAACTCAGCTACTGACATTTCTTTTCTTTTTACTTTTTTGTTTTTTGTTAATGCCGTCTCAATTGGTAATCCATGTGTGTCCCAACCAGGCACATATGGTGCGCAATAACCACTCATTGATTTATAACGAACAATAAAATCCTTTAAGATTTTATTTAAGGCATGCCCCATGTGGATATCCCCATTTGCGTAAGGTGGTCCATCATGCAAAATGAAAAGTGGACGATCCTTTGTCCGCTCTTGTACCTTTTCATAAATCTTCATTTCTTCCCATTTTTCTTGAATTAATGGCTCCCTGTTTGGTAAGTTCCCTCTCATCGGGAAGTCAGTTTTAGGCATTAGAAGGGTATCTTTGTAATCCATCTTTTTTCCTCCAAATTTTAATTATTCATTTTTTGCAATTTAAGCGCCTTAGGTAGATTGCACATGTTCAATGACTCCAGAAAACACAAAAAACCTTCTCATCCCAACAAGGGACGAGAAGGTTATCTCGCGGTACCACCCTACTAGATTAAATTACTCATTTAATCCACTCAAGCATTCGTAACGTGAATGTAACGCCAATACTTACTAATCAATACATGTTCAGTATGGAACTCCAGGGTGATTTTCATCTCTTATCCTTATGTCGAGCTTCCACCATCCTCGATTCGCTAAAATAAGTAGTATAAAAGACTACTCTCCCTTTCACCGTTGATATTTGTGTTATGAAAGTTTCTTTTGAAAATTATCTACGTTTTCGTATTATATGCTATTAAAAAACAAAAAGTCAAGTTTAGCTTTTTGATTCTTCTGCTTCACCGAAAATAGGTTCTACCTCATACTCTAATAAATGATCCCAATCATCATTTTTAAGAAGATCTAATTGAGCTTCAATTAACATTTGAAAACGAGTTCTAAAAACTTTTGATTGCTTTTTAAGCTCTTCAATTTCCATCGCAATCTTTCTTGATTTTGAAAGCGACTCATTAATGATACGATCAGCATTTTTCTCGGCTTCTTTAATAATTAACTTCGATTCCTTTTGAGCGTTGCGTTTAACATCTTCCGCTGCTTCTTGTGCAATTATAATTGATTTATTCAATGTCTCTTCAATATTGGTAAAGTGAGCTAGTTTTTCAGTTAATTCTGTTACGCGAGACTCTAATTCTTTTTTTTCGCGAATAATCATTTCATAGTCCTTAATGACCTGATCTAAAAATTCGTTTACTTCATCCTCATCATATCCACGAAACCCTTTATTAAATTCCTTATTATGGATGTCTAAAGGTGTTAAAGGCATGGATGCCACCTCCAATATGTAGTGAAATAGTTAATCCTTGACAACATTATAAATCATATTTCGACAGGTTTGTTGAAAATCCTGCTAATTCTTCAAATTAATTTTGATTTTTATGCCTATCATAGACCCTATTTTTTCTATTTTTGTTTACTAACGACTATTCTTATTCGATCTTTTTTCGTTCTACCCTCAATCGAGGTCACCTTGCTTCTACCATAGCCTCTTATAGAAATAGTATCCCCCTCACGGCACTCAAATGACACAGAATCAACTACTTTCCAATTCACCTTTACAAGGCCACTAGTAATTAGCGGTTGAATTGTTTGACGTGAAAGATTATAAATTGCTGCCCCAACCACATCCAGCCGTAAAGATGAAACCGTCGTCACGACTTCTTGTACATTTTCTCTATGGGGAATAAATTGATTAATATCTAATTCATTGAGTGTTATTTTGGCACGACCTACCTCAAAGAAATTTGCACGGAGATAATCAGAAATTTCGGATGCACAAATAAATTGAATAGATTCATTGTAAAATCGGATATCACCAAATTTATTTCGTTTTAATCCAAGGCTCATTAAAGAACCTAATACTTGCCTATGTTGAAGGGTTATAAACTTTGATGCGTATTGAACTTCAAACAATGTTAATTGAAAGTCATCTTTAGTTGTTTCATAAAAATCTGGATATAAGAAAGCACGTTTTCTTTCCGCATCTTCAACCCCACCAGAAAAAGTTACTTTTACGTCTAAATGTTCTCCAACAACCGATGAGACAATTTCTTGCTCACGAGGATCTAGAAAATCAGTCAACTTGGGGCTATATTGATTCAAAACGTTTTCTTTCCACTCTATGACTTGGTCTATAAATTGTTGTTCATCTTTGCGAAAATGCTGATAAATATGTTCCATGATACAACTCCATTTTCTTTAAATACATATGTAAAAAGAAACCGTTTTATAAAATGAAAAAAGAGGGACCATAAGAATAGTCCCTAGCCAATCATTCTAAATATTGAAGCCACACCGTATTGCGCAAAACGTAAAGCTAAGATTGCTACAATTGGTGAAATATCAATCATTCCTAATGGCGGAATGATTTTTCGAAATGGTTCTAAATATGGCTCACAAATTTTTGCTAAAAATTGTCCAAATCCTGATTCTTTTGCTCCCGGAAACCACGAAAGTAATATGTATACGATAAGCGCATACGAGTAAAACGTGATTAGAGTGTTAATTAAACTTAACAATAAACTCATTTTTGCCTACCACCTTTGATGATCATCTTCTGTTACAAGCTCGGAAATCGCACCGGAAACATCTACGTTATCAGGTGTACATAAAAAGATATTCATACCTATACGTTGAATATCACCACCAATAGCATAAACTGTACCACTAAGGAAATCAACGATGCGTTTTGCTTGGTCTCTTTGAATACTTTGGAGATTAACAACTACAGCTCGACGATTTTTCAACTGATCAGCTATCTCTTGCGCTTCTGCATATACCCTTGGTTCACTTAAGACCACTTTAGAGGATTTTTGCACACTTTGCAAACTTACCACATTCTGTTTAGGTGTATGTGGTTGCTTTTGTGCAAAAGACTGTTGCTGTGGTACCTCATACTCTGGTTCTTTCGCTTCAGGCTCTTCATATTCATATTCTTCATCTTCTAAGGCAAAAAAGCTCTTAAATCTATTTTTAATTGACATGTTAAACACCTCCAATTTCATTTCCAACAAGTGAAGTTCCAATTCGTATGTATGTTGCACCTTCTTCAATGGCTATTTCATAATCGTTTGACATTCCCATTGATAACTCACCACATGGAGCTGATGGCAAGTTTAAAGCTTGTACATCGAGTTGTAGCAGTTTTAATTTTTTAAAACAATTCCTTATCACTTCTTTTTCCTCTGTTAATGGGGCCATTGTCATTAAGCCTACGATTTGTATACTTGGAAATTGAATTAATTGTTGTACAAAATCAACAACCTCTTCAGGAGAACATCCATGTTTTGATTCTTCACCGGAAGCATTTACTTGAACAAAGCATTTGATTGTCTTTTTAGCTCTCTTATCAATTTCTTCGGCTAAAGACAGCCTGTCAAGTGAGTGAATGTAATCAACTTTCTCAATGATGTTCTTAACCTTTCTTTTCTGAAGCGAACCAATAAAATGCCATGTAGGGCTGTTTCCTAATTCTTCAAACTTTTCATTTAGACCGTCATCTCGGTTTTCACCAAGATGACAAATTCCTGCCTCAAGCGCTGCCTTTGCACGTTGTACACTTACATATTTTGTTACTGCTATGACGTTTATTTGTTCTGGTTTTCTGCCAATTCGTTGACAAGTTTCTTGTATTGTTTTTTTAATTACCTGGTAATTTTTCTGTACGTTCATCTTTTAGAGGGAAACCTCCTCATTTATTCCAATAAAACTTAGCATTCTACCTGTGTGCCCATTATCGCGACGATGAGAAAAAAATAGTGATTCCTCACAGCTTGTACAATACCCCGAAACGAGTATATTGTCTTTATTTATTCCTGCATTTCGTAAATAATGCTCATTAAGAAGCTTTAAATCTAGTTGATATTTTCCATTTGAGAGTTCCTTAAAGGGTAAAGGACCATTTTCTAATACTGTCTTATCAATTGATGATATCACTTTATCATCAACAAAATAACAGCATTCACCAATCGAAGGGCCAATGGCCACAATAATATCCTTTGGGTCAACTCCTTCATCTTGGTGCCATTTTCTAATCATTTCCCCAGCAATATCCTTTACAGTTCCTTTCCAGCCTGCATGAGCCAATCCTATTAACGATTTTTCGGGAACCATAAAGAATAAAGGTACACAATCAGCAAAACAAAGTGATAGCATAACTCCTTTTTCAGAAGTATATACTCCATCACACCCTGTTAACCCATCCTCATAAGAGCTTACACCCTTACCACAATTAGCTTTGGTCGCCTTTATAATCCTGTTAGAGTGAATTTGTTCTGCAAAGACCCAGTTTTCCATCGGAAACGAAAGTGCCTTCGCAAGAACTTCTCGATTTTTTCTAACAACATCAGGCTCATCATGTACATGAAGGCCAAGATTTAATGATGTAAAGTCCCCAGAACTAAAACCACCAGAATTAGTGGTAAATCCAACAGTCAGACCACTTAAAAACTGGTCCCAGCCTGTTAAAGTTAAATGGGTATTATCTCTTAGCTTAAAAACTTCGGCTGTCATATATTTCAACCCTTTTATTTCGACATTTAATCTGTACTATCGCTCTTTATTTTACCACATTTTCCCCTCAACGTTTAGCTTTGTATGAGAAATTATTCTTCTTGTAGATCTATTTGTCGATTCATTCTAACTAATATGACATCCTCACCGATTTTCACTATATTTCTCCATGGTATAACAAATTCCTCATCTTTCCCAAAAAAACCAAGCATCTTCCCCTGACCATTTATGATAATCGCTTGAATTTTACCAGTTGTAACATTTATATCAAAGTCTCCAATATTCCCCATCTTTTTTCCATCTGATACATTCACTACATCCTTTGTTTGAAACTCAGAAATATACATATAACACCCCTCCAATTTCAATTATGATATCTATCATTTTTTCACACTCATTATTCCCCTTATATATATCTATGTTTGAATGAGCACTAACTATTCAGGAGGGAAAAACTTTTTCTAAAAATATTTTCTTACACAAGGAAAAAGGCTACTCGGACACGAGCAGCCTTAATTTTGAATGTTTTTATTCATTTGTTTAATTGCAGCTTTTTCTAACCTAGAGACTTGCGCTTGAGATATTCCAATTTCTTCAGCAACTTCCATTTGCGTTTTACCTTGGAAGAAACGCTTTCTTAAAATTAACTTCTCCCGGCTATTTAGGCGTCTCATACCTTCTTTTAATGCTAATTCTTCAATCCACTGAATATCGCGATTTTTTTCATCACTTAGCTGATCCATTACAAAAATTGGATCTCCTCCGTCATTATAGATCGGTTCAAATAATGAAACAGGATCCTGAATCGCATCAAGCGCAAAAACGATCTCCTCGTGAGGTACATCTAGTTCTTTTGAAATTTCCTCTGCTGTTGGTTCCCTAGACGTCTCACTCATTAAACGTTCCCTTACTTGAAGTGCCTTATAAGCAATGTCTCTAAGTGATCGGGAGACTCGAATTGGATTGTTGTCCCTTAAGTATCTACGAATTTCTCCGATAATCATTGGTACAGCATATGTTGAAAATTTGACATTCTGGCCTAAGTCAAAATTATCGATGGATTTCATTAATCCTATACAGCCAACTTGAAACAAATCATCAACAAATTCTCCTCTGTTGTTAAATCGCTGGATTACACTAAGTACCAATCTTAAGTTGCCATTTACCAGCTCTTCTCTTGCTGATAAGTCTCCGTTTTGCATTTGCTTAAATAGCTCTCTCATTTTCTCATTCTTAAGAACTGGAAGTTTTGAGGTATCTACTCCACAAATTTCGACTTTATTTCTTGTCACATCTTTCCCTCCTAACAGGAGTTGCTGTACAGAGTTAAGTATCTCCTCGACAGGAAAAAATATGCACAAGCTATAACCGTCACTTGAAACAGATTACCTCATCTTTCTTGATATTATTGGCTTTGATTGGATTAAAAATTTTTTTACACCATTTTGTTAAATTCTTTCTGCAATCTTTTAATTATTCTTTTTTCAAGTCTAGAAATATAGGATTGGGAAATACCAAGCATGTCTGCGACATCTTTTTGAGTTTTTTCTTCCCCACCCTGCAATCCAAATCGAAGCTCCATAATTTGTTTTTCACGATCATTTAATTGCTGAAGTGCTTTTAATAGTAATTTTCTATCAACGTTAGCTTCCAGATCCTTCGTAATAATATCATCTTCCGTTCCTAATACATCAGATAGCAATAGTTCATTCCCATCCCAGTCAATGTTTAGCGGTTCATCAAATGACACCTCAGAACGAAGCTTGTTGTTTCTCCGCAAATACATTAAAATCTCATTTTCAATACAACGAGAAGCATATGTAGCAAGCTTAATTTTCTTT